>JBBCIV010000164.1:0-36450 GCA_037189665.1 Phycisphaerae bacterium | reverse complement strand
GCCCCCGGCAGCGCCGATCAACTTCATGTGCTCTTCCGGTGCAACGTGCGTCGACCCGCGGAACATCATGTGTTCAAACAGATGCGCAAACCCCTGCCGCTGAGGATCTTCGTCGCGCGATCCGACATGGTAGGTCAGACGTGTTTGGACCACCGGCGCGTTGTGCAATGGAGCGTAGATGACGGTAAGGCCGTTCTCGAGCGTCTGCCTCTCAAATTCGACCTGAATAGTCTGCGCCATTGATACTGAGGCGATCGCGGAAAACACGGCAATCAGGAAACGAAGCTGCATAATGACTTTCATTGAAAAACACGTACGGACGGGTCACAGACTGGCTTCAAACGACAGAGGAGCCGGCCGGCGGTCGATGGACTGATAAGTACGCCCGTCGCGCGCGCCGCGGCGCGTGCCAGCGTAAATCGTGTCCATCGTCGGTCTTCGAAACCGTGGTCTCGTGGATTGCTCTGCATAAGCTCATCGACGATCACAAGGTAATCTCTGGACAACTTCAAGCGACTTCGCCCGTTGCCGCTGCGAAGGTCAAGAAGGCCGTCAAATCCCAGATCATCAAAGCGACGCTTAGCGGCGCGGACCGCCGACTCGCTAGTTCCAAGCTGGCGCGCCACCGCAACGGCGGTGTCAAGAGATGTTCCGCGAAGCAGAATCTGGCACCTCATTCGAAATCGAAGGTCCTCGTGTACCCTTGCGCCACGTCGCAACTCGGACAGCGTTTTGGAATCGAATTCAAACAAAGGCATATCTATCCTCCCTGGGCGAAGCTCATCAGCAAACCTGCTCTTCTGCCACGGCGTGACTACGCGTGCGTGAAAGGGTCGCTCTGGCGATAACCTTCGATGGCGCCCTCGCTTTTCTTAGAAATGTCTTGGGGCTGCTGGCTCCAGACCAATTGCCGGATTCGATAAACCCAGCCAGTTGGTCCATGTGCGGCCGAATGTCATACCCTTGTTGCGCGATCCAATCTGAGTTGTAGTACGTATTGAGATACCGTTCGCCCGAATCACATGCGAGCGTGACGACGGAACCCGCCTCGCCGCGTTCGAGCATCTCTGCGATGATACTGCATGCCGCCCAGACGTTGGTTCCCGTCGAGCCGCCGTACTTTCGGCGCAGCACTTTATCGAGCACCTGGATGGTCGCGATGCTCGCCGCGTTGGGTACCTGTAGGCAACGGTCGATCACCGACGGCAGAAAGCTCGCCTCGACCCTCCCGCGTCCGATGCCTTCTATACCTCCGCCATCCCGCTTGCATGTCAGATCACGTCGGCCGGAGATCCACGCGTCGTAATAGACGCTTTGCTCGGGGTCGGCCAGGCACACCTGCGTTGGACATCGCCGGTAACGCACGTACCGGCCAATCGTTGCAGAGGTGCCACCGGTCCCGGCTGAGCAAACGATCCATCGCGGCAACGGAAATTGCTCTTCTTTAAGCTGCGCGAAAATCGATTCTGCAACGTTATTGTTGCCGCGCCAGTCGGTTGCGCGTTCGGCAAAGGTGAACTGATCCATGAAGTAACCGCCGGTCTCATGTGCAAGACGACGGGACTCATCAGTTGGGTCAGCGCCTGGCGGAACAAAATGACATAGTCCGCCGTAATATTGAATTTGCTGAAGTTTGCTTGGCGACGTGTCCGCTGGAACGACCGCAACGAATGGCAGACCCAGCAACTGCGCGAAATACGCCTCGGAGATGGCGGTGTTTCCGGAAGACGCTTCGATGACAGTCGTGTTGGCGTCGATCCAACCGTTGCACAACGCGTAAAGGAACAACGATCTCGCAAGTCGGTGTTTGAGGCTTCCGGTAGGATGAACAGACTCATCCTTCAGGTAAAGATGCACATCGCGGACCCCTGGAAGATCAAGGCGAAGCAGATGCGTATCGCTCGATCGACTGAAATCGGCCTCGATCTTGCGAATCGCCTCGTTCAACCATTGTGAATCGGACACGTCAACTCCTATCCAGCCAGCACATCTTCTGCGCCATCCATGAAAAAACTATCCGGCGGCAACCGCCGCCCTCGGCGAGTCGACGGTGCCCGGGAACCAGCGCGGTCGTATCGAATAGCGCGGACGTCTTGGGGCTGCGCTGCGCGCTCGCCGCAGAGCCATTCAGGGTGCACCAAGCCACCCAGAGCAACGCAAAGATGAAACCGCGGGGAGTCTTCATATCGGCAATCAGTCTGCGCATGTTTACCGAGGCAAAACACCGTTGCGATAGCTTTCCAACGCAGATTCGTTCTGCTGTCGGGTCTTCTCAGTGCTCAGGGCCACGGCCTGCTCCTGAAGTGCGATGGCGTTCTTCGAATTGCCCCTGATAAACGACGCGCGGGCTTTGAGCGCGAGAGTTGATGCGTTCCGTGTGTCGGACAGCGTGGCGAGTTGCTCATCTGCAAACCGTGCTGCGTCGGCTCCAAGGTTCGGGTTGGACAGCAGCAATCGTGCGACATTCGACTTCGCCAGTTCGTCGCGCCCGTCGTCGAGCAACCGGCGCGCAACGTCGAGCGATTTGTCGGGATCACCCTTTGCCACGTCGAGCCGAAGCTCCTGAAATGCGATACGCCTTCGATCAGCGGCCGGGAGCGACTTAGCGATATTGCTCATCTGGCTGAACGTGGCCTGCGCTTCGTCCCATTGCTTGGCCGACAACTGGGATGAGAACGTGCGAAGCAGCGGAGAAATCCGCGCGCGAGTTTCATCGGCGGCCTTCTCCGTGGTGTATTTCTGCTCGAACGTCCTCGCCGACGCCTGCACATCGAACGTGCCGGCGATGACCGATTCGACCAGCTCATCGGTGAGAAGGTGTGGCATACCGATCCACACGATCTTCCCGTTTTTGATCAGGAAACTGCCCGGAATCCCCTTCTGTCCCGCCGCGGCGAACCACGTCTCTGCCATGACGCCCTTCTGCGACGTCGTCTTGTCGTCAACCGCAATGCGATAGCTCATTTTCTCGCCCATTTCTTTTACGAATGGCGCCGGGAGAGAATCGTCTCGTTCCCAGATGTTCTGGCCGATGACGACGAGGCCTTCATCCTTGAACTTGTTATGCAGCTCGTTGAGGTGTGGGATCGCCTTCTTGCACGGAGCGCACCACGTGGCCCAGAACTCGACGAGGTAGACCTTATCCTCAGCAAACTCGTTGACGGGCTCACCCTGGATGAACGAGCCTGCGAACTTAGGAGCGGCATCGCCTACCTTAAGCGATGGCAGGCCGGCGGCCTTTGGCGCGGCGACGTCCGCCTCGCTTTTTTCCGCAGGCTTAGGAACGTCGGTTTTGGCTGCGGCGGATGGCTGCGTCGCGGGGAGTCCCGTAGTGGCCGGCTTACGCATCGCCGGCATCCGTCCGGCCTTGTAATCATCGAGGAAGCCTTGCATCCGCGGCCGCGCTGCGGGCTTGGAGTTCTCGACGACCTTCTCCTGCCACGCGATCGCCTCGGCTTGATTGCCACTCCACATCGCAATCCGGGCTAGCGTGATCATGCTGCCGGTGTCTTTTCCGCCAAGTAGCTCGTTGGACCGGGCGGCGATCGTTTTCGCCGCCTCCAGTGCCAAAGGCGGCACGCCTTCGCCGACGAGACGATTCACCAGTGTTGAGCGAAACATCATGTTCGTCGTGGTTTTCTCGCTCAACTCAAGCGCCAGTTTTGAGGCCGATTCGAAGTCGCCTTGGGCGATCAACGCGTCTACGCGAAATCCGCCCGCGGTGAACTTCTGGTCATCAGGCAGCACGCCCTCAAGTTCGACGATGGATTTCTCGGCCGCGGTGAAATTCTTTGCCGCCAGTAGTTCCGTAATCTGCCTTGTTAACAGGCGCGTCTTCGCCTTTCGCTCCTCGATGGCCGCGGTCGCGGTATTGGCGGCGTCAACCGTCAGCGTTCCGGCCAGACCCTTTTCGATCATCTCTTCGGTCAGATCGTTCGGATGCCCCATCCACACCAGGATGCCTTGGCCATCCACGATAAAAGTTGCCGGAATCGCCTTCTTTCCTGCGGCGGCAAGCCAGTTCTTCGCCATTGGGCCCCCGCGGCCCCCTTCGGGGCCGGGCGGATCGATGGCGATTCGATATGCCATCTTGTTGCCCATGGAATCGACGAACGGCTGTACAGCTTCAGGCTCGGTTTCCCACACATCCTGACCAATCAGCACCAGGCCTTTGTCCTTGTATTTGTTGTGCAGTTCATTGAGGTGTGGAATGCTTGCCTTGCACGGGCCGCACCAGGTTGCCCAGCATTCGATCACGTAAAGCTTTCCCGGCTCCCACGAAGTGATCGGCTCGCCTTTAATGAACTTGCCTTCAAACTCTGGTGCCTTATCGCCAACTTTCAACGTCTGCGTCTGCGCCAATGCCATCGTTGCCTGGGCGGCAAACGAAAACAGCACCACCAGGGAACGGATACCTTTTAGCGTCTTCTTTTTCATGTTTATGCTCACTTCCTGGGTTACGTCATTTCGCTGGCGGCTGTTCAATCAGTTCAAGGAGTTGGGCTGAGGTGACGCACTGTTTCATCACCATCTGCAGATTCTTCTGGCTTCCGTCTTCGTCGGTGCTGTAGTAGATGCTATTGGTACTGACAACGATCCCAATCACTTCACCCGACGCATTCAAAATTGGCGCACCGCTGGATCCGCGGGCATAGTCAGCCGTGATCTGTAGCGTGTCGACGGGATGTGTCTTTCGCATGAGAACGGCATATCTCGCGACTATACCCTGACTGAAATACCAGTATTTTCGATTGGGATGAGAGACGAGGTAGACGTTGCTGCCGATATCGGCGCGCTCTGCGATCGGAGTTGGCGTCAGGTTGGAGCCCCCTTCGACCTGCACAATCGCGATGTCGTATTTTTCGCTGAGCGCCAAAACCTTTGTTACCGGCAACACCTGTCTGTCGCGGGTCATGGCGACAAACCCGGAAACCGAATCTTTTCCACCTTTTTCTGAGCCTGCAATGACGTGGTAGTTGGTGACGACGACGCCGTCGGCCGAGATTACAAAGCCACTGGCGGATGAGACGCGAACTTCCGGGCGTTGTGTCACCGTTCCGATGACAACCACACTCTTGGATCGTTCTCGGTATATCTCCTGCGGTGCCATCGAGATCGCCGTGGCCGGCGTTAATCGCGTCGGTGCGCGTGCTTCAGGTTTCACCGCTTCGTCAAGCCCAAGGCGGGCAGGCGGCGTGAGCGAACCCGATTCCACCAGATTTCGACACTGGGATAAAAGGTACCGGCCGGTGTCCACATCGTTCACGGATTGGGGATCGATAGGCCCTACCGGACGAAGTGCCGGCTGCGTTGATGAGGGGCGTGTCGCTGGCGTCGAGTCTTCCTGGCCGCGAGCCGATGAGACAACGCCCCCCGTACATAATAGCAGTACGCTGGCGAGAATTACTCGGGAAGCACGAAGGTGAACAAGAGCGCTAAACATAGGTCTCGCGTTTCCCAGCCGCTATCTTGAGTTAGTACCAGACGTCCTGATTGCCGAAGTTCGCCGACGTGACGAAAGTTGCTCGGAGACGGATTGAGTCTCGTCGATTGAGTTCGACGTGGCCATCACCATATGCCACCGGCGATGTTTTTGTACGCAACTGATTCCACACGGTCGGGCGGCCGGAATAGGCGAACTGTGACGCAACGGCTTGATGCCCGTTGTCTGTGTTGCTGCCGTTATCGTTGAACGCCAACGTGTGCGCGATCATCGGTGCGCGACTCTTGGCATCCTTCGCAACGCGCGGCCATGGTGTATCGCCCGTCGCCGAGTTAAATGTGATCGGGGCATACTTTGTCAGCCCATCGGGTGACGTATCCTTGGTATTGAGGATCAGATTCAGATTCGGAAAGAATGTGTATGCGGTCTGAATAATGATCGGAGGCGAGTTGGGATTCGCTGTCGTTTCCCTGTAGTACTCCCAGCCACCGCTGGCATTCCCGGTGCCGCTCCAGTAGTACGGATTCTTCAGCGTATTGTCACGTGCAGCGTAGAACGGGCAGATGGTAAGCCAACCATCCTTGATGAAGCGTGAACGCATGCGGTCGTACAACGACTGCTCTTTAATGTGCGATAGATACAATCCGCTGTGACGAGCCTGATTCATCAGCGTCACGACGTGCATCGGGAACTTCCCGCGGTTCTCGTTAGTGTACATATGGAATCCGAGCACCATTTGTCGCATGTTGCTCATGCATTTAGTTTCGCGTGCCTGAATTTGCACTTTCTTGAGCGTCGGCAGAAGGATGCCAATCAGCAGCGCGATGATGCCTATGACAACGAGAAGTTCGACCAGCGTGAATGCATACGATCGGTTTCGCATGACATGCTCAACTTTCGTACCGGATGTCCATTTTTTCTGTTTCATGGGAATTTTCTGATTGTTGAGGTTCAATACCAGACATAGATGATCGTTCCGCTGGCGAGCGTGATCGAGGCGCGGTTCTTAATGTCGCCCTTGCGATGCACTTCGACATGCCCGTCGCCGTACGCTACCGGCTGAACACGTGTTCGGAGTTGATGGCCGTCGTCGGGAATGCCCGATGCTGGTAACGGAACCTGCGGGGTGGCGGCACCATGGCCGTTATCGGTCACGTTTGACAATACGGTCGAATACTGCAGGACATGGGAAATCATCGCGGCTTGCGATTTGGCTTCCTTAACGTTGGAAGGCCATTTTGGCTCGCCGGCCGCGTAGTCGATTGGCGCATAGGTCGTCAGATCGGTGCGGCTGTCACGCAGCATCTTCACGTTTGGCAAGAACATATAAGCAGTCTGAATAACCGTCGGGGCAGCAGCGGCCGGCTGGGCGCGTTCGTACTCCCAACCGCCGATAGCACTGCTGGCGTAGTAATACGGGTCTTTGAAAACGGTTTCTCGGTTGGAAAAAAACGGACAGATCGTCACCCAACTGTCGGTGATGTACCGCTTGCGCATGTTGTCCCAAAGCGTTTGGTTACGCATGCTGGTGGGATACATCCCGTTGTGTCGGGCCTGATTGAGATACGTGATGACATGCATCGAAAAACGGCCGTTGTTCTCGTTGGCGTACATGTGGAACGCCATTGCCATCTGACGCATATTGCTTGAGCATTTGGTCAGTTGAGCTTGGGAACGCGCCTTGCCCAGGGTTGGGATAAGGATGCTGATCAGCAACGCCACAATGCCGATCACGACGAGCAGTTCGACCAGCGTGAAAGCGCGAGATTGCGTTTTCATAACGTCTCCCGTTGAGACACGGAGGCCAGCGGTATCCTTCAGGCGCCAAGGATTCGCCGACGTTGGCCAAGCAAAACCGCGGCCGTGATCGAGGCAATTGCTGCGAAAGTTGGCTCGGGAACCAGAGTGGTCAGCTGAATCGAACCACCACCGGAGGAACTGTTGGAATAGGCTACGACGTAGGTGAAGTCCCCTATCGTGAAGCCCGCGGGATTTACTGCGATGCCATCGAGGGTCACCGTGTTAAACACATCGCTCCCCAACGATCCCTCGGTGAACGTGGCAATGGTGTAGTCGCTGCCGTCGAACCCGCTTGAGTTCGTCAATGCCAGTGTGTCGGCCGGGGCGCTCAGATCGAGCGACCCCGTAATGGCGAGCAGATCGGAACTCCCTGCAGCGCCGACTTCAACATCGAAAATACTGCCATCGCCGAAGGCGACCGAACCCGTATGAATCGTCCCGATGCTGTTGCCCGGACTGATCGTCGTGCCATCGCCGGCGACGACGCTGCCGGTCGTACCAGAGCCGCCCAGCGAACCGGTCCCGCTGAGCAGGACGGAGCTGACAATCGCCCCATTTACGATCAGCTTTCCTGCCGACACTGTCGTATCGCCGGTATACGTGCTGTTGCCCGTAAGTGTCCAAACGCCGCTGCCGATCTTACTAACAGACGTTTTTCCGGTAAGCGGGTTCTGATCAGGGATGATCGCCGCCAGGACGTTGCCGGTGATCGAGTTGACTGTGGCGGTGGATACGCCATCCAAGGTGAGCGTCCGGGGCCCTTCGCCTTGTAGCCCGATCTGCCCCGAATTGGTGAAGTTTAGTCGGCCGGTCGTGGAAGTATTGCTCAGGCTGCCACCGTTAGTGCCCAGCGTGAATAAGCGGGATGTCGAATTCGTCGCCGCTGCAGCAACGCTTGACGTCACAGCAAAGCTGCCGCCATCGAAAATCAGGTTGGAGGCTTCGTTGGACGATGCCCCAAATGGGGAATTGCTGTTGCCGCTCACGAGTACCGAGCCGGCTTCGTAGGTACCGCTCTTGAGCGTAGTCGTGCCGGTGTAAGCGAAAGTGTCGGCGGCGCTCGTTGGAGCATGCAGGACACGGCCACTGGGCCCGACGTCGATTGTCAGCGATCCGGCGCCTGTCAGCTGAAAATCTTTGAGCCGGACAATTGTTCCGTCGCCGCCGACACTCGTAATCGCGAACTGACCGGCGACGTTAATCTTGGCGCCTTTGCCCCCCTGACCAGCGAGGGTAAACGCGTCCAAACCCGGGATTGCGACCTGTACGCTGTTGGCATTCACGGTATAGGCTTTTGCGGTCGAGTCGCCAAGCGAAACGGCCCAGACTGCTGCGGGCTCGGTGGAATTGCCAATAATTGCGTCAACGGAACCATCGTTGTTCCAAACGACCGGATTGCTCCCGTTGTTGGACCAGATTGCAGTGGCAGTGTGACCCCAATAGCCGCCGATGTTGGTTCCGCCTGGCTCGGCGCTGTTGCCGCCCCAGGTGTAAACGCCAGCGCTGGCAGACGTTGCGCCAAACGCAGCAGGCAAGGCGGCTGACAGAACGGCAATCAGTGCCGATTTCCTAGAACTAGAATGAGTTCGGCGTAGCGCGAATTGATTCGACTGTTGTTCAGGCATCGCAGAAGTCCTCTTCTTAAAAAGGATCCTCGTTTCTTCCGTTCGCCTGGACGGCATCACTCTACCGACCGCGAACTGATTTTTCACGAAAAATATTCTTTCACGAAAAATATTCCTTTCCCAGGAGAAGTCAACGTTAATTCCTTTAATGTCTATTGGATTAGACGGAAATCGATCCAGACGCTTCTTGCCCCGGGGTATGACTTGGTTTACGGGGAGATCCGATTTCCTGCGTATTCGCAGGATTTTCCCGGTTTTTGTCGCGTAAAGGGGATCACATGAACGCTTACAATCAATCGCCACGAAGGCAGGGTGATTACAGCGTAAATGGTGGCGGGGGCCGCAAACGTTGGAGACTGCAGAATTTCGCAGCCTGATGCGAGGCGTGGCTAGTGTGCGCCGTTCTCTGACGGCAATTCGACGCCAGCTTCTATTCTCACGATCGAGTTGAGAATGGGATACGGAACACGGACGCGATAGAGATCAAAGTCGGAGAGTTTCCAGTTTTGGGTTCGACACGCATACCGGAGCACTTCCGGATATCGCGGAAACTCCGGGACCGCCAGTTCCGAACTTCCTACGTCGATGCGCTGGATCTCGACATGAACGGGCAGGCGCTGGGTACTTTGAAACGTCTTCGGCACCTCATTGCCGTCCGTACGCGGAAAGACGATCAACGAAGGGTCAAGCGAAGGATATGCGCTCCGGTGGACGAGCATATCCATGACGAACATGCCCGCCGGCGTGATGAATCGCACGCTCTGTCGTAATAGAGGCCGGCCATCCGTGCCGATCGAATAGGGTACGTTTCGAACAATTGATCCGAAAGCCAGATCAAATGACGCTTGTTTCCCGACTGCCCCGCCTCGCACCTCCACCTGCGTCCAGCCGGCCTCCTCGAGCACGGTGCGCATTGGGGGCAGCGGATTTGAGGAGAATTGTGGCAGAAGCGGCGCGTTCAGGCGTTGTGCGGCCTCCAAATCAAGGGGTTGTCGCGCGGACGCCGGAAGCATCTGGAACGATGCGTGCGTCGACGACCGATGTACGACGACCGGCGCATCGCTGCGCAACCGGCGTTGCCCGACACGAACGGTCACGTTGCACTCGTCCTTACCCGACGGATCTGCCGAGGGACAAATCAAGCTCGTGGAGATGTAGGTATCAACCTGGACACCCCAAATATGGCTTTCGCTACGATAGGCGCTTCGCCTGTGAAACAGATCGGTGCTTGCGCTGTCTTCAGCGGACGATGCGGCAGTTACCATTGAATCGAACGACGCACGGTCGGGTCCGTGAAGGCTCACCAACTCGTTGAACTGGTGAAATGCCGAATGCAAGTCGTCGATGACCTGTCCCGCCACCCCCGCTGCTTCCGCCGCGGCAAGAAGTCGGCGAAACGAGGGCGTACCAGGCACATGTTGTGCGGCCGCCAGGGTGTCCTCGCCGCGAATAACGTTGAAAACCTGCCAGCAAAGCTTGGAGTCCAGCACGAGCGCTCGCTGCAGTTCAATCGGTTTCCTGATCTCTGGCGAAACGGCGCGTACCAGCGCCGCCAGCGAACGGCTGAGCGCCCCCATAACGGTCGACGTTTCGATCTCGAAACCGCCGCCAGCGCCGCTCGTGGGCTTTGCGTCGTAGGAATGTACGCCCGGTGGTGTTTTCAATTCGGCCGTCCGTTGCAAGCAATGTGATCAGGCCAGATACGCCGCATGGATTTCACCTAGCCTTCGATTCAACGGGCCGAGCCGCCCCATGCGGCAGATAAAGGCCAACTCTCCCGTAACACCCGTCGTCTTGTCAACGCTTCGCCAGATGTTTCCACGAACCAACTCCCTACCTTGGACTACTAACGCCTCCTCCAATCAGTTCCCCGCTAGCAGTCAATCCACGGCCTTCGTAATCCGAGCGAAACAGCCCATCGGATGTGACAAAGCCCTGTTTTGGCAGGTAGGCCCGTTTGATCGGATCGCCTCGATTCTATCGCTTTCCAACCGCGTCGCGATCAGGATAATGAAACGCGAGGCCGTGAAACGGCGACCATTACACGTGAGGCATCGTCTGGAAGGCGTTGCTACTTGTAGTTTGTGATTTACAGGATTGTCATTCAAAGGAAAAGGAGTTCCTCATGCGTCTGCTTTCGACCGCGTTGGTTCTTTCGATGACGGCGGTGCTCGCTGGTTGTGCCGGCCGTGCGGAATTGATTCCGAATAAGGATCCCGCCCTCCGCAAGACCGCTGCCGAGTTTGCCGCCGACGCTGCAAAGCGCCATCCCTATAAGGCTGATGCCCCTCGCGGCGGTCAGGCCGCCGCCCGCGCGCAGGCCGGTTACTTCCTCGATCGCCTCGACGTCGCCAACAACTCCGACCAGGCCTGGACCGACGTCGAAATCTGGATCAACGGCGAATACGTCGTCTTCCTCCCCGTCCTCGAGCCGAAATTGCTCAAGCAGATCTCGTTCAACTCGTTCTACAACGCCGACGGCAAGAGCTTTCCCATCGGCAACGGCAAATGGCTGAACCGCGAGCCGGTGCTGGTCGAAAAAGTCGAAATCTACCGCGACGGCCAGCTTTACGACGTGCCGGTGCAGTCGGCGGAATAATCCTCTTCCTCCCCCCTTGGTGAGAGAGCTGGGGTGAGGGCGTGGCTCGAAGTTCATAACGTGTCGAGCCACACCCTCTCCCGATAAGAAAACCATGGCTGCCATAGAGCTTGATCAAATCCGCAAAACCTTCGGCGACTTTGTCGCCGTTGATAACCTGTCGCTGGTGGTGCCGACAGGGTCGTTGTGCGGCTTCATCGGGCCGAACGGGTCGGGAAAAACGACAACGCTGCGGATGATCATGCGCATCTACGCCCCCGATAACGGCCGCGTGGTGGTGCTGGGCGATGCCCGGCATGGGCCGGCGGACGACCGGGTGGGATATCTGCCCGAAGAGCGAATGCTTTACAAATCGATGCGGGTGGACGAGGTGCTGACGTATCTGTCGCAGTTGAAGGGCTGCAAGCCTTCGAAGCGCGAGATCGACGACTGGCTGGAAAAGCTGGAGCTGTCGGGCTTCGCTAGACGGCGGGTGCAGACGTTATCGAAGGGGCAGACGCAGAAGGTTCAGTTGATCGCCGTGCTGCTGGCGCGGCCACAGTTGGTGTTGCTGGACGAGCCGTTCAGCGGCCTGGACCCGGTCAACGCCGTGGTGCTGCGCGACGCGATCCTGGAACTGAAGCGCTCCGGCACAACGGTGCTGTTCAGCACGCACGACATGTCCGTCGCCGAGCGGATGTGCGACACGATCGTGATGATCTTCAAAGGCAAAAAGGTGCTCGACGGCACGCTCAGCGAGATCCGCGCTCAGTACGGCCAGGACACGCTCCGCGTGCGACTTGCCGGCGGTGCGAAGGTGCCCAGGCTGGCGGGCGTGGATGCGGCGGTCGATTTCGGCCAATACCAGGAACTGCGCGTCGGCCGTGAGATTGATCCGCAGCGCGTGCTGGCTGACCTGATGAACGTCGGGCGGGTGGAGTTATTTGAGATCGCCCATCCCAGTTTGCAGGACATCTTCGTCCGCATCGCCGCGCCTGGCCGAGAAAGCATGGCGGGGGCGGCATGATGGCAATGACGGCTTCCCACATTGCTTGGTTCCTCCCCCTCCGGGGGAGGCTAGGTGGGGGCCGGTTCCCCCGCGCGATGTCGAGCCCCCTCCTAACCTCTCCCGAAGGGGGAGGAACTGAATGCGCGGGAGGTGAAGCATGAGCAAGATCCGCGTGATCGCCGTTCGCGAGTACCTGTCCGCCGTGCGCACGAAGGGGTTCATCGTCGGCGTGATCCTCATGCCGCTGTTGATGGGCGGCGGCATCCTGCTGCAGAACTTCACGCAAGGCATCGTCGATCTGGACGACCGCAAGGTGGCGGTCATCGATCGCACTGAAGGCGCGGCCCTCGTTCCCCTCCTGGAAAAGGCGGCCGAACGACGGAATGAGAAACAGATATTCGATGCCGCCACCGGCAAGCAGACGAAACCGAAATTCACTGTTGAGCGTGCGGACATCGCGGGCGACCTGCAACAAACGCGGCTCGCGCTCTCCGATCGCGTGCGCGCGGGCGACCTGTTCGCCATCGTCGAGATCGGACCGGACGTCCTGAACCCCAAAACCCGCGAGATCACCGCCGCGCCGGCCGAGCGAGATCCGTTCGCGCTCATCGAGGCCACCAGCGACCCCGACAGCCTCGTCTACTACTCCAGCAACCGCCCCACCTATGCCGAACTGCGCGAGTTCGTTCAGCAAACGCTCCAGCCCCGCATCGCGGCGGCGCGGCTGAGGGATTCGCAGACGTCGATGGACGACATCACTCGCCTGTTCAGCACGCTGGTCCTGCCGCGCGGGCTCGCCTCAAAAGACGAATCCGGCACGATCACGTTCGAGCCGCGCAAGAACGAAATCCTGCTTATCGTGTTGCCGCTGGTGTTGATCATGTTGATGCTGATCGTCGTGCTCGTGGGCGCCAGCCCGCTGACGACGAACATCATCGAGGAAAAACAGCTCCGCATCGGCGAGGTGCTGTTGGGCAGCGTAACGCCGTTCCAACTGATGATGGGCAAGCTGCTCGGCGGTGTGGGGACGAGCCTGACGCTGGGGCTGATTTACATCGTCGGCGCGATCGTGGTGGCGGCCAAGCTGGGCGTGCTGCACGTGGTGACGCCGGGGCTGATCGCGTGGTTCGTCGTCTTCACGGTCGTGGCGAGCCTGATGTACGGCAGCCTGTTCGTGGTGGCCGGCGCGGCGGCGACGAACATCAAGGAGGCGCAAGCGATGGTGACGCCGATGATGTTGATCGTCGTGCTGCCGATGTTCCTGGTCGGCCCGATGATCAACGAGCCGCACGGGCTGATCGCCAAGGTCGGCACGTTCTTCCCGCTGTCGAGCCCGATGGTGACGATGTTCCGCCTCGCCGTGCCGCCGGCGCTGCCGTGGTGGCACATCGTGATCGCGATCGCGGGGAGCACGCTCATGATGATCGCCTTGGTCTGGGTCGCCGGCCGGGTGTTCCGCGCGGGCTTCCTGCTGGTGGGTCGGCCGGCGTCGTTTAGGGAGCTGATCGCGTGGATTCTGCGCGGGTAGTGGATCTGAATCAGAGTCGCGAAGACACGAGGAACGCAAAGGGAACGCAAAGGATTTTCTTCGTGCTGCCTTCGTGGTCTCCGCTTGATTTAATGCTTGTTTAGCGCCACGGCTTGCTGCGGGTTTGTTCGCGTGGAGGCCCGCGGCAAGCCGCGGCGCTAAACGAGTTACACCTTCAGTTGCACCTGTTGGCCGAGGTGTTGCTTGTAGCGGGCGCGAATCGGCGTGACGACCTCATCGACGAACCGCTCCACCTGCTGCGGCGCACGGCCAACGTAGCGCGAGGCGTCGAGGACGTCGTCGAGGTTCACCTTTGCGAAGGCGGCGTCCTTGCGCAGGCGATCGATCAGGTCGTTCGGCTTGCCTTCCTGTTTTACCTGCGCGGCGGCATCCAGAGAGTGGCGGCGGATGAGTTCGTGCAGTTCCTGGCGGTCGCCGCCCTGTTGCACGGCGGCCATGAGGATTTCCTCGGTGGCCATGAACGGCAGTTCGGCCTTCACGTAGCTTTCGATCACCTTCGGGTACACCACCAGCCCGCGGGCGACGTTCACGACGATCTGCACCGCGCCGTCGATCGCGAGGAACGGCTCGGGCACGGTCAGGCGCTTGTTGGACGAGTCGTCCAGCGTCCGCTCGAACCACTGCTCGGCCGCGGTTTGAAGCGGGGACGAGGCGAGGCTGATGACGAAGCGGCTAAGGCCGGTGGCGCGCTCGCAGCGCATCGGGTTGCGCTTGTACGCCATCGCGCTGGAGCCGACCTGCTCGGCCTCGAACGGCTCCTCGATCTGCTTCATGCCCGCCAGCAGGCGGATGTCGTTGCAGAACCGATGCACGCTCGCGGCCGTGCCGGCGAGGTCGTTGACGATCATCGCGTCGATCTTCCGCGGGTACGTCTGGCCGGTGACGGTGAAGCTGCTTTCGAAGCCGAAGGCCTTGGTCACCATTTCGTCCAGCCGGTCGCACTTGGCGTGATCGCCGTTGAACAGCGTGAGGAACGACGCCTGCGTGCCGGTCGTGCCCTTCACGCCGCGGAACTTCAGCGTGGCGATGCGGTGCTCGAGCTGTTCGAGGTCGATCGCCAGGTCCTGCGCCCAGAGCGTGGCGCGCTTGCCGACGGTGGTGAGCTGGGCGGGCTGATAATGCGTGTAGCCGAGGGTGGGCAGGTCTTTCCATTTCAGCGCGAACTCGGCCAGCGCGTCGATCGCGTTGGCGAGGCGGCCGGCGACGAGCTTCATCGCGTCGCGCATGATGATCAGGTCGGCGTTGTCGACGACATACTGACTGGTCGCGCCCAGGTGAATGATGCCCTTGGCGGCGGGGGCGATTTCCTCATACGTATGCACGTGGGCCATCACGTCGTGCCGCAGCCGCTTTTCCCACTCGGCGGCCTTCTTGAAATCGATGTCGTCGAGGTGTTGTTCGAGTTGTTTCAGCGCTTCGTCGCTGATGCGGTCGACGCCCAGCTGTTTTTCACAGCGGGCCAGTTCGAGCCATAACCTTCGCCACAGACCAAATTTATGTTGCGGTGAAAAGAGCTTCAGCATCTCCGGCGAGGCGTTGCGCGAGGCGAGCGGCGATTCGTACGTATCATTCGGCATTCGGGCGATTGTATGGAAATGGCCGGGCAGTGGTACTGTCGCTCGCGCGGGGCTTACTGCCAGGCGCGGGTGATGCGAAAGACTTCGCCGCTCATGGCATCGTAGGCGAAGATGTCGGCGGTCTGCGGTTCGAGCACCCAGTTGGTGAGGTTCATCGCGTAGGACGGAAATGCCGGTCGGGTGTCGAGATGGTGGCGGTCGATGACGTACTCCTCGGATTTGCTATTGAAGATGAGCGCAGGGTAGATCTCGCTTCGCTCGACAGCGCCCCGCGTATCGGCGGTGAGGTGCTCGGCGGGGAAGAAACTGAGCAGCGGGCGGTCGCGTTCGTTGGGCGCCGGCAACAGCAGCGGCGCGACGGTCAGCCGCGGCCGTCCTTCGGGCTGCTTGTTGGGGAAGGCGAGCCCGTCGCGGTTCAGGCGCCACAGTTCGCCGGTCGATGGCCGCAGAAGCCAGATCGTTCCGTCGGCGTGGCTGCTGAGCACATCTTCGGGTTGGGTCGGCAGCGGGCCTTCTTCGGTGCGGAGCGAGTCGAAGGCGCGCGCGACGCGCGCCTCGCCGCTTCGAACCGCGCGCGTGTCCAGCCGGAGGTAGGCCGCCTGATCGACGTGGCGCAGGTACAGCCACAGCGTGGTACCCGAGACGACCATCTGCGCATCGGCGATGTCGAGCGCCGCGCCCATGCCCGATTCGCGAATGAGGTCGGCAGGCGAGACGATGAGGCGCGCGGTGTCGCTGGCGGGATCGAACAGCACAACGCAGGCGAGCGACTCGCGCCGCGATGAGCCATTGAAGTAGACGGCGATCTGTCCGTCGCCGAGCGTCGCGATCGCGCGGAGCGACGGCGCCGCGCCTTCCGAGGCGTTCAACAGCCTGGCGACCCGGCCGGGCGTGAGCGTGGTGGTGCGGATCTGCCCCGTGCGATCGATCGACCGCAATGCCTGCCCCATCGATCCGTCGGGCTGATGAAAGTAAAGCTGCCCCGCCGACATCGCCAGCAGCGTGCGCTGGTTGGCGCGAAGCTGGAGCAGCGAGGAAAAGTTGGCGACCAGCGACTTCGCCGGCCGCTCGATACGCGGAGGCGGATCGTCGCAGGAGGCGATCAGCAGGAGCACGGCCAGGCAGCAGAGACGTCGCACGACTGCCAGTTTACCCGTTGCGCGCGACTTCGCACGCGACGCGGATCGCGGTACGATGGCCCGTCCGCGCGAGATTGATTGCGCGAGAGTGGAATCGTGACCGTCGCTGTCATCGTGAAGGTACGCCGGATATGCGTAGTTGTGCGTCATTCATCATCGAACCTGTCGGGCTTGCGCTCGAATCGCTCCCGCGGCCGCTGGATTTCGCGGCGTTGTACGGAAACGATCATCCGGTCGAACTTGAGATCGGCTTCGGCAAGGGGACGTTCCTGGTCGAACAGGCGAGCGGCCGGCCGGACGTGAATTTCTTTGGGATCGAGTACGCCAATTGGTTCTTCCGATACGGCTCCGACCGTCTTCGCCGGCGCAGCCCGGCCAACGCGCGCACCGTCCGCGCGGAGGCGGCGTTCTTCCTGAAAGAATTTGTGCCGGACGGATCGATCTCGGTACTGCACATCTATTTCCCCGACCCCTGGCCGAAGGCGCGCCATAACCGCCGGCGGCTGATCCAGCCGTCGTTCGTGCCCGCGATCCAGCGCATCCTCAAGCCCGGCGGGCGGCTTCAGATCGTCACCGATCACAAGGGCTATTTCGAAGAGAACATGGAGCCGACGGTCCGCGGCAGCGGGCTTCAGATCGTGGACTACAACCGCCCCGGCTCGGCGAACGAGGGCGAGTACGTCGGCACCAACTTCGAACGCAAGTACCGCCGCGAAGGCCGGCCCTTCTACGCGATCGCGGCGATCAAGAACTGATTTGCTCGCGTTCACGATCAAGTGAAGTTCGCCTCATCCTGGCGATTACAAATTCTAGCCCTCTAGGCTTTAAGTTGATTTCATCGGCAATCTCGTTGCCTTGCACCCATAGCGTTGGGTGTGAAGGAAAAAAACGAGGCGTGCGAGGCGTGCATGGTTGTACGCCATCAGACGACGAGGTGAGCCATGAAACCCAACCCCCACTCCATCGGAATTGAATCGCTTGAGAACCGCTGCCTGCTGAGCACGGTGGTGAGCATCGGATCGCTTCAGGACACGGCGTATCGCCAGACGGCGCAAGACGGCATTATTGTGGTTGCGCGTCGCGGCGATCTGTCGGAAGATCTGACGGTGCCGCTGATCGTCGGCGGCACCGCTGCGAACGGCACGGAGTACGGCCGCGTGGGCAACCGCGTGGTAATTCCGGCAGGAGTGCGGTCAGTAGCGCTGAAGATCCGCCCGGCTTACCCGGGCCCAGCAGGCCAGTCGAACTATATGTCGGTGGCGGTCGGCGATATCGCCGGCGTGCGATTCGGCGCGCGGGAGGCCTTCGTCGATATTCTGGACAACCCGCTTTCGCAACGGCCGCTCCGCGTGCAGACGGGGAGCATCAGCGGCGTAAGCGTGCCGCAAGGCACCACCGCCGTCTCAGCAGCGCAACGCACCGGCCTGACGACAACGCCAGCTGTTCCCACCTCGCCGGCGACACCGACCACGCCAGATTCGCCCATACCCGGCTCGCGCGTGCCGTCGAGCGTCCGGTTTCCCACGTTGAACGCGGACGGCTCCGTCAGCTTCGTAAATGTGCCGGTCGATCTCACGCCGAACCTCGGCAGCCGCCCGATCATCGGCGGCACCGCGGTGACCGGCGGAATCAGCGTCCCGGCCATCGGCACGAACATTGGCGGCTCGGGCATCGGCGGGCGCGGCAGCACGATCCCCGGATTGATCGACAGCTCGGGCATGGCCGATACGCCCGTGCCGCTGCCCAGCGCCCTGCCCCGCGGCGATCTCCGAACGGACGCCCGCTTCGGCGATGTCCTCATCCAGGGATAACGAGCCGGGCCTGAGTCTCCATACCGCTCATGTGCTCCCTTCACTCGTGCTTCGATCGGATCGAGGCGCGAGTGATTTTGTGTGCGCTTCGCGGAACCCAGTCACTGCGCGGCGCGCCGTCGTCGCGTGAAGCACAGGTATACGATGCCTCCCGCCGCCAACGTAAGCAGTGCCGCCGAAATGACGACCACGCGAAACGCGATCGTCGTCGCGCGGCCCGGCATGGGGAAGGTGGGATCCCAGATGGGGAGCAGGACAGAGTCATTCCCATCAATCGGCGAGCCGATGATGCCGATCGGGTTGGTCGATCCAGGATAGGCTTCAGGCGGAGTTGGGCCGTAGGTGTAGATGTTGTCGTTATTTACGCCGACGAAAGGGCTGGTACACCAATCGACATGGCCATCGGCGTAGAGGACGTTCTGGCCGTCGTATTCGTGGTTGGGACTGTTGAGCATACGAAGCTGCGCTGGCGGCGCGTTCTTCGGCGTGGTCAGCAGTGCCGGCTCGCCAGGATTAATGTCGGCGACGAGCGCGAAGTCGCCGGGCAGGCTGTCGTTGTAAACGAACCCCTTCTTCTCTGCGGCGGGCGTGGCGTAGGGGTTCTGAAAACTGTAGGAGAGTTCCCCTTGATTGCGGAAGTTGGAGTAGTCCTGAATCGTCTTTCCATTCCCGATGGCAAATCGATCCGCTTGCGAGATTGGACAGATAAAAACGTCGGCGATGATGTCCTGCGTCCGCAGGTTCAGGAATGCGGCTGCGGTCACGTCGTTGGGGGCGGGGGAATTAGATCCGAGGAAGGGATTGGGTGAATCGGGATTGGTCCACGCGGTCGGCGGGTCGCCGGGAACGTAGAGCGTTCGCGGAAAGTTATTGAACTCGTCGTTGGCGTACATCTTCATCGCCAGGCCGATCGTACGGAGGTTCGACGAACACTTAATGCGATTGGCGACCTCGCGGGATCCGCTGATCAAATTCGGAACCAGCAGGGAGAATAGAAAAAGCGTAAAAACACAGACGACGCACAGATCGATGAGCGTGAATGCTCGCGGTCTCGACATTGTCGCCCCCCCCTCTTTTGGGAGTGAGAAAATTCATTTCGTCGTCTTCGGCGGTCTGTGATCGTCGTCGTCCGTGCGCGACGTACATGTGAAACTTCCGCCGAAGCTCATCGCGGCGATCAGGGTGATCAGCAGCAGGTTGCGGTATCGCATGGGGGTATTCCGGTCATTTCAGCAGCGCCAGCATGTCGGCCAGGCGGGCGCGGTTTTTCTCGTCTACCTTGGTAAACGGCATCTCCTCGAGATAGACGCCCTCGGCGGCGTCGAGCTTACCTTTCAGCGCGACCTCGAACTGATCGGGCGTGGTGATGTTGTTTTCCTTCAAAAACTGCGGATCGATACCGCGAAGTTTCAGCGTGTTGCCTTCGAGCTTTACGCGGGCGACGACGTAGCGGTTCGCGGCGCGCTCGGCGTCGAGCAGGTCATCGGTGACGAACCCCTCCATCGAGACGAACTCCGCCCCGCCGACGTCGGCCAGCCAGGCGCGCCAGGCGATCGTGGAATCAAGGGCGGGCTTGCCGTCGATCGTCTTAAGGTTGTACGACTGAATGAGGTAGTTCTTCGCGTTCATCTGGTGCACGGCCCAGACCTGCGTGTCGCCGGATTCCTCGCGGAACCAGACCCCGACATATTCGGGTTTGGCAACGGCGGTGTCGGGGTTGCCGACATAAGTGGGAAGACAGCCGGCCAGCAGGCCGATCAGCACGATAGCGATGCAGGCGGTTGCGTGTTTCATAGGAGGTATTGTGCGTTGCGCGCGCCGAATCGGCAATCGTTATCTGGTCGCAGGGAAGAGGGCCAAAGTCGCGTTGCCAAATCGTGATCTGGCGTACAATATCGCGACGACTTACTGACGGAGCCGGAAGACATGAACGCACTTAAGAAATCGATCCTGCTGTTCCTGGTAACCCCGCTGTTTCTGTTCGCGGTCGGGTGTGCCAGCGACAAGCAGGTGATCGCGCAGGCCAACGACGCCCACGGCCAGATCAGGCCGGCGGTGATCACGGATTCGGTGCTCGACAACTACGTCCAGGCGATCGGCGATCGAATCGTGGCGGTCGCCCGGGAGATGCACGAGCAGGGTTACGGGCCCAGCGCTCATAAAAGCGAGGATTCGGAGTGGATGTTCAAGGGGACCGAATTTCACCTCGTGAACTCGCCGACGCTGAACGCCTTTACCACCGGCGGACAGCACGTTTACCTGTATAGCGAGCTGTTCATAACGTCGAAGACCGAAGATGAATTTGCAGCGGTGGTGGCGCACGAGTTCGCGCACATCTACGGCCGGCACGTGCAGAAAGGCATGAACCGGCAGTACGCGGTGCTGGCAGGCGCGGCGGCGGCGGCGGTGGGCGGCGCGGCCCTTGCGGGGGAGGACAATCGCATGACCGGCGCCCTCGTCGGAGGCGGCGTAGGCCTGGCGGCGGGTCAATTCCTGGGCCTCGGTTTCACTCGTAAAGACGAGGACGAGGCCGACAAGATCGGCTTCGCCTTCTACATCCGCGCCGGCTACGATCCCGAGAAATTCGGCGATTTCTTCCGGTCGATGATCGAAAAAGGCTACGACACCAGCCCTGAGATCACCTCCAGCCATCCGAAGCTGAGCAACCGCGTCGCCAACGCCGACCGCCGGGTGTCTGAATTGCCCCCCATCGCCAAACAGTGGCGCAAGCCCAATCTCGTCGGCCAGGCGAAATTCGTCGAACTGCAGAATCGGGCCAAGTCGTACGCCGCTAAAACCCCGAAGGACAAGACGTTAGAAGCGGCCCAACTGATGCTGGCCGCCTTCCCAAGCTGCGTCGCGCCGGAAGACTTGCCCGAGCAGAAGAAGGCACAGCAGGAACTGATTCGGACGATAGAAGAGCAGAAAAAATAAGCGCTTGTCTTCCGCAAACGTTCCCTTGCGTCGCCCGGCGTTCACGACCGCCGGGCGATTTACTTTGTCTCCAGCGTTTTACCGGGCAACTGGCGTGTGAAGTTGGGGGTCGATAGCATCGCAGCCCGTGCCACTCTTCCGTTCCAGCCGATCATCTGCCATCAGGCACGAATGGAGATGGTCATTGATTCGAAAAGCCCGATGGCAACTTAGCGCGCCGCAGGTCTTCGTGGCGTCGTTTATCGCGCTGATCCTGTTCGGCACGCTCGGCCTGATGTTCATCCCCGGCCTCTACACCGGCGAGCCTCTCGACTGGGTGGATGCGTTCTTCACCGCCACCAGCGCCGTTTGCGTAACGGGGCTGTCGGTCGTCGATATCAGCACGTCTTTCACCTTTCGCGGACAGGCGTTCATCCTGCTGCTCATCCAGCTTGGCGGGCTGGGGATCATCACGTTCACGAGCCTGATCATCGTCGCGCTTGGCAAACGACTCTCCCTGCGCCAGTCGGCCGTGGCGACGGGCATCGTTGATATCGCGCCGCACGTCGAACAGCGATACCTGCTGCGCAACGTCGTGCTTTTTACGTTTTCGATCGAACTCATCGGCGCAGCGCTGCTTTATTTCGCATGGATTCCCCGGCACGGCGCGGCGGGCGCGGTGTGGCCGGCGATATTTCATTCGGTCGCCGCGTTTTGCAACGCGGGGGTTTCCACGCATCCCGATTCGGTCATCGGCGACCGGGGTAACCCGTTCGTGCTCTACACGCTCATGACGCTGATCGTGCTCGGCGGGATCGGATTTTTGACGCTTCAGGAGCTGTACCTGTTTCAGAAAGCGCGCCGTCGGGAACAGCGATTTCGCATTTCGCTTCATTCGCGGATCGTGCTGGTTACCACCGCAGTGCTGATCGTGTTGGGAGGCGTGGTGTTCCTGCTGTTGGAGTGGGACCGCACGCTGTTGCAGATGAATTGGTTCGACAAGACGAACAACGCGCTGTTCCTGAGCGTGACAACGCGGACGGCGGGGTTCCACAACATCCATTACGACCAGGCGTCGATGGGGACGAACTTCTTCACGATCCTGCTGATGTCGATCGGCGGTTCGCCGGGCTCGACCGCCGGCGGGCTGAAGACGACGACGGTGGCGATCATCGCTCTGCTGGCATGGTCGCGTTTCCGAGGATACGCCGCGACGTCCGTCGCCGGGCGGTCGATTCCGAATGAAACCATCCAGCGCGCGATCGGCCTGTTCGCGATCGTGTTCACGCTGGTGACGATCTCGATCCTGTCGCTCGTGGTATCGGCGCCGGACACGGACGGAAACGGAATGTTTCTGGCGTATATGTTCGAGGCGGTCAGCGCGTTCAGCACGGCGGGATTGTCGATGGGCCTTACGCCCAAGCTGACGGACGTCGATCGCCTGCAGATCGGATTGCTGATGTTCGTCGGCCGGGTCGGGCCGCTGGTGTTCGCCGCGGCGTTGACGTGGAGGGGCGAGAAGTCGCGCGGGTTCCGGTACGCTCATGAGGACGTGATGGTCGGCTGATCCACCGGGGTCCGCCGGCATGTGGCCGTGAGGTGTGGCATGAAACGTTTTGTCGTCATCGGATTGGGCAACTTCGGCAGCAGCGTGGCGGCGGCGCTCTATGCGCAAGGCCATGAGGTGATCGGCATCGATCCGGCGGGCGCCGCGGTCGACCGGGTCGCGGCGCAGGTGACGCGAGGCGTCGTCGGCGATGGCAGGGATTTGAAGATGCTGGAACGCGCCGGCGCCCGATCGGCCGACGTCGGCATCGTGGCGACCGGGGATGACATCTCCGCCAGCGTGTTGGCATCCATGATGCTGCGAGACCTGAACGTCAACGAGGTGTACGTGAAGGTGATCAGCGCCGACCACGCGCGCGTCATGCAGCGCGTGGGCGCGACGGACACGATCTTTCCCGAGCACGAGTCGGCGTTATCGCTTGCGCAGCGGGTGTCGGGCAGCTCGCTTTTGAACTACGTGCGCCTGGCGCCGGGTTTCAGCCTGCAGGAGATGGCGGTGCCGCAGGAGTGGGAGGGCAAGACGTTGCGCGCGTTGAAACTGCGAAACGAATATCGCATTGCGGTGGTGGCGGTACACGACGTATTGCGTGAAAGCGTGACCGCCGTGCCGGACCCGGACGCGGTGCTGACCGATTCGGACACGCTGCTGGTCGCCGGCCTGGACGAAGACCTGGCAAGGCTGCCGAAATCGTGAAGTCGATCGTCGTCAGGGCAGTTGGACGGCATCCTGCGGGGAGCCGAACGGCATGTGATCGGCATTGATGAACACCTGTGACGCCCGGCGGATGAAGGCGGTGAAATCGACCGGGAAACCGACGAAATCGGGGTCGGTGAACGTGAAAATGTTGTTGTCGTTGCTGCTCGCCTCGACGTGGGAGTCGGCGAAGAGCACGTTCACGCGTTTTCCGCGGTGCGCGGTGTGCTGGGTGAACGGCGTGCTGCCGTAGCCCTGGGAATCCATCACCAGCGATGAGGCCTTCTCCCCCGCCGCATTGTTGCCCAGGGTTGCCAACTTGGGGTGCTCGATCTGGATCAGGTGCCGATAAAAGTAAGAACCTGTCACATCCGTCGTTCCGCCGATGGTTGGTAGCTGCGGCGCGATGATGTCCTGATCGCCGCCGGGGTCGAGGAAAACCTGTGTTGTTTTGAGGTAGGCCGGGATCAGCAGTCCCAGTCCGGTATACGTTTGCGACGCCAGGGGCGCCGGATACGTGCCTGCCCAGATTCGCGCTCCGGGGATTGGCGCATCCGGTCCGACCGGGATATGTCCGCGAAAATCGTTGGCGTAACCATGAAAGGCCAGCCCGATCTGCCGCAGATTGCTGGCGCAGGCGACCAGGCGCGACCGCATTCGCACGGCGTTGAGCGCCGGCAGGAGGATGGCGATCAGCACGCCGATAATGCCGATCACGACGAGCAGCTCGACGAGCGTAAAACCGCGGCGATGCGTCATAGTTCGTGTTCGGCTAAAAGACAGGGAGCCCGGGCGTTCGGATTTTTACAATCCCAGGCTGGCCAGTGCAATGCAATTCCTGCAGGTGGACGGCCCGTCGCGTGTCGCGTAATCTGGTAGCCGTATGAAGGCGACCGATCTGAAAGTCCTCGAAGAGCCCGTGTTGTCCCTGGGCGACCAGTTTTACCTCCCGCAGGTGCTCAAAGGCCTTGGCACGACGATGAAACATATGTTCCGCGTCGTGGTGAAGCAGGACCACAAGGTCATTCAATACCCCGAAGAGCGCCGCGAGGACCTGCCCGTCGGCGACGGCGGCATCCTCAAGCAGACCTATCGAGGCGTGCACCGGCTGAACCGCGATGAGGAAGGCCGCGTGAAGTGCGTGGCCTGCTTCATGTGCGCCACCGCCTGCCCGGCCCGCTGCATCCACATCGAAGGCGGCGAAAGCCCCTGGGCTGACCGTGAAAAGTACCCGGTCAAGTTCGATATTGATGAGCTTCGCTGTATCTACTGCGGCATGTGCGAGGAAGCCTGCCCGGTTGACGCGATCGAGCTGACGAGCGTCTACGACATCGTCGGCCTGACGCGACAGGAAATGATCTTCGACAAGGAAAAGCTCCTCCGCGTCTACGACGAGACCGTCAAAGACGAGCCGATGTGATTCGGCGATGCATCACTCGTGTTCTTCCGCCGTCTCGAAAAGCTTTTTAATTGGGTCGGTGATGATCGGCGCGGGATCGGGGAGGATGCGCGGCTTGCTGACCGTGCCGGTGACCTTCATCGACGTGAACTGCGTTGTCACCCCGCGAATGATGCTCTGGGCGCTGCCGGCCAGCAGGCCGGCCACATCGGAGACGACGGGAATGCCGGTCTGCTTCAATCCTTTGCCCCAATCGCCAGAACCGACGATGTAAAGGCTGAGGTCCAGCGATTCGTCGAAGCCCACCTTGCCTTCGCCGCGAATGCGAACGGCGTTGCTGCTGACGGCCACCCGCTCGAGGCGGACGGACTCGTTCCTCACGTTAAACCGCGCGTACGCCCTTTCGGCGACGAACAGGCCCGTTCCGATACGCAGGAACTCCGCGATCTGCGTGAACACCGGCACGCTGGCGAACCGCGCCTCGCTCACCCGCACGACGCCGCTGGCGTTGAGCGTCTTCTGATCGAAGTTGGTGATCGTGCCGGCGACTTCTCCCGTGAGCCGGCCGCGCATCTCGCGCTCGGCCTGCGGGTTCAGAATCGCCTTCAAGGATGCCATCGACAGCCCCAGCGCCTTGGTATTGATGGACGTGAGCCGCTTATCCAGATCGTGGGTGCCGTTGAACTCCACACGGCCGCCAAGGCCGGTAAGGGAGGAGGGCTGCACGGTGGCGATCGGCGCGCGCCAGTCGACGCGGCTCGTGAGCTTCAACTCGTCGTTGAGGTTCGGCAACGATAACGACGATCCGTCAAGCTGAAGGCCGATCTCGTCGAAGTTCCCCAACTGCAGAGGCGCGGCGGCGATGAACAGCGTGGCGGGCTGGGCGAGGATGGACCTGGTCGCCTCCGTTGGCACATATGCCGCTGCGGCGCGGATGGTGGAGGCCGTCCAGCGCTGGTCGTCGGTGCTGATCAGCACGTTGAACGGCTGGACGCTCAACCCGGTGCTGCCGCTGCGAGCGTCGAGGCGCTCGAGTTTCACGTTCAGATCGGTATCGGCATACGCGGCGGATACCTGGATATCGAGGTCCTGAAGCGGCTCATTAAATCCGGGATAGCTGGCACGGCCATCCTCTATGATGAACGTGAGCGACGCCTTGCCGTCCATGATCGACTTGAGCGGAATATTGCCTGAGACGTCGAGCGATGCGCGGCCTCTCACGTCGAATCGCGTCAGCAACGTCGCCACTTCCGGCGGCAAAGCGCTGGCGGACTGGTGGGGCTTTACTTCACAGCGGATGCGGAATGCTTCGAGCGAGAGAATGAGCGTATCGAGGTCGAGCGTGCCGCTGGACTCAATTCGCGCCAGATCGCCGGTATTGCCCGCCATCTTGAACGTGTGCGACGGCCCGTTTGCCTGGGTGTCGATCACGATGTTGAGCCCCTGCCACACCATCGGCTCGTTCGCAATGCCCGGCCGACGATCTTCATATTGGATGCGGCCGCGAAGTATTGCGAGGCGATGGAGCTCGAACACTTCTGACAACTTTAACGCGCGCTCGCGTTCTCTTTGCTCGTCGGATTTCACCAGGCCGGTTTGCCCAACGAAGCCTTCGGGCGTGCGGATGACGTGCACCGTAGGTTCGTCCACTTCGATCGACTGGATCTTCAACGGCCCTTCGCCGAAGGGCAGCTCTTTCAATTGAAGCCGCAATTGCTTGAACGAGGCCAGCGTGACGGTTGGGCCGCCCTTGCCCTCCGGCTCGGCGACCAGCGCGGCGTCTTCGACGGTGACGCCGAAGGGATAGCTGTAGCTGATATCGCCGATCTCAAGTTGTGCGTTCAGATGGCCGGAAACGATGCGCTGGAGCTTGGCCTGAATGATATCCTGAGCGTAAGCCTGTCCCCATATCCATCCTGCGACGCCGCCGATCAACAGGAGCAAAACGAGCGCGACCGTTATGCGGACGCACCATCGGAGCAGACGGCGTTTTTTGGTTTTGCCGGGCATCTTCGACGAATCATATGCAAGCCAGCAGGGCAAAAAAACACGGACCGGGCATTGTGAGCCCGGTCCGCGCGTGATTGATTTCAGGTTCGCGTGGCGGTCTCGGGGTGGGAGACTTGCACGCGAAGGGAGTTACAGCGCGAGCTGGAACTGGCCGCGGAGGACGACCTGGAAGTCGTCGCTGGCGACGTAGCCGAGACCGCTGTCGCTCGGGCTGCCTTCCGGCAGGAACACGACATCGACGGTGGCCTTGGCGTTGTGGCCGTAGAAGTAGTAGTTGGCACCGGCGGTGATCTCGTAGAGCTCGTCGGTAGCGCCTTCGAGGTCCAGGTAGCTGAAGCGGCCGAAGACTTCCCAGTTGGAGTCGATCAGGTACGAAGCCTGAATTACGGCACCCCAGTTGTACGTATCGTCTTCGCCATCTTCCGACCAGGCGCCGAGATAAGCGGCGTACAGGCCGAGCTGGCCGGATTCGTACTGGGCGTCGATGGTGTGCAGGACGGTGTGGTCGCTGCCGCCTTCGGTGTAGTCAAAGCCGGCACCGATGACCAGGAGGTCGTTCTCGGTCTTCATGGCCGAGAAGTCGTCGTAGTTCTTCCAGTCGCCCATCACCTTGTACTCGGCGCGGACGTAGCCGCCGTAGTTGGCGCTCTCGGTGTCGAGGTAGTTGGTGTTGTCGCTGTTGGCGCCGTCGGTGAAGGCGATTTCACCACGGAGGGCATCGCTGCTGTAGACCAGCGCCACACCCTGGACGAAGTCGGTCACGCCGCCGCCGAGGGCTTCGTTGACCAGCGAGCGTTCGACCGCCATCTGGCGGACGGACGAGACGGTCTCTTCGTGGAAGACGTTTTCCTTCCACTGACCGGCGCGGACCGCCCAATCATCGGAGAACTTGTATTCGACGAAGGCGTTGTCGAGCACCGGGCTGCCGCCCTGGCGGTTGACCGCGAGGCGGAAATCGTACTTCAGGTCCTTGCTGAAGGCGTTGCCCTTGATGCCGAACTTCATGCGGCGAACTTCAAAGCCGTTTTCGGTGTTGGCATCGCCGTCGTCCTGAGCTTCGTCGGCCCAGTTGGTGACCGAGCGGAACTGGAACTGGAAGTTCGGCTGCAGCTTGAAGGCGCCGTTGGCGCTCTGGATAAAGAAGCCGTTCTCGTAGCCGGCGCTGATGCCGCCGGACTGGAGCAGCTGGCTGCGACGCTCGGCATCGTTCAGGACGCTGTTCACCGTTGCCTGCTGATTGGCGGCTTCGCGGGCTTCAATCTTGGCGACTTTCGCCTGCAGGGCATCGATCTGCTCGCGCAGGTCAGCAGCCGTCGGTTCAGCGGCGGCCGCGATCGCGCCCATGCCGAGAACGCCGGCGAGAGCCGGCACAAACAGTTTGCGGTCGGTCATTGGGTTCTCCTTCATTTAGGGGCTCTCGAGAGCCAACCATTACCTGGCCACAGAAGGAAGACCGTACCTTCCGCAGGCCCAACGCAATATCCGACGTACCTGCGCGGATTCCATCGCGCGGCGTACGTCCAGACGTTTGGAAACGGTCATCCATGACCGACAGATTATTCTTATTGGCAAGACGCCGGCGGCAGCTCCCTGTATGGCTACAACCGCGACTTCAGGCCGTCGTTTCCCTGGCGAACCTCATCGCCTTGCGTGCCGTTTTGCTTACGCGCTAAGCACGCGAACAATTAAATCGGCAGGGCGATGAACTTTCGTGCAGTTTTTTGGTCGGGTTAGGCCGGCGTTACGGTATTGCTAACGCGGGCGATAACTTCCGTCAGGGCGTCCTTCTCACCCTGACGACGCGACCTCATCGAAGCGCACGGCTTTTTTCGGATGGCCAAGCGCGGATTATTCATCGCGGCGTCGGCATCCCATTTGGAATGCGTGAGCGACGCGTTAATTCCGCACGCGGTGACCATACCGATCGGCTTTGCCGTGTCGTGCTTCGATACGCAAAATGCTGGCCGGCGCTCCCGAGCCGGCGTTGTTGTGGGCCTCGTTCCCAATCCTCCATACCCTCGCGACGACATGATCCGGCCCCTCACGCCAGCCATGTCGCGCTCCTTCCTTCACCGCCGTGCGGGCCCTCACCCGACCAGCAGTTTTACGACGTCCAGCGTTCCGTCATACAGCCCGCCCGTCAGAGGCAGGATGATGCCGATCGCCAGCGTGCCGATCACCGACACCGCGACCGCCGTCAGAACCGGCAGTGAGCGGATGCAGGCGATGGCCCCGGCGGGCTGCTCCGCGTGATCGTCGGAGTCGGCGGTCTTCGACCACATCATCGCGACGATCTTCAGGTAGTAGGCCGCCGAGATCGTGGCGTTAATCATCGTCGCGACAGCCAGCCAGATCAAGAGCGACTGGCCGCTTTGGATCGCCGGCTTGACGATGTAAAGTTTTCCGAAAAATCCGACCGTCGCCGGCATGCCGATCAGGCTGAAGCAGCTCACCGCCATCGCGAGTCCCAGCGCCGGATGCTTACGGCCGGCGCCGGCGATGTCGTCGTAAGTTTCGGCGGTGGTGGCCGGGGCGCGAAGTTTGCTCGGCAACAACATCAGCACGCCGAACGCCGCGGTGTTCATGATGCCGTAGGCCAGCAGGTAGAACGCCACGCCTGCCAGCGCCTGCGTGCGGTAATCGCCGTTGGTGACGAGCATCGCGGTGGCGATGCCGACGAGCAGGTAGCCGGAGTGGGCGATCGAGCTGTACGCCAGCACGCGCTTCACGTTGTATTGCAGGAGGCCGAGAATATTGCCCACCGTCATCGTGACGATGGCGATGATCCAGATGAGCTTGGCGAGCTTCGGATCGAACGCCCACGCCCCGCCGCCGGCGACGTAGATGATCTTCAGCAAGGCGACCGTGCCGGTCACCTTCGGGATGAAGGAGATGGCGGCGGTCACGGGGGTGGCGGCGCCCTGGTAGACGTCGCCCGCATAGAAGTGCAGCGGCGCGGCCGCCAGCTTGAACAGGAAGCTGATCACGATCAGCACCATCGCCAGCAGCAACAGCGGCGCGGCGAGCCCGGCGGTGTGCTCGCCGATCTTCTGGGCGATGGTGGTGAGCTGCATTTCCCCGGTCACGCCGAAGAGGAAGCTCATGCCCATCAGCATGATCGCCGCCGACGCGGCGCCGAGGAAGAAGTACTTCACGCCCGCTTCCTGCGCCACCTCGTGCGGGCGGGACATCGTCACCATGATGTAGGTGGGGATGCTCGCCAGCTCGATGCCGAGGAACAGCGTCGGCAGCGAGTTGGCCGAGGCGGTCATGCACATGCCTGCGACGGCCAGCAGCAGCAGCGCGAAGTATTCGCCGGTTTCGGTGCTGAAGTTGATCGACTCGTTGCCATCGCTGGCCTTGCTGGTCGGCCAGGCGAGCAGCACGAACAGCGCCGCGACGCCGCAGGAAATCGTCTTGATGTAGAGCGAAAAGTTGGTGACCAGCACCGAATCCTTGGCCACGCCCGTTCCGGCGTCGGCGATGATCGCCGAGATCAGCCCCGCCAGCAGCGCGATCACCGCGACGATCGGCGTCAGCCGCTTGATCGAGGGCGCAGACGACGTCCCCATGACGAACAACACCGCCGCCGCGACCAGCAGGATGATTTCGGGGAGCATGTAAGGCAGTACGTTCATCAGTTACTCGTTCGGTCGGTCTTTACTGTCCAAAAAAATCGCTTTCGGACTTCGGGCCTGCATTCGTATCGGCCTTGGGCTTCCATTCGGCGGCGATCGTTGCGACGTCGTTTTTGAACGAATCCAGGATCGGGGTGGGCGTAATGCCCACCACCAGCACCGCCGTTGCCAAGGGGAGCAGGGCACCGATTTCGCGGCCGCAGATGTCTTTCAGTTCGGCGCCTTCCGGGGCCTTCAGCGGGCCAAAGCCCACTTTGGCGATCATGTGCAGCATGTAGATCGCCCCGAGCACCATGCCGGTGGCGGCGATGACCGTCACGCCAAGGCCGTAGTGGTTCATGACGCCCTGAAGGCTCAGGAACTCGCCCACAAAGCCGCTGGTGATCGGCAGGCCGATCGACGCCATCACGAACAGCACCAGCAGCGTGCTGAGGACGGGCATTTTGGCGAACAGGCCGGAGATCTCGTCGATATTGCGCGTCCCGGTCCGCCGGGCGATCATGTCGATGACCAGCAGGATGGCGGCGGTCGAGAGTCCGTGGGCCAGCATGTACATCACCGCGCCCTGCAGGCTCAGGGTGCTTGTGGCGAAGATCGCCAGCACGCACAGCCCAAGGTGCGACAGCGACGAGTACGCCATCAGCCGGACCATGTCCTTCTGTACCCAGGCGATCAGGCCGCCGTAAACGATGCTGATGAGGCAAAGGACGGCCACGATGCAGAGCACCGTCTGATTATGACCTGCGGTGGTGAACGCGATCGGGATCGTCAGCCGGATCAGGCCGTACGTGCCCAGCTTGCTCATCACCGACGCCATCAGCACGGTCGCGCCGTTGGGCGATTCGGCGTAAGCCAGCGGCTGCCACGTGTGCAGCGGGAACACCGGGGTCTTGATCAGGAAGCCGACGAGCAGCCCCGCGCCCACCCAACACAACTCGGTGGCGGACAGCTTGTATTGCCCCGCTTCCACCAGTTTGGCGATCTCGAACGACCCGGCCTGCGCCGCGACGTAGATCAGCGAGATGAGCAGGAACACCGACCCCGCGAAGGTGTAGATGAAGAACTTGCCCGCCGCCTCGCGACGTTCGGGGCCGCCCCAGATGCCGATCATCAGCAGCGTGGGAATAAGCGTGAGTTCGAAGAAGAAGTAGAACAGCAGCCCGTCGGCGGCGAGGAACGTGCCGTTCAGGGCGGCCATCAGCAGCAGGATCCAGGCGTAGTACCAGTGGCCGTTGGGTTGTTCGCCGATGTCCTTGCTGACCGAGAGCACGACCAGCGGCGTGATGAGGGTCGTCAACAGCACCAGCCAAATGCTGATGCCGTCCGCCGCCAGCTTCACGCCGAAGCCGATCGTCTCGAGGTTGAACCGATCGTGGCTCCACTCAAGGGTGTTTCCGCTCAGCACGCTGCACGCGACGATCACAGAAGCTACGAACGTGACGGCCGACACAATCAACGTCCACGACCGCACCATCGCGCCGGGTTTCATCAGTCCAGCGACGATCGTGCCCACGATGGGGAACGCGATCAGGAGAATCAGGGCGTTGTTGGCCATAACCTAGTTGCCAGTTACCAGTTGCCAGTTGCCAGTCAATAGCCTTTAGCTGGCAACTGGCAACTAACTACTGGCAACTTCCTTACACAAACATCCACAACAAGATCACCGCCAGCCCCAGCAGCATGCTCAGGGCGTAGCCTTGCAGGTAACCGCGTTGCGTCGTTCGCTTGAGCACGTAGCCGCTCAACTGCGGCACGAACCCGACGGCGAACACCAGTAAATCCACGATGTAACGATCGATGCCCCAAAGCATGCGGCCGACGAACCGCAGGGGGGTGATGATGACGGCCTGGTAGACCTCATCCACCCAGAACTTGGCATCCATCGCATGGGCGACAAACCCGAGTTTGCCAGCCAATTCGTCTGCTTTACGACGATTTTGAAGATGCAGGAAGTAGGCGATCGCGATGCCCAGGATCGCGGCCCCGCCGCCGATCAGGAAACCGGTGACGCCGAGATGGTGTTCGGGCGACGGCTCCTGGCCGAAGCCGATGCGATCGGAATCGGTCACTTCGGCGTACGTGTTCGTGACCTGCTTGAAGCCGAGCACAAGCGACGGGCTTTGGCTGAGGAAGTGCCCCAATGCGTGTTCTCTCACGCCCGCGGCGAACGGCAGGTTGATGATGCCGGCGAAGAGCGCGCCGATGGCGAGGATCGCCAGCGGCAGGATCATCGTGGCGGGCTCGTGATTGTGATGGCCGTGGTCGTCGTGGCCATGACCGTGATCGCCGTGCGGGACGACTTCGGGACCTTCGAAAACGCGGAAGTAGAGCCGGAACGTGTAGTACGCCGTCAGCACCGCCGTGCCGAGGAGGACGAGGTCCAGCAGTGTGCTCTTGGTGGAGGCGGCGTGGATGATCTCGTCCTTCGACCAGAAGCCGCTGAGGAGCGGGAAGCCCGCCAGGGCCAGACAGCCGATCAGCATGAGGATGCGCGTCTTCGGCAGCACCTTTTTCATGCCGCTCATCTTCCGCATGTCGAGCTCGCCGCCGGTGGCGTGCATGACGACGCCGGAGGACAAGAACAACAACGCCTTGAAGAACGCGTGCGTGACCAAGTGGAACACCGCCGCCACGGGCGACAGCACCGCGACGCCCACGAACATGAATCCAAGCTGGCTGACCGTCGAGTAGGCAAAGACTTTCTTCAGGTCCGTCTGCCGTAATGCGATCAGGCCGGCCCAAAGTGCTGTGAAGGCGCCGACGATCGCGATGGTGACCATCGCCGCCTCATTGCCGACGAACAGCGCCGACAGGCGAACGATCATGTAAACCCCGGCCGTCACCATGGTTGCGGCGTGGATGAGGGCCGAAACCGGCGTCGGGCCTTCCATCGCGTCCGGCAGCCAGACGTACAGCGGGAACTGCGCGCTCTTTCCGAACGCGCCGATCATGAGGAAGAACGGGATCGTCCAGATCAGATGCTCCGTACCGGGATTGGCGGCCCCATCGACGACCTTTTGCAGGAAGCCGGGGTTGCCGGCGGTCATGTCGCCGAAGAACGACACCGTGCCAAAGCAGTAAAACGTCAGCAGGATGCCGATCGCGAAGCCGAGGTCGCCGATGCGGTTAACGATAAACGCCTTTTTGGCGGCTTCACGGGCGGCGGGCTTGTCGTAGTAGTAGCCGATCAACAGGTACGAGCAGAGGCCCACGCCTTCCCAGCCCAGGTAAAGCACGATCAGGTTGTCGCCCATCACGAGCATGGTCATCGCGAAGATGAACAACCCGAGATAGGCGAAAAAGCGGAAATACCCCGCCTCGCCGTGCATGTAACCCTTGGCGAAGACGGTGATGAGGAAGCCAATGCCGCAGACGACCGTCAGCATGACGGCGGTCAGCGGGTCGAGGAACGCGCCGGCGCTTGCTGAGAAGACGCCCGTTTCGGCGTCGCCGGCGACGATCCAGCTAAACCAGTGCGAGGGGTGGGCGAGAATGCCGTTCTCGGGGTGCTGGCCGAGCATTCCCACCAGCAGCACGATCGCCATCACCGCCGAGGCGCCCACGCCCAGCCAGATCGGCCAGTGCGAGTTCTGCTTCAACCACTTGGCGCCCAGCAGGCCGGCGGCCAGCGCGCCCAAAAGCGGCAAGAGGGGGATCAGGTAACTGTGATCAATGACAAACTGCATTGCCTGCCTGTCGAGTGGCACGGGCTTTCAACCCGTGTCTGCCCTTCAAAACATGGGTTCGTACCCATGTCACAAAAACTCAAATCACCCGCGTAACTCCCTGAACGCCTGGCTGTCCACCGTGTGCTTCTGGCGGAACAACAACACGATGATCGCCAGCGCCAGCGCCGCCTCGGCGGCGGCGATCGCGAGGATGAAGATCACGAAGCTCTGCCCGCTCAGCTTGCCCCAATACGCCCCGAACGCCACGAAGTTGATCGCGGCGCCCTGGAACATGAGTTCCGACGACAGGAACATGACGATCAGGTTCCGCCGGCACATGAACCCGATCATGCCGATCGCGAACATCAGCGACCCGACGACCAGGTAGTGCTGCAAAGCGAGGTTGGAAAAGACTTCGGGCATCAGGTTTCCGGATACGCCTTGTGCCTGGGGTTGGTGGTTCCGTAGACGGGGATCGAGTGCGGGTTGTCGTCCACCGGCGTGCCGGGACTGACGACCGTCTCGATGCTCTGATCCTGCGGTGCCACGATCACCCGGCGGCGGGCGAGGGTGATCGCGCCGACCATCGCCAGCGTGAGGATCACCGCGGCCAGTTGCACGTTTATCGCGTTTTCTTCGATCAGGTTGCGGCCAAGCTCCTGCGCCGAACCGAGGTCAACGGCTGCCTGAGATTTGGCCGGGGGTTCGGGGATCTGCGAACCCTTGTCGAGGATCAGGAAGACTAAAAGCCCTGCAATGGCGAACCCGGTGAAGGAGGCCATCAGCGGCGAGCGGCTGACGGCGTCATGCTCGCTGATGAACGAATCGGCCTTGGCGCCGACCGTGCCGGTCGTCGCTTCCGACGCCAGCATGATCACGAACACATAAGTAATAAGGATCGCCCCGGCGTAGATAAGCACGAGCGCCGCGGCCATGAACTCAGCCCACATCAGCACGAACAATCCCGCCGTGGCGAAGACCGTCAGCACGAAATAGAGGGCGGAGTAAACCGGCTTGGTGTGAGTGATGACCCGGACGGAGGCGAACAGCGCGATCGCGGAAAAAGCCCAGAAATAAAAGCTCATTCCGCCCCAGGCGGCGGTCCAGCGGACGAGGATCGCGCCGAAAACCAGCCCGGTCGCCAGCAGGATGACCCCGCCGATGCTTCGGATCGCGGCTTCGCGCTTGCCGGGCAGCAATAGCCACGTCGCCAGCCCGGCGACCACGCATAACGCGACCACGATCGCCGGGGCCAGAGGCGTAGAGGCCACCAGCTTTCCTGCCGACGCTTCGGTCGCTGCGAGCGTTGGAAACGTCTGTGAAAACGCGAACTGCGGGTCAACCATAAGCACTTACACGCCGGCCGAGAGGGACCGATCGCGCAAGGCTGGGCAGTCTATGGGGGCGGTAGGGGTGATGCAAGTTGCGCGAGGCAACGAGATGCGGTGTTTCGCGGGGAACTTCATTTCGGCGGCACGCGCGCGCGTGGCATGTGAGGCGTATCAGACACACGCCCCGCGCGCGATAGCCGCGCCCCCGAATTACGAGAATTTGATCAGCGGGATCAGGAACAACGCGAACGCGTAGCCGGTGATGCAGAATTCCTTCCCGCGGGTGAAGAAGTACATCGCGATATTAATGGTGATGAACGACGCAACGATGAGGAAAACGCTTGGGTTTTGGACCAAAATCAGGTTGATCCAGTTCACCAGAACTTCGAGCGTCTGCATAAGGCTGTTCATTTCGAGCGGCTCCGTGTGGGACTGATCAACCCTACCACCGGATATTTCGCTTGCGGCCGGGTCAAACGGAATTGCGGGAAGGTAGGCCGGACCGATCGATAATTTGGGTGACTTTTCCGATCGGCGCGGCGTGGTAGAGTGCCCCGCATGCAACGGCATCCTCTTTGTTCCGCTTCATTTCGTCATCGCTGGTCTGCGGCGGCAAGCGCGTTCGGGGTGCTATTGCTGTTGGCGACGGGCCTCGTTCACGCCGAATCTCCAGCGACGCAGCCTGCCGCCACTACGCCCT
>JBBCIV010000163.1:0-9773 GCA_037189665.1 Phycisphaerae bacterium | reverse complement strand
TTCGAAAACCAATTGGCGACGCAGGCGTCGCAGCTACCTCGAGTCCCGCTCGGCACGCGCAACCGCGTGTCCCACGGAACGCTGATCAATACTGCGGCCCGCCGGGGTTGATGTCGACGTTCCACAGCAACACGCCGCCGGCCATGCTTTTTACGTTCTTGAAGCCCTGTTGCTTCAGGACCTGCGCGAACTGCAGCGAACGACCGCCGCTACGACAGTAGACGATCACCTCGTCGTTTTCTTTCCCGCGAAGTTCGCCCAATCGCGCCCCGAGCTGCTGCAGCGGCACGAGCGTGCTGCCGTCGATCTTGGTGATCTTCTCCTCGTGCGGCAGGCGGCAGTCGATGAAGACGAACTGGTCCTCGTTGTCGAGCTTGCGCTTCAGCTCGCGCGGGGTGATTTCCCACTCGTCGTCGTACTGATAATCCGGCGGCAGGCCGCGGAAATCGAGGTTGGGGCCCTTCTGGGCGCCCGAGCCGTGGAGCGTGCGCTTCACCTCGGCCTTGGTTTCGGCGAGCGACTTGGGGTCGATGACGGGCACACCGCAGAACTGTTCGTAATCGACCGGCTCGGTGATGGTCGGGTTCTCGCCGCACACGGGGCAGGTCGGATCATGGCGGACCTTGAACGTGCGGAACTCCATGTCCAGCGCGTCGAACGTCACCAGCCGGCCGATCAGCGGTTTGCCGATGCCGAGGATCAGCTTGATCACCTCGTTCGCCTGAAGCGTGCCGATGATGCCCGGCAGCACGCCCACCACGCCGCCTTCGGCGCAGCTCGGCACCGAGCCCGGGTCCGGCGGCTCGGGATACATGCAGCGGTAGCACGGGCCGGCCTCGCCGGTGTCGGGGTTCTTCAGGTGCGGCGCGAAAACCGTCACCATGCCCTCGAACCGGAAGATCGAACCGTAGATGTTCGGCTTCTTCAGGATCACGCAGGCGTCGCCGACGCAGTAGCGCGTGGGGAAATTATCGGTGCCGTCGATGATGATGTCGTAGCGGGCGACCAGGTCGAGCACGTTGGCCGAGTTGATGATGGTCTCATGCTCGACGACGTGGATGTCGGGGTTCAGCGCCTTCAGCCGGCGCGCCGCGGCCTTCACCTTGGGCTCGCCGACGGAGTTGGTGTCGAAGATCACCTGCCGCTGGAGATTGGAAGGCGAGACGACATCGATATCGACCAGCCCGATCGTCCCCACGCCCGCCGCCGCGAGGTACAGCGAGATCGGCGAGCCGAGCCCGCCGGCGCCGATGCACAGCACCTTCGCGTTCAGCAGCTTCTTCTGCCCTTCCATGCCCACCTCGGGCAACAGCAGGTGCCTGCGATAACGGTTGATCTGATCGGCGTTCAGTTGGGTAACGGTGCTCATGGTCTCTTTCGTTCTCGTCTCGTTCAACCTCTTCGGTGAGGCAAACACATGCGGTCGCAGCCAGGCCGATTCACCGAACGCTCGGCCGACGCGCGCGAACCGATTGTGGGACAAGTCGACGAATGCAAAATAGCTTGCGGTGGGAAAACTGCGGGGAGAGGCAGGTTTCCGCGCTTTAGCACGTTTGTCTCGTTCTGCGAGACGGGCCGCAAGCTGCAGGTCAAATCGCCCAAATCGAACGCGGGAATATATGACCCTCGCCCCGACTCGTCAACTCGCGCCGCCCGGCCAACGACCACGCCGGATAACGACGACCCACGGAAATGCAATTTTAAGTCTATATATAAAAAATACTTACAGACAAATTGGGTTCGTTTGGCAGATTTGCAGCATGAGCATCCTCGCCCTTGGTCGACAGACGAACTCGCAAGCATAACACCCGCGATACTGGAGAAGGATGACTTGCAACCTCCTGTCTTTAAGAATGTTACAGCGAAATTGGGTTCGTTTGGCAAAATCGCGTGTTGAGCGTTCTCCCATCCTTCCTCATCCCCTTCCTCATCCGTAGCGTGGCCTTCGCACCGTAGTGACATCGGCGCAGCAGAACATGCCCGGCAACGACGCCGGGACAATCCAAAACCAAACTTTACCCAAACAACAAGCTTTGATCAAGTGTTTTCCCTGATGTTTTCGTCGTTGTCACGGGGTTTGGTGTATGGTGCAGACAGTGGGAACGAGGGCGTTATTTCTCGTGACGGATCTCGAGATCGGCGGCACGCCGCGGGTGGTGCGCGATCTGGCGATCCGTCTCCGCGGGCCCGACCTGTCGACCGCCGTCGCGTGCGTGGCGCCGTGGGGGCCGGTGGCGGGCGAGTTGGTGCTGGCGGGCGTGCGGGTGATCGAACTGGGAGCGACGTCGTCGTTTCAACTGCCGCGGGTCGTGAAAGACCTGGTCGGGCATGCGCGGGGGTTTGACGTCGTTTTTTCGTTTCTGGTGCACGCCAACACGGTGGCGGCGATCGCGTCGGGGTTTCGGCGGGAGGTGCGGTTTCTGCAGTCGATTCAGACCACGCAGGCCCAGCCGCGCTGGCACTGGCATCTCCAGGGACTCATCGAACGCGCGGCGGACAAGATCGTCGTGCCGTCCGCCTCCGTCGCGGGGGTCGCCCGCCGGTGGTCGCACATCGAGCCCCATCGAATCGCGGTGATCCAAAACGCTATCGACGTGACCTCCTTCGAACGACTCGGGCTCACGCCCTTTCGCGCCCCCGTCACGCGCGTCGGCTTCATCGGCCGGCTCGACCCGATCAAGCGCGTGCCCGACCTCGTCGAAGCGGTCGGCCGGCTGGAAAACGCCGAACTGCACCTGTTTGGGCAAGGCGAGGATCGCGGTCGGATCGAGGAATCGATCCGCCGGCATCGCGTGGCCGATCGATCGACCCTGCACGGCGCGATCGCCACGCCGCACGAGGCGCTGAGGCAGATCGACGTGCTCGTGCTGCCCAGCGATGCCGAGGGCTTCGGCCTGGTGTTGATCGAAGCGATGGCGGCGGGCATTCCGGTGATCGCAACCGACGTGCCAGGCATCCGCGACGTGGTTCGACACGAGCAGACCGGCCTGCTGGTCCCACCCCGATCGCCCGGCCTGCTGGCGGCGGCGATCGAGCGGGTGCGCGAGGACGCGGCGCTGCGCGATCAACTCATCGCCAACGCGCACGCAGACGTTTCGCATCGCTATCGATGGGAGACGGTCACCGAGCAATACCGCCGGTTATTGCGGGCGTAACGCGCCATATGGCGTGGAGCTGTCCGCGCGCCTTTTCCCCTTCTCCCATGTACTCATGGGAGAAGGATGGGGCGAGGGCTTCGGCGCGCGCAAACGCGCGGCGTAATTCGAGGTCACCTGCCGCCCGGGCCCTCACCCTGCCCTCTCCCGGCGTACCGGGAGCGGGAACGATCCAGGCGTCACGCGCGGTTCACCGGCAAGGCTGAGGCAACCGCCGGGTCACACTGCGGCGGACAGTCGCGAGATCGGGCGATGTACGCTAAACTGGCGGGATGTTTGGTCACTTCACTTTGAGGCTGATTTGCGTGTCGGGGGCGGCCCTGGCGCTGGGGTGCAGTTCGGGCCCGGAGCCGCGGCCGCTGGGCGCGGACCAGTTTTACCGCCCGTCCGATCGCGGCGGGGCCTTGCCGCCGGGTCCGAAGGCAACGCCTGAGCCGCCCGCGCCCGAACCGACGCTCGTCGAGCAGCACCAGGCCGAAGCGCTCCGCGTCGTCACGGAACAAGTGAAGCCGGCCGCCACGCGCCCGACCACCGGCCCGGCCGCAACTGCGACCGTGCAGGCGTTTGCCGAAGGCCAGTTCATCAACCTCGGCGGCGTGATCGCCCAGGTCAACGGCAACCCGATCTACGCCAACGAAGTGCTGCGGACGATCGCCCCCGTGCTGGCCGGGCGGGCGAAGGACCTGTCGCCCCAGGCGTTCCAGCAGGCCGCCGCCCAGGAAATCGGCCGGCAGGTGGACGACATGATCCGCGCCGAGGTCGAGTTCGCCGCCGCCGACCAGAACACCAACCGCGAAGACAAGCAGAACGCCGAACGCATGACCGAAGGCTGGCGCAACCGGATGATCACCGAGAACAAGGGCTCGGTCGAAGAGACCCGCCGGGCGTTCCGCGAGCACGGCCGCAGTTTTGACGACGCCGCCAAGGATCAATACCGCGTCAACCTCGTCCGCGTCTATTACAGCAAGAAGCTCTACCCCCGCATCCAGGTGTCGGCGGAAGACATGCGGCGGTATTACGAGAAAAACCGCGATGCGCAGTTTACCGATCGCGACAACGCCACCTTCCGGCTGATCAAGGTCAGCGCCAAGGACGTCGGCTCCGACGCGGCGGCGAAGGAACGCATCGAGGAACTGCACGCCAAGGCCACCCGCGGCGAAGATCTCGCCAGGCTGGCGGAGGACTTCAACCAGGACTCGTTCCTGAAGAAAAACAAAGGCCTGCTTGGCCCTTACGACCGCGGCGCGTACGTCATCGATGAGATCGACAAGGCGGTCTGGACGATCAACCCCGGCCAGCTCACGCCGATCATCAAGGTGGGCGACGCCTACTACTTCGCCCGCCTCGAGGAAAAGAAGCTCGGCCGGGTGAAGGCGTTCGAGGAAGACGAAGTGCAGAAGAAGATGACCGACGCCATCCGCGGCGAGCAGTTCGCCAAGATGCGCCGCGACATGGAAATGCAGCTTCGCAAGGAATCGGTCGTCTCCAAGAACATGGAGATGTACCAGAACACGCTTAACATGGCGGTGCAAAACTACGCCAAGTGGCGAGAAGAGTAAGCCGTCGAACGAGGGCAAATGAGATAACCGCGGCGAGCGAACCACGAGACCACCACGAAAGTAAAACGGGGAACGGGCGGTGATGGGAATTCTGTTCATCGATCTGGGCGAGGTTCGCACGTTCGAACTCAGCGGTACGCGCACGATCGGGCGCGACGCGAAGAACGACATCGTCATCACCCACCCCACCGTCTCGCGGCATCACGCCCGCATCGAACAATCGCAGGACGGCGGGTTCGTCCTCGTCGATTTCAACAGCCGCAACGGCACGCGCGTGAACGGCAAGAGCGTGCAGAGCAGCGAGGCGCTGATCGACGGGGCGCGCATGCGCATCGGCCACGTGCGGGCGTGGTTCTTCCGCAACATGCCGGCGAAGCTGCCGCGGTCGATCAGCAATCGTGACCGGGGCATCATCTTCAACTGCGAGTGCGGCCAGCGGCTGTGGTCGGCCTCGGATACCGCAGGGATGGCGGTGTCGTGCGGCGGATGTAACAAGTCCATCGAGGTGCCGGACCAGGCGGCCGTCTCTATTACGGACGACTCCAGCGGCACGGTCGCGGGCGTGGCCGTGGTGGAACAGCCGGAGAAACAGCAGGTCATCTGCGGCGTCTGCCAGTGGCAGATTGAAAAGGGAGAGCGCGGGCACAAGTGCCCTGCCTGCGCGATGGATTTCCACCTCGACTGCTGGCGCGAAAACCGCGGCTGCTCGGCCTACGGCTGCAGCCAGGTGAACGCGCTGGCCCCCAAGCCCGCCCGCCCCGCCATGCCCGAGATCGCGACGGCAGAAACGCGGGCGGCAATGGAGGAATCGCCCAACGAAGCCACGGCAGTGATGGCGTCGCCCGCCAACGTGCCGCCGCCGGTATCGCGGGCACACGTTCTGTTGGCGCTCGCGGTCGTGGGATCGCTTCTCGGCCTCCTGACCTTCGGCGCACCGGCGGCAATCGTGGGGCTGATCGCGCTGGGGCGATTGCTCGTCACGCGCAACGCCAACCGGCTGGTGCTGCTGTTCTCGTTCCTCATCGGCGCGGTCGGCACAGGGGCAGGCATCATGATCTCGCGATTCTGGTGGTGGGATCAGCCGCTGTTCTAAACTCCGCGTCAGACAACCCGCTCAGCGTCACCGCGGCCATCGCGCCGCCGAAACCGGCGGCGAGGATGAGGCTGCGGTCGACGGGACGCGCGAGCGATCGTTGGGAGATCGTCACGCGATGGGCGGACAGCGGATCGGGCGTGTTGGCGTTGGGCAAGACCTGGCCGCGTTCGTGCATCATGACGTTGAGGACGGCCCCGATCATCCCAGCCGCCCCCTGCGTATGACCGACGGCGGCCTTGTGAGAATAGATGGCAGGCGCACCGGCAATCAAATCGTCGATCGCGGCAAGTTCGGCGGGATCGTTGCTGTCGGTGGCCGTGCCGTGGGCGTGGACGAGGTCAAATGCCGCCTCGCCGGCGACGCTCTTCAACAGGGATCGAAGCGAGGCCGCCTGTGGATCGATGCCCGTGATGTGATACGCATCGCTCGCCATGCCGGCACGATCGATGAACAATTCGCCCGATCGCGACGGGAAATCCGCCGCCTCCAGACAGATCGCCGCTGCGGCTTCGGAGAGGAGGAACCCGTCGCGCGTCTTGCAGAACGGCCGGCACGCGCCGGTGCGGGAGAGCACGCCCAGTCGGCCGAACGTCGCGACGAAAACCGCGTGCAGCGACGACTCGGCCCCGATCACCAGCGCCCGGTCGCACTCGCCCGATCGCAGTAGAAGATCCGCCCGAACCAGCGCCTGAAGCCCCGACGCGCACGCCGACGCCAGCGTCAGGCGTGGGCCGGCCATGCCGAGGGCGCGTCCGACGTCGCTTGCCGCCCCGCCGACGCCCACGATCGGCCGGGGGGAAAGCCGGCCTTCGATCTGCGCGATCCAATCCTCGATCGGCCCCTTGCTTGAGCCGACCACCAGCGCTGTACGTCGATCCGACAATTGCGGCGCCCTCCAATTGGCCCGCTCAACAGCTTCGTTGACGGCCATCAGGGAAAGCTGGGCAACCCGGGAAACCTCATCCCCCGACTCGACTGGCGCAGGCGTGTGCCCCGCGATCGTTCGACCCGCAAGAATGGCGTCCCACGTGTCGGCGGCGCAGGCGCCCTGGGCCGTCACAAGCCCGTACCCGCGAATAAATGATCGCCTCGACATCGAAACCGCTCTAACTCTTTCCCGTTTGCCAGATCGACTAGATTACTGCGGCAAGGCAAAATCGGCCAATCGCCGGTGTAAAGCGCGTGGCGAAAAAGGGGGATCGAAAAATGTCGTAAAAGTCGCCTCGCGCATATGATAAGGACGAGCGAGAAGAGATGAGAAGCAGAGGAGTAGCGACATGGCAGACGCATTGAAACTGGGATCGGTGTTCGGGACGAACATGGTGCTTCAGCGCGGCCGGCCGGTCCGCGTATGGGGGACGGGGACGCCGGGCGAGACGGTCGAGGCGGTCATCGCCGGACGACGCGGCGATGCCGTCGTCTCCGACAAGGGCACCTGGCTGCTCGAGTTGCCCGAAGTTCCGGCGGGCGGCCCGTACGAACTGCACGTCGAGTCGGGCAGCGAAATCGCCAGGCTCACCAACGTGCTCGTCGGCGACGTGTGGCTGTGTTCGGGCCAATCAAACATGGGTTGGACGATCGCCAACGTCGGCGCTGAATGCGCGCCGTCGCCCGCCAAAACTCATCCGACGATCCGCCTGTTCAACATCCCGAAAGTGCAATCCCCCGAGCCGCAAACCGAGGTGGCCGCCAAGTGGGAAGCCGCGACGCCCGAGGCGATCGAAACGTTCTCCGCCGTCGGTTTTTTCTTCGGCCGGGAGCTTCAGGAGAGGCTTGACGTGCCGATCGGCCTGATCCACAGCAGTTGGGGCGGCACTACCGCCGAAGCCTGGACGCCCCGCGATGCGCTGGCCGCCGAGCCGTCGTTGGCATACATGCTGCAGATCGCCTCTGAACCACTGCCAGAACCGCACGTCGATCCCGGCAATGCAGGCGTCGCGCAGGGTTGGGCGAAGCGCGAGACGCCCGACGGCGACTGGAAGCCGATCACCCTGCCGGCCCTCTGGCAGGCGACAGGCATGATGCACAACGGGGCGGTCTGGTTTCGCAAGCATGTCCGCATCCCGGCGCGGTGGGCGCAAGGGCCGCTCACGCTGTCGCTCGGCGCGGTGGACGACTTCGACGTCACCTATTTCAACGGTTCCGAAGTCGGCCGCACCGGCCTGGAGACGCCGGGCTTCTGGTCTATCGAGCGTAAATACACCATTCCCGAGCGGTTCGTTCGTGAGGGCGACAACGTGATCGCCGTGCGCGTGTTCGACCAATGGGGCAACGGGGGCTTCGTCAGCCAGCCGACGGCGATGACGATCGCGCCGGCAGACTCGCCCGGGGAAGCGGTGTCGATCGCGGGCGAGTGGGCCTGCCGAGTTGAACTCGAACTGCCCCAGCGTAACGTTCCCGGCAACGTGCCGGCGGCGGTGCTCTACAACGCGATGATCCACCCTATCGCCGGCTTCCCCGTCGCTGGCGTCATCTGGTATCAGGGCGAGAGCAACGCGTCGCGCGCCCGCGAATATCGCACGCTCCTGCCAACGATGATCCGCGCGTGGCGGCAGCGGTGGGAGACGGGCAATTTCCCCTTCCTGATCGTGCAGCTGGCGAACTTCGGGCAACCCGATCGCGTTGAGTCCAGCCCGTGGGCGGAACTTCGAGAAGCGCAACATATCGTTGCACGCGATGAGCCGAACTGCGGCATCGTATGCGCGATCGACATCGGCGAAGCCAGGAACATCCACCCTTACAACAAGCTCGACGTCGGCCGTCGGCTGGCGCTGGAGGCGTTGCGCGTGGCGTACGGCGATCGCGATGCCGCGCGGTCGCCGACGTATCGCGAGCACGTCGTCGAAGGATCGAACGTCACCGTTCGCTTCGACCACGCGCACGGCGGACTGAAATCCGACGGCCCGGTTCGCGGCGTGCATCTGGCCGGCGAAGACCGCGTCTTCCACCCCGCCGAGATCACCATCACCGGCGAATCCATCGTCGCCCGCTCGCCGGCCGTCCCCAGGCCGGTTGCGGTTCGATACGCCTGGCAAGGCGATCCGGAAAACACCCTTCGCGGCGCAGGCGGCCTTCCCGTCTTCCCGTTCCGCACAGATGAGTGGGCGTGATGGCGCGCGCGGCGTTGTGTGCCTGTGATGTCTTGGCGTGAAACGCGCCGCGTGCGCGTCTTGGTCCCTCTCTCTTCAAGGGCGGAGGGAGAAGGAAACATGCTCGATCAGATCACCGAAGTCGATCTCGCCGCGGCCCGATCAGGGCATGGCGGAGGCGTTAAACGGCTGTTCAGGGCCGCAACCGAGCCGTGCGCGCGCATCGCTGCCACCCTGTCCGGCCGACGCGATGTGGCGGAGGCGGTGATCGACGAACTGCACGTCCGCGCGGCGCGTCAATTGGAGAGATGGTCGAGCGTCGAGGAGGCATCGCGGTGGTTCATGCACCACACGATCATCCTCGTTCGCGAATATCGAAAGTCGATCGAGCCCCCCGATGCCGACGTGCTGCTGGCCGACGTCGGCGGGCCGGATGTGGTGCAGTACAAGGCGCTCATCGGCGCGATCCGAAAACTGCCCGAGCAGCAGCAGGAGGCGTTTCTGCTTCACCATGCTCATCGTTGGAACGCGCGGTATTGTTCCATCGCGATGGACTGCTCCACCAAGGCCGTCGAAACGCACTTGGCGGAGGCGTCGCGCCAACTGCAACCGCTGTGCGGGCAGAACTACGATGCCCTGCTCGGCTTTCTCCATCAGGTTCACAAAGCAGTCCCGCTGAACCTGCCCGATGCGCCAAAAATCATCGCTGCCCGGATCGCCGCGAAACGGGGCGTCGGCCTGCTGACCAACGTCGCCGGCTGGCTGCTGATCCTGCTGATCGTCACCGCCATCATCGCGGCGGTAGTGGTGCTGGGGCCGAGAATCGAAACCTGATCCGTGTGGCGTGATGAGCGTGTCGTGAGAGAACTCGATC
>JBBCIV010000162.1:0-16751 GCA_037189665.1 Phycisphaerae bacterium | reverse complement strand
GACATGCCGTCCGGCTTCGCCGGCCGGGTCGTCCGTCGCTAGCTACGACGTGACGGCGGTATGTCCTGCTTCTTTCGGGAAAAAGCGGCTGAAACCAACCGCCTCGTCCTGAAAGCTGGAGGAATGCCATCCGGCTGCTTATTTTTCGCGTCTTCGGCCGCTTGGAGGCTTGGCGTTCTTCGCATTTCTATCCGTCAGGATTTCTTTCATCCTGATTCCGTTCTCACTTTGACAGGCAGTTCTGTTTGTGGCCGCCGGGCAAACGCCCGGCTGGATTACGAGCGCGAACAACGAGCCCTGTTTGCCTGTCTCGCGCCCGTGGAAACATCGGCGGCAATCCGTTGATCATCCGCTCACGATAACTGAAGGCGCGGGCGTGAAATCAACGTACGGCGAAAGCGTTGCGCGCATGGCCGCCAATCGCGCGGAAACGATCGCTTTCGAACCACTTTAAATCACAAGGAAATTCAATGACTTTGTTTCTGGACAAACCGCTCATTGTCATCGGAATAATCGGTTTAACCAGTAGCGCGTTCGGCGCTTATGGAAACCCCAAGCATTTCGTTGAGCCGTCGGCCGTTCCGACGTACGGCTCGAACAACTACATCCCCATCCTCGGTGACGGGCCGGGCAACGTGTACGGCATCGAAAGCATGGGAACCCCGGATGTCGCCGGCACGACCGATCTGTGGACGGTTGGCGATGCCCATACCACCAAGCAGGAGTTCACCGACCTCTACGCCCGGCGCATCAACGCGTATACAGCGAACGTCGATAATCCGAATGGGTTCATCCACGACGGCAGCGCGACTTTAAGCGCGCCGACGATCAACGCACACGCGCCCGGCTACATCACCGGATCGGGGAATTTCTACTCGTTCAGCGGCGACTACGGCGCTCACGTCAACGCCGCCAACTACGGCGGAACGTCCGGCTCGTTGCCGGGCGGCACGCTGGTCCTGCTGCAAACGTCGGCAGGCATCAATCCCGATCTCTTCGATCAAGCCTTGATCGAAAGCGGGCGTTCCTACTCCATCGGCGATCCCGATGGGTCCTACTACAACGGCTACGATCCCCTGGGCATCGTCTTCAAGCAGCAAGACGGCTCTCCCCTGCCGCAGGCCGCGGAAATCCTGGATTTCGGCGTCAACTTTGCAGCCACCGCGGTGGACAGCAGCTTCGGTCCCGTCCCTTGGCAGGAACTGCTATGGGCGGTCTGGCTGCCCGAGTGGACCGGGGATTTTCAGGTCGACTTCGGCATTGCAGTCCACTCGGCGTTCAGCTCGCTGCGCGTGGACACCGCCATCGGCACGATGGCCGGCACGCCCAGCCTCGGAAACTTCAGCGTAGTGCCTGAACCGGCATCGCTCGGATTGCTTGCGGTCGGGACCGTTGCCGTTCTCCGCCGCAGGTCTCGTTCGCGATCCAAATAGAGTTCCTATTCACACAACCAAGATTTCAGATCTCCCAGGAAGGAAATGCACATGCATCCCATGAATCTTTCGCATCGTTTGCTGGCCGTCACTGTTGGCGGCGTGCTGTCGTTTGCCTCGCTGAGCGCCCACGCAACGCTCTACACCGACGGGTACATCGATCCCGCATGGCAAGGCGAGGCGAACTCCACCTACCAGGAATGGATTGGCGGGTTCACAAAGACCGGTTTCACCGCCGCCGGCCCGAACGCGCCATCGTATGTATCCAACTCGGCGTACACCGCCACGCCGACGCCCAACGCCAACGCGGGCAGCCCCGTCGGTTTCATCACCAGCACGAACGGCATCTACCACTTCAGCGCGAAGATCCAGCCGACCGTCGTCGTGCCGAACCTGAACCTCGGCAGCGGCTACAACACGACGATCCGCTGGCAGGTGTCGCTCGACCGCATCGGGGAATGGCTCGACATGAACACCGTTACCATCACGCCCGCAGGCGGCTCGCCCGTCGGCCTCGCCTCAGGCATTGCGTTCACCGACAAGTACTACGACGGCGCCGAGTGGGTCTATCCCACCGCCTACACCACTTCCACGGGCACGGGAACCTACCAGGACCTCGGTTTATTCGAAGGGATCGCCGCCGGCTACGGCGAGGGTCCCGATTATACCAAGGGATACCTGTTTGAATGGGTGCTCCCCGGCAACGTCGAGAGCTACACCCTCCAGGCTCTCGCCCGAGGAACGTCGGCCAGCTTCAAAGGAACGCAGGTTGACACGATCGCCATCTCAGTTCCCGAGCCGGCGTCGCTCGGCATGTTGGCGATCAGCGCGATCACCCTGCTTCGCCGGCGGCGCTAAGTCGTTTTGATCGGTCTCTTTCTCTCCGAATCCCCGGCGCGGCTCTATGCCGCGCCGGGGAGGACGAGAACAACTTCAATCGGACCTCAATCGGGCCCCGCGCTTCCTGTGTGGGCGCTCGGCGCGATGTCTGCGGCACGTTCACTTCGAGAGTTTCCCAGTATGAAGCAGCACGGCAAAACTAAAGGATCTGATTTGGATGGACGACCCGTGGTGAACGGCGGAAGACGCGGCGCATTTACGCTGGTCGAACTGCTGGTTGTGATCGGCGTCATCGCCGTGTTGATCGCCATCCTTCTGCCGGCGTTGAACAAGGCTCGGCGAATGGCGAAGCAGACGCGAACGCTGGCGGCCATGCGTGAGATGATGCACGGCTATCTCGCCTATGCGAACGACAACAAAGGCCGGCTCATGCTCGGCTTTCCGCCTGCCTATGTGAACGGCGAACTGCTGCGAGTCTCGTTGCCCACCGGCCAGACCATTCCCACCGTTGGCGCGGGAGGCTACGGCAGCATCGCCGAACCGATCAAACGCTATCCCGCCCGGCTCGCGCCGTATCAGCAGAACGTCTGGCGAATTCTCTATAATCATGCGGAGCCCTACACCACCCCCACACCGCAGGACTCGATCAATGACGCCGCATACAAAATCTACATATTGGGGCTCTATCCAACGTTCGGCCTGAATTCCGCCTTCCTCGGCGGCGACGAGAACCACGATGGCTTTATTGGCGCGACGCCGAATCGAACGCCCAACGTTGGCAAACATGTGGCGTTTCGCATCACGGAAGTTCGTCGATCGGCCGAGCAGATCGTCTTCACTGAGGTAGTAGAGCAGACGGCCGCAGGCCCGAGCGACCGCGGCTACTTTCGCGCCACGCCTCCCGTCGCCGGAGGACGCATGTGGCGAGCAGTCGGCGACAAATGCGAGGTGGCGGGCGGCATCCAGTTCGGCCTGCCACGAGGTCGATCATCGAACCGCATCGTGACGGGCTTTCTCGACGGCCACGCGGCAGCGATCGGCGCAGCGGAACTCGACGATATGCGCCTCTGGGCTCCGCGCGCTACTGCCGTGGATTACGATTACACCTCGCCTTGACGCATGAGCACGTTCCGCGGGCGCCAACGCGAGCCATCAGTCCTCATCCGGCCATTGCGTATCGCGGGGTACGTTCGACGGAAACATCGATCGCGGCGCCAAGGTAAGTTTCGAGCAGCTCGAACTTCTTTTTGCGCCGGCGGTACACCCGGCGAGCGTCGCGGTAATTGGCGTCGTCGACGAAGCATCGCACCGCGAGCTTGCGGCCGCTGATCGAGATCAAGAGGTCAGGCGACGCCACGACACGGCTGTCCATCGCGTCCGCAACCCGCAACAACGCCAGCACCATCCGCAACGGCCGACGCGGGTCGAGCGGCCGAAGGTGCTGCTCGCGCATCGGTTCGGGAATCGCGCCGCGATGATGATACGTCAGAAACGCCAATGCCCGGCGATCAAACGGCGACAGTTCCATCGCCGTCGTTGCAAGGATGAGCTTGGCGCCTTCTTCGGGGTGATTCTTCTCCGAAACGCACCGTCCCACGTCGTGCGTCAACGCCGCCAGGCGCAACATACGGCACTCGGCCATTCCCAGGCCCAGGTGCGGGCGAGTCAGATCAAATAGCTTGGATGCGATCGCCAGAACGCGGCGCTCGTGATGGCAGTCCCCCAGCTTCCGCTGCACCCACCGTGCGGCCGCAACTTCGCAGTCCGTCGCGAACAAGCCTCGAGATGTCGACGTCATAGAACCCTCGGTTCAGCTGACTTCCATGTCGCAACCATCATGGCATGGCATTATAGGAATTTGGCAAAGAATGCGCAAATCCTATTTCTCATCGGTCCGCGCGACGCCATGAGGCCTGTTTTTTCGCCTTTGAGCCGATCCTAGGTCCGATTTCTTGCGCCCAGCGCAATTTATCTTCGGCTGTCCAAAATCTGTTTGCTGAGGCATTTTCGCAGGTCTATGTTCCCCTCGACGCCCACGGGGAGGAGGTCTCCAAGGTCGTCATCACACCAAGACGAGGCGACAGGGATGAAGCGAAAAGGGCACCGCGAGACGAGGCACGTTCAATCACTCGAGCATCGCCACCTGATGTGCGCCGTGCATGCCGGACACGTCGTTTCCGGTAATCTGGTCTACTCCGAGATCGCCGAAGGGTGGATTCGACAGAGCGAGGCGGGCTTGGCGTCGCCAACCGTCGTTGACAGCCAGACGCCTGCGCCGGTCGACCGCTCCACCTGGATCACCAGCGCCGCCTCGACCGCAGGTCCAGTGCCTATCAGCACGACCAACGCCCTTCCGACCGCGTATACCACCGGCGAAAAGGACATCCTGCTCATCCGCGTTCGCTTCAGCGATCAAGCGACGACCTTCGAACCGCAGACGCTCACCAATGCCCAGAACATGCTGGCGCAGTTGGACACGTTCTTCCGTACCAACTCGTTCGGAGCGTTGTCGCTCGACCTGACCCCTGATGCCGCCGACCCGCAGGCATCGACGGTCACACCTGTGTACGTATTGCCAGGCACCCGTGCCCAGTACACCGCCTGGGGGGACGGCCGGGTCATGACCGACGCGCGGCTGGTGGCGAAGAACCCACAGAACTACGCCGGAAACGAAGGCAAAGCCGCGTATGACTACCTGCTGTTCGATCAGTACGCCGTCCGCTTCAGCGAAGGCCCCGGCGGCTACCTCGGGCAGGCGTATGTCGGATCAAGAGGCACCTGGCTCAAGAGCAGCAGCGCGGGCGTGGCAGCCCACGAGTTCGGGCACAACCTGGGATTGTGGCACGCCAATTACTGGGATCCTTCCAACGACATCTCCGCCATCGGCTCTGGCGGAAATCTGGAATACGGCGACCCCTACGACTCGATGAACTCCAGCGCCCGCGGCGGCGCGTATGCGTACACCGCGTACCACCAGGACCGCCTCGGCTGGCTAAACAATCAGGTCCAGAACGTCACGACGAACGGCGTCTATCGCGTTTATGCCCACGACCTCGGCGGGTCGCTCCAATCAGGCGCAAACTACGCCCTGACTCTGTCCAGAGATGACGCCAAAACCTACTGGGTGGGGCTACGACAAGCCCTGCCCGACAACATCTCGCTGGCGAACGCCGTCGAGTTGCATTGGTTCGACACCAGCGAGCCGAATATCGGCTCGCAATTCATCGACACACTTCCGCTGACCAGTTCACGCAGCGACGGCACGATCCAGATCGGCAGGACGTTCAGCGACCCGATCGCCGGCGTTCATATTACCCCAGTCGCGAAGGGCGCTGACGGGAGCTTGCCGTGGATGGACGTGCAAATCTCATTCGGCACGCCGGCGGACAATGAGCCGGCAGAAGTGAGCCTCAGCGCCAGCGCCCTGAACATCGCGGCGGGGCAAAGCATCAACTTCAGCGCCGATGCGACCGACCCTGATGGCGACACGCTTGCCTACTACTGGGATTTCGGCGACCGCACGTTCGGCACGACCAACACCGCGAGCGTCAGCAAGGCGTTCGCCGCCGCGGGTGAATATCGCGTGCGGGTGGTGGTGTCGGATCAGCATGGCGGCGAGACGTCGCAGAGCGTGCTGGTGCGCGTCGGCAACGCGACCACCAACAAATACGCCGGCCGGGTGACGGATGCCCAGGGCAACCCGATCGGCGGCGCGCTGATCAACAACGGCCTTGCGATCGACGACGCCGCCTATCGCTGGACCTACACCGATTCCGACGGCCGCTACACCCTCACCGGCGTGCCCGCGGGCATCTACGCGATCAACGCCTTCTCCGCCGACCACACGCTCGCACCGGCGGGGTTCGCGAATCCCGTGGCCACCGGCGCGGATGTGCAATCGATCGATTTCACCGCCACGCCCGCGCGTTATCTACTACGGGGCCGCGTCTACAACGTCGCCGACGGCGGGGTCGGGGGCGTGCTGGTCAGCGACGGCACGCGCAGCGAACTGACGGACAACAACGGCTACTTCAACTTCTTCAACTCGGCATCAGGCCACTACACTCTCACCGCCACCAAGAAGGGCTACACCTTCGCAGACGTCAGCACCACGGTCGAGTACGCCGCAAACACCAGGGTGTCGATCTCGGAAGAATTCGGCTACGTCACGGGCTACATCAACGGGATCAGCAACACCGCGAACCTGACCGTCAGCAACGGCTATCACAACGCGACGATCAGCATCGTTGGGCAAGGCGCCTCGGCGCGCGGGTACTACACGTTGAAAGTTCCGGTCGGCACATGGACGATGCGCGCAATTCGGGCCGGGTCCAGCTTCTCGCCCAGCAACGCCAGCCCGATCACCATCGCCTCCGGCGGGAGTGTTTCGCGCGATTTTACGCTTGATGCGGTCACCACCTACGCCGCCACCGGCACCGTCACACACCGCGGCGCGGCACTGGAGGGCGTAACTGTCACCGCGACCAGCGGCGGCGTCACGCGTCAGGCGGTGACCGATTCGCGAGGCGGATACCACATCCCCGGACTGACAAACGGCACCTGGGCGGTATCGCCGGCGCTCAGCGGTTACACCTTCACGCCGGCCAGCCGAAACACGACCGTCAACAACGCTGCCGTCACCGTCTCCAACTTCGCCACCACCGCCGCCAACCCGGCGCCCACGGTGGCGATCGCGGCGCAGGCACAGCAGCTTTCGCTCACGACCGCAAGGCTCACCGCACGAGGCGCCGACGATGCCGGCGAGCAATACCTCACCTACACATGGTCGATGGTCAGCGGTCCGCCTGGCGCGGCCGTCACGTACTCCGCCAACGGGCTCAGCGGCACGGACGACATCGTCGCAACCTTCAATCGCGCCGGCGAATACACGATTCGCGTGACAATCAAGGACACCCAAGGCGCGACCGTCACCAGCAACGTCACGTTCACCATCGCGCCTATAGCCAGCGCCCTCTCCATCACGTCGCGCTGGACCACCGTGCCCTACGGCGAAACCCAGCCGTTCATCGCCACCGTGCTCGACCAGTTCGGCCAGTCGATGCCGACCCAACCGGCATTCACCTGGGCTACCAGCGGCGGAGCAATCACGGCAGACGGGGTGTACACCGCCTCCGACTACGGCACCTCCACCATCACCGCCACCGGCGGCGGCTTCTCGGCGTCGCTGCCCGTGGTCACCACCTACCCCATCGGCCCGGGAACGGGAATTCTGCAAGAGGTGTGGACGGGCATTTCGGGCAACGGCGTTTCGGCGCTCACCACCGTCATCAACGCCGGAACCGCGCCCAGCAGCACGGCGATCATCGACTCCTTCGAGCGCACCGGCTCGGCGGGCACGAGCTACGGCGAGCGGATGCGCGGGCTCTTCGTGGCTCCGGTCACCGGCAGCTACACCTTCTGGCTCGCCGCCGACGATACCGGCGAACTGTATCTCAGCACCGACGACACCCCGCTCAACAAGCAGTTGATCGCCAGCGTGACCAGTTCCACAGCCTCCCGCCAGTGGGACAAATCCGCCTCGCAGAAATCGGCCGCGATCTCCTTGGTCGCGGGTCAGCGGTATTACATCGAAGCGCTGCACAAACAGGGCTCCGGGTCGGACAACGTCGCGGTGCGCGTACAAATGCCGGGCAACGTGATCGAGGAAACGATCGCAGGACATCGCCTGATCCCCTGGAGCGAAAACCCCGCGCCCACGGTGGCATCGCCCGCCCAGGCCAGCCCGGCGGAGGTAACCGGATCGACCACCACGCTGAGCGTCCTCGGCGCCGATGACAGCGGTGAGGCGAACCTCACCTACACTTGGGCGGTCACCAGCAAACCTGCCGGGGCGGCGAACCCGGTCTTCGCGATCAACGGCACCAACGCCGCCAAGAATGTCGAGGTGACGTTCAGCGCCGTCGGCAGCTATGTGTTCCAGGTGACGATCGCTGACGCTCACGGGGGAAGCATTACGTCGTCGGTCACAGTTGTCGTCGCCGCCCCGCCGGTGCTGCAGTCGGCGGTGTCGCGCAAGACCCACGGCTCGGCGGGCACGTTTGACATCAATCTGCCCCTCGCCGGCCTGGGCATCGAATGCCGTTCCGGCGGCGCGTCGCAGGCATATCAGATCGTCTTCGCGTTCGATCAGACGCTCACCAGCGCTCAGGCAAGCGTTCTGTCGGGCGTCGCGGTCATCAGCGGCGTGACGGTCTCCGGAAGCAGTGTGATCGTTTCGCTGACCGGCGTTGCCGACGTGCAAAGCCTGAGGCTGGGCGTGCAGAATGTCACGGCACGCGGCGCGTCGGCGCTGCCGAGCGTCGCGGTCACGATCGGCTTCCTCATCGGCGACAGCACTGGCGACGGCTCAGTCGCGACCGGCGACGTGTCGCAGATCCGCTCGCGCGTCGCCGCCCCGCTCACGACGGCGAACTTCCGCTCCGACATCAACGCCGACGGCTCGATCGCAACCGGCGACGTATCTCAGTCGCGCAGCAAAGCCGGCAACACGATGCCGCTGGCATTGCTCGACGACGATGAACTCGCAAGCCTCTCTCTGGTTCACCGGGATTTACTACAGGAGTTACGATGAAAATGCGCTCTGCAAACGTGCTTGGTGCCGTACTGCTGCTGGCCGGATCGGCAGTTGCACAACCGACATGGACCGCCGTCTTCAGCGACAGCGTTGGCGACCCCGGGTCGGTGACGATCTCGCCGGGCGATAGCTTCACCTTCCGCTTCGATCTGGTGATGACCGACGGCGCCAGCGGAAACGCCCTCGATTACTACCTCGGCGTCAACGGCAATGATGGCGCGGGCTCTGGGAAGTTCACGCTCACACAGCGAAATCGTACCGGGTCCGCGTTCAATGCCGAGACCGTTTCGGACGCAAGCGTGATCGGCGTGCTCAATCCCACCACCGCACGAACGCTCGGCGTTTCGACCGATCCGTTCGAAGACCTTACGGGAACCCAGTTCATCGCCAATCTCACGTTTGCCACCGCCGCCGACCTGGCGCCCGGGGAGTACAGCATCAGCATTGACAGCAACCGCCCGCTGGCATTCTGGAGCGTGACCGATGAGAACTGGGAGAACCACCCGATCTACACGTCTTACGGCGTTACGGTACTGCCCGAACCCGCATCGGTCGCCGGCCTTGCAATGCTGGCGATCGGCGCCCTGCGACGCGTGCGACGCGGTTCGAACTAACCGTTCGGCAATTGCCCGACCTATAACACCGGAGACCGGGGCGCGTGAGCGCCCCGGTCTCACCGTTCTGCGAGGCGCCAATGGATGAGATCAGGCCCCGGTGTCGTAGTAGAAACGCTCGTGGACGATCTTGCCGTCCTTCCACGTCTGAACGGCCACCTGGTCGTAATGCACGTCCTCGTCTTGCTGGTTCACGAAATCGAAGGCGTACTGGATGGCCGTCTTCCCGCGCGCCTCATCAACGGCCACGGCGCGAACGTCGGTACGTTTCCACTCCTTGACCGATGCGAGGAACTGCTTCTCCCGCTCGACGTTGGCGGCATGGCCGACCGTCGCGGGGTTGTTGTTCTCCTGCATGGCGATGTCGGCGGCGTAGAACTCGTCCATCGCCTCCAGAATCTTGCCGCCAAGAATGTAGCTGACCAATCCTTCGACGCGCTGCTTGATATTCGAACTCATGACTGTCTCCTTTTGTTGCCGCCACTGGACGGCTTGTTTTTGTCCGATGCTCAACTTTCCAAACCCCAAAACATCCTGACTCCATCCCGAGTTCTTCCCGCTAATCGCACGTCTACGCCTGAGCCGCACGCGGCTGTTGCAGTACGGCTTGTTCGCGTTTGCGGAGCCAGACTTTCCGGAGTCGCGGCATCAGAACGGCGTCAAGACTAAACCGACCCGCGCCGAGAAACGCAGTGGCGAGAAGGATGATGCCAAGCATAAGCGGATATTCGATGCCGCCGTTACGGACGTCGAAGCCGTTGCCGCTGACGACCGAAACCGCAACTGCCATCACAAATGTCAGCAACAGCGCCGCCGGCCGGGTAAGTAGGCCAACGATAAGCATGAGCCCGCCGAAGGTTTCTGCGGACGAGGCAAGCCAGGCATTGAGGTACGGCAAGGGGATGCCAATGGCGGCGAACATTTGGGCAGTCCCGTCGATCCCCGGCCCACCAAAGATACCCAAAAGCTTCTGTGAACCGTGGTAGACGAAGATTGCCCCCACGGCAGCTCGGATGAGCAATAAACCGATGTCATTTCGCGACGCAAGCATATCAAACTCCTTGTTCAATCATTATTTGTTTAAACAATTAAATTTCTCTTAAAAAGCCCGGCCGATACCGGGGTATTTACGATAGCTCCAACTTCAAGATTCGAATCTTTCTGATCGTCAACCCGTCACAAGTCCGCCTCCGGCTGCTTTTCGTTCTCCTCTTCGCATGGCGGCGTAAGGCCATCGCGGGCCTTTTCGAGCAGGCGGTTCAATTCGATCAGTTCGGCCTGCGTCAGCTTCGACATCTGCCGCACAACGCAGTTCACCAGCGGGCCGTCGAGTTCCTTCAAAACTTCCAGGCCCTTTCCTGTGATGCTCACCAGCACCACCCGGCGGTCGGCATCCGTGCGGGTTCGCTCGACCCAGCCGCGCTTGATCAACCGATCCACCAGCCGCGTGATGTCGGGCACGCGCGTCACCATTCGCGACGCCACTTCCAGTGACGGCAGGCCAAGTGCCCCGTCGCTTTGAACGCCACGGAGGATTCGCAGGACGTTGTAGGTCGCCTCCGACAGGCCGTAGGGCCTGAGGAGTCGCTCCGTGTCGTGCTGCAACCACTGGGCGGTACGGACAAGGTTCAGATATGCCTCATCCTCGACCCGCTCAAACGGCCGCTTCTTCTTCAATTCACTTGCCAGCCGAGATAAGGCCATAACGATCACTCCACAGACAAAATATATGTTTTAACATCTATTGTGTCAACAATTATTTTTTCGCTCTGTTAGCAGACCCAAACTGGGCACGTGACGAGCCCGAAACCCAAACCATTTCATCGACGCCGCAGAACGTGAATCTCTCGCCGTCCGCGTTCGTTGTAGGCGAGGCCTTCGACGCTGCCGACAACTTCCCATTGGGCCTTCACGTCTTCGCGAATCTGGTCCCACACGCGGCTGGTGATGACGATCCAGCGCGGCCATTCAGAGGGGTCGGTGTCGTTCAGATACAAGTCGTCGCGCTGCTCGCGCAAGCCGCCGCCCTGGTGGAAGGCGAGGCTGGGCTCCTTGTAGTCGATCATCATGCCATGCTCGCCCGGCTGCATGCCGGCGGCGGTCATCACCTGCACGATGCGCGAGCTGATGCGAAGCGGCTCATACCGAGGCAGGTACATCAGGCTCGCCACCGCGATCATCGCCATCATGCCAATGCCCATCGCCCGCGCCGCCGCGAAAGCGCGGTTGCGTTGGATGCCGATCGCCGTGGCAACGCCCGTCAGCCCCCCCGCCACTGCCAGCAAGCTGGCGGCGAGCATCAGGCCGGCGTCGTATTGCTTCGCCAGCACCACCCCCGCCCATCCACCGAAGCCCAGCACGGTCACCAGCAGCGCCCAGATCCATACCGCGATCTTGAAATCCCACTTCCGCAGGTCCTTGAACGCCCCGCGCGAGGCGCGGATGAGCATGTCGGCCACGAGGTACGCCAGCGCCGGGTAGGCCGGCAACACGTAATGCGGCAGCTTGCCGGCGACGAGTTCGAACATGATCCACGGCCCGACGATCGCCGCGACCGCGAACCGCGTCGCCGGCTGATGCCGTTGTCGCCACGCGTTCACCGCCGCCGCAGGAAGCAGGAGGCTCCACGGGAAGAACGTCGCCCACACCGCGACCGTATAAAAACCCGGCGGCCAGCGGTGGCCCTCATGCCCGCTGCGCGCCCGCTCGATCACATCGTGACTGATCGACTGCGTCAAAAACCCCGGCGAGCGATCCTGGATCAGGTAAAGCCACGGAAACACGACGACGAACGCCACCGCCAGCACCGCCGGCACGACGATCGGAAACTGCGCCGCGCTGAACGGCGTTCGCTCCGGCGGGCGCACCCGCCAGTCGATCAGCGCCAGCAGCAGGATCGTCATCACGTGCACGCCCACGGCTACCGGCCCCTTCGTCAATCCCGCCAGCCCGATCGTCACGCCCAGCACGATCGCCGTCCACGGCGTCACGCCGTACCGCCAGATGCGATAAATGCACAACTGCCCGATCGTGGTGAACAGCAGCAGCACCGAATCGGTCAAACACATCTTCGCCGACCCGATCGCCAGCCCGCACGTGCCGAAGACGAACGCCGTCCAGAGCGCGCGGTTCGACCCCACCTCCCGCGCCATCGCGCCGGCGAGCAACGCCAGCGTCACCAGCATCGCGACGGCGGACGGCAGCCTGGCCGCGAAGGCGTTGTCGCCCAGCACCGCCATCGCCGACGCCTGGCACCAGTAGATCAACACTGGCTTGGCCGTGCGAACGGTATCGAGGAATCGCGGCACGACCCAATCGCCCGACGCCAGCATCTGCCGCGACGTCTGCGCGTACCGCGGCTCGTCGCGATCCCAGAGTTGGATCGCGTCGTTGCCGAGCAGGTAAACCAGGGCGAGCGCCGAGAGGATCGCAAGGAAGATCCAACGCTTCGCGGGAGCGTTCATAGTCGGTCCAGTGTACGGAGGCGTGGTCAGGTTGAGAAACGGGCGAGCGAGGAAGGACGAAGATCAGTCGCCGAAGAGCTTTCCTTCGCCGGTCGCGGTGGCCGGGGTTTCGCCGTCGGGAACAGGCTCGAGAACGTCGGCATCGCCCACCCACATTGCAAAATACGGCATCGGCGCATCGCGATGGACGAGCAGGATCAGAAACCCTCGCCCAAACACGAACCGCCTCGGCTCCGTTCCAAACAGCCCGCCGACCACCGCTTCCGACTCGATGCTGGCGCCGCGTTCGTTCAGCGAAAATCGCACGAGTTGGCGAACGTCATCGATCCGCCGGATGGCGCCTGCCGTCGTCAGGGTCCCAAGAAGCTGGCTGAACTGCTGAAGCGCGTCGAGCCGAACGTTCGGCACCAGGAACGTCTCATCTTCTTCCAGTCGATCGGACAATCGCTGCTTCATCCAGCCGTCGCGCAATCGCGATTCCATCTCGGCCTGAATGGCGATGCGCGCCGCGCCTTCGGTGGCGAGGGATCGCTGCTCCATGTCCTCAAGTTCGGCAGTCCACGCGTTCGCGTCGAATCGGCTGGTGTTGGGCGAGCGAACGCGCGACATCGTTTTCATCACGGCCTCGCGCAGGGTCGATCGCGGACAATGCGACAGGATCAACCGCTCGCCGGCGGCCTGCGTCTGCACCTCGACGACGTACTCGGTCTCGCTTCCCTCATCATCGCCAGGCGAATGCCAGAGGACGTGTACCTGGTCGAGCGCCGCCTGTGATTTCCCCGGATCGCGTGTGCCGCCGAAACCGCGGACACGCCTCTCCTGTTCGAGGCTGGCGCTGAACATCAGCGTGTCTTTTTCGAACGGATGAGCGAACGAGAACTCCTTGCGGAACATCGCCAGTGCAATCGCGTGACGGCCGTCGCGTGGCAGGTCCGCGATCGACGACAGCAGGCCGCTTTCAGCTTCGTTGCCGAAACGCTGTTTGACCGCTGCTTCGATCTGGCGATCCAACTTCCGCGTCAACGGGCCGACGGCGACGACCGTGCTCTGCTCGTCGATCCACGCCCGCGGAAACCGCGATGCCGCCATCACGCCCGCCTGCGGGTCAACAGAATCGACCCAGACCGGCCCGCCGTGGACGTCGCTCAGCGCATCCCACGCAAGTTGAAGCGTCGCGCACCACGCGACGGTCTTGCCGGGCTCGATCGCCACGTCCAGCGTCGGCGAAAGCGGCGATCGTGCCGGCGGTGAGGCAGGCGCGATCGCGTGGACCTTCGGTCCCGTCGTTGACGTAGCGGAACGGCAGCCAGCCAGGCAGACGAGCATCACCAGCAAGCACCGCAGGGCCTGAACTGACCGCATGACTGCCTCCCCGCGAAGCCTGGCGCGCCTGCGCGAGCGCGTTACAGCTTGGCCACGACGCGTTTCATCGCCTCTTCCACGTTCGCGCGGCTGTTGAACGCGCTGAATCGCACGTAGCCTTCGCCGGCGGAGCCGAAGCCGGCGCCGGGGGTGCAGACGACGTGGGCGTTGTTGAGCAGGTGATCGAAGAAATCCCAGCTCTTGATGCCCTTCGGGGTTTGCACCCAGCAGTACGGCGCGTTTACGCCGCCGAACACGGTGAGGTTGGCAGCGGCAAGGCTATCGCGGATGAGCTTGGCGTTGGCGAGGTAGTGCTCGACCAGCGCCTTGGTCTGCTGTTTGCCCGCGTCGGTAAAGATCGCCTCGGCGCCCTTCTGGATGATGTAGCTTATGCCGTTGAACTTCGTTGTGTGCCGGCGAGTCCACAGGCGGAAGAGATCGACCACCTCACCAGTAGAGGTCTTGCCCTTGAGGGCCTTCGGAACAACCGTATACGCGCAACGCGTGCCGGTGAAGCCGGCGGTCTTGCTGAAGGAGCGGAACTCGATCGCGCACTCGGTGGCGCCGGGAATCTCGTAGATGCTGTGAGGAACGGACGGATCGGTGATGAACGCCTCGTACGCGGCGTCGAACAGGACCAGCGTGCCGTTCTTGCGGGCGTATTCCACCCACTGCGCCAACTGCTCGCGGGTCATCGTCGCGCCGGTGGGATTGTTCGGCGAACACAGGTAAACGACGTCCACCTTCTGGCTCGGGATCGCCGGGATGAAGCCGTTGTCGGCGGTGGCGCGCAGGTAGACGAGGCCGGCGTACTCGCCCTTCTCGTCGGCCTCGCCGGTGTGGCCTGCCATCACGTTCGTATCGACGTAGACGGGGTAGACCGGATCGGTCACCGCGATGACGTTCTTGCTGCCGAGGATGTCGAGGATGTTGGCGCAGTCGCACTTCGACCCGTCGGAAACGAACACCTCATCCGCGGCGATCGACGCGCCGCGGGCGGCGAAGTCGTTCTTCGCGATCGCCTCACGCAGGAAGTCGTAACCCTGCTCCGGGCCGTAGCCTTTGAAGGTTTCGCGATTCGCCATCTCATCGACGGCCTTGTGCATCGCTTCGATGCTGGCCGGGGTGAGCGGCTCGGTGACGTCGCCGATGCCCATGCGGATGATCTTCGCATCGGGGTTCTTCGCGCTGAACTCTCTCACGCGGCGCGCGATCTCGGGAAACAGGTAACCGGCCTTCAATTTCAGGTAATGTTCGTTGACGTAGGGCATAGGGGGAAGAAGTGTACTTGGTGATGGCGGCGGGTGTAAACCCAGGCATGTCATTGCGTCGCCGCAACGATGCCCAGGACGATCAGGATGCCCACGAGGATCACCGTCACCAGCACCGCGATCTTCCAGGCGCTCCACGGTCGTTGCCCGAACACGCTGCCCGTGCGGCCGTTGATCACGAAGCGATAGGTTTGCCCCTTGAATCGATACGCGCTGATCCACACCGGCAGCAGCACGTGCTTGAACGTGATGTCGTAGTGACGCGTCTGAAGCGAATGAATCCGCTGCTCGTCGCCGCCGATGTCGGAGCGAACCGTGGCACGAATCGTCTGCTCCATGATCTGCCGGGCGATCTCGAATCCCTCGTTCAACTGCACCTGGTACGTCTCGGCGATGAAGCCGGAGAGAAAATCGTCCTGGTACGGCACGAGTTGCGGCAAATCCCAGCCGCTGAGCTTGTTTCGTAGGTCGTCGGGCAACGATCGATCGGCGAGCACCAGCACGTCATCAAAGTGGTTCGCCACCTGCCCGGCGGCGGAATACCAGCGGGTCTTACGCACCTGTCGCGTCTGGCGGACGCTCTTGCCGTTGACGATCGTGTTGAAAGACTGCGTTTCGTAGTAGTGCTCGCCGCGTTGGCCGGCGTAGTCGCTTTGGGTGTTGCAGTCGTAAGTCCAAGCAGGGAGATACACGCCTTTCAGTCCGCCGGCGTCGGCATGTTTCTTTAGCTGACTGGGCGCGAACCACAGCCCGCCGAGCCATTGGTTGAAGCTTGCCTTGGCGCGGTCGGAGCGGATCGCAAACGGCAGGAGCGACCTGGGCTTGATGACGGTGCGCGTGATCGACGTCGCCACCACCGCCCGGCCGCAAAACGGGCACGCGCCCGAGGCTTGGCCATCAGGCAAGGTGGACTCCGAGCCGCAGCCGTCGCAATGAATGACGGCGGCGTCGAGTTTGGGCTGCGTCGTCTGCAATTCGAGCAGTTGCCGCGCATAATCGAGTTCTTCGATCGCGGCCTCCGACGCCGCGATTTCGTTCAACGTGCCGCAATACTGGCACTTGAGCGCGCGCGTCCCCGGCTCAAATTGAAGCATCGCGCCGCACTGCTTACAGGGAAATTGCTTAGGCTCGGCCATTCATCTCTATCCACGAATCCGCACGAATGAAATCAA
>JBBCIV010000161.1:0-28211 GCA_037189665.1 Phycisphaerae bacterium | reverse complement strand
GAGCAGGTTGCTGTTCGCGTCGATTTCAACCTTCATCGCCGGCGGGTCCGCGAAGCGAGGACGCGTGATGCGCACCTGCCACGATTTGCCGTCGGCCGCCGCCATGCTCGACAGCGAAACGCGCGTCGTGCTGGTGTCCTGACCGTCCGCATCGAGCGCCGTCCGGCTCATCACCAGCCTGGCCGATTCGCCAACCGGCCGGCCGTCATCGACAACCAGGATGACGGTCGTAAATCCGGTTCCCGACAACTTCAAATGCTTCAACTTTGCCGGCTCGCGATCGTCCAGCATGCCGCTGAACGCCTCCACCGCCGGCGCGGCAACCACAAGCTGCCGGCGATCCACATCCTTCACGATCTGCTGGGTATCGCTGGTGATCACGGATGGCGGCGTCTGCGTCATCCACGGCAAGCTCGCCTGATCGGCCGCGTTCGCGACGAACGCCTTGCGAACGCCGTGCACGCCCTGCCAGCCCGGCTTGATCCAGGTCTTCCCGCGCATCAACTCGTTGTAGTTCCCCGCGAAGAACGGCGGCGCGATGCCGACGGTAATCGGCGATACACTCGGCGATACCAACCCGCGGCGGAAGATCATGCCCGCCGTCCGCAGATGGTCGATCTGCATGCCATCTTCGATCATCCGCCCCAAGCGCGACTTGCGACCCTCGGCCGTCGCCCAGCCGTCTTCACCAATCCCCTGCCCACCGTGGTTCCAGGCGAACCAGACCATGCCGCTCCAGTCGTGCAGCGATCCGTAAGCCGACGCCGCCAGCGGCAGCATCGTCCGCTGAGGCGACTGCGCCGCGATGTTCGTCTCGCCTTCCGCCTGGTTCAGCTCGCCGATGATGAACGGCTTGTCCGCCAGCGCCGTCCGCGTGACGGCGGCGATCCAGTCATCGACCTTTCGCACCACAAACGGATCGCCGTACATGTGAGCTTCAACGAAATCGGCGTGTTCGGCGTGTAATTGCAGGTTGTTTTCACCCCGCCAGAGGTTGGAGATGGTGACCGGCGCCTGCGATCCCGTCTCACGCAGCACGGCCTTCATCCGCAGGGCGTACTTTTCGTCCAGCTCGCGGAGGAACGCCGCTCGCGCCTCGCGTGTCTTCGTGTCCGCCGGCGCGTAAAGATCGCCGCCCTCCAGCCCGCGCGCCTGAGCGTAGGCGTGCCACTTAGCGACAAGTTTATCGTGCCAGTAGGTCGGAAATCTGTTTCCGCAAATGATCGCGTATTCGGCCGACGACTCGTTCACCACTTCCAACCCCATCACCTGCGCGTCGGCGGCGTAGGCCAAGCCGGTGTAGGGGTTGACGTGCGTCATCAGCTTGCGGACGAACTCCTCGTTCACCAGCGCGGCCCGCTCGTCGATGGCGGGGAGCATCTTTTTCAGGTCGATCGACTTCTTCCAGTGATAGCCGTTCAGTTCCTCCATGGCGGCCACCCATGCGGCGCGGTCGGCGTCGTCGGTCTTCTGAATGTCGACATCGCCAGGCAGATAGCTGCGGGAGAAGTGCATCGACAGGAACAGGTAAATCCCGCGCCGCCGCAGGGCGGCGTTGAGATAGTCAAACCGATCGAGCGCGACGGGATCGAACTGGCGGGAATCGTCCTGATACGTCACCAGCGCCCCGCTGACCATCGACGGATTCCAGTCCCCGCTCGGCCGCAGGTTGTGGTGCGGGCGGACGAGGTTGATCTGCCGGACAGCAAGGTTGTCCGCCATCGCCTCGGCGACCTCGTGCTCGGGGTAGAGCGCCACTAAATTCACGCCCCAGAACCGCACGGGCTCGCCGTCCGGATTCACATATTGCGTCCCTTGAATGCGCAGCGGCACGACCGCGTCCGCCGCGAGTGCTCCCGTCGTCGGGCCGGAGATCGCCGCGAACATCACGGTGGCAACAAACGATATCTTTCTCAACAACCGCATTGCAGTACAGCTCCTGCCAAACAGCCGATCTCGACCGTCACATCACTGGCGAACCGGATCAACATACGTCCTGAACCATCCTCCGGCCCACCCCGTTACGCCGGGAACGCCCAGGGTCGTGTCCTTCTTGCGAACCGGCAATGCCATCACGGTGCCGTCAAAGTACAACACATTCCATACCGATCGGTGATATGGGCGTCCGGGGACGTCCACGCGCGGGTTATCCGCTTCGACGCCCTTCCGGGCGTCGTCCTTCAGGCGCAGTGGCGTACCCGTATAGTTGTTGATCCGCTGGAAGTAATCGCTCCCCCAATACGACGGCGGATTCTCGATGCCACCGGGCATGTACTGATTGTAGTTGTACGGAATGCCAACGCCGGCCGCCGGGCATTTGAAGACGCCGGCGGTGATGTACTTGCCGAACACCAGCCGGCCCGTGCCGATCACCGGGTCCGCCAGCGGCGGCGGACCGTGAGCGGAATCCCTTTTGTGCAGCAGGTTCGACGCCCCCCCGGCGTCCTGCGACCACGTCCAGCCGCGAAAGTCGTTGGCGTACATGATGTAACCCAGGCCGATCTGCCGCAGGTTCGACTGACAGGTCACCACTTTCGCCTGCTCCCGTGCCTTGTTCAGCGCGGGCAGGAGCAGCGAGATCAGAACTGCGATGATGCCGATGACGACGAGCAGTTCCACCAGCGTAAAGCCAGCCGATCGCCGATTCGCTGTAACTCTGGAAAGCATGCGCGACCTCCCGCGATTCTAGCAACGACGTCGACGCGTCAGCCCGACCGCCGCCAACAGGCCCAGGACGCCCGCGGTCGCCGGCTCAGGAACAGCGGTGACCAGCACGACTCGGCCGGGGTTCGACGCCGTCCCGTCATAGTCAATCGACCACCCCGTCGGCAGGCCGGCCACGGTCGCGAACGTCGCGCCGGTAACATAGGGCGATCCCACCGGACGGTCGGCGATCACGTATTCCTGCTGGGTCTGCGTGCCGCTGGTCACCAGGTTCAGGTTCAGCCCCGACAGATCGAACAACCCGCCCACAATCGAAACGAGGTCGGCGTTGTCATCCGACAAGCGGTAATGCAGCGTCCCGTTACCGGCAAACGTCCCGCCCTCAATGGTGATGTCCGCCGTCGCCAGCGAGCCGGTGAGCTGCAGCGTGCCGGAATTGATGATTGTCCCACCTGTATAGGTGCTGTTTCCGGATAATAGCAGGTCATTCTTTCCTGCTTTGACGAGCGTTGTCGGCGTCGAACCGTTATCGACGACGCTCGACGCCAGCGTGAAGCTGCTCGACGGCGTGTGAACGAACAGTTCACCGGACGCCAATCCCGACGTCACGCTTCCGCCGGCGATCGACTGCCCCGACGAGGTGCCGCCGATCAGGCCGCCGCTGGCGAGCGTCAGCGTGGCGTCTGCCGCGAACGTCAGCGTGCGATTGGCGTTGTTCAGCCGAAGCACGTTGATGGTCTTGCTGGCGATCGCCGAGGCGTTGGCATCGGCGTTGACGTTCATGGTCGCGGTCCAGTTGGCCGGGGCCTGAGTCGTTCCGTTGGTGTTGGTGATCGCGGTCGCCGAGCCGTCCGCGCTGCCGACCGCCCAGTTTCCGCCGCCCAGCGTCGCCCAACCGCCAATGATACCGTTGGTGTTGATCGTCGTCGTAAACGCAATCCCACTGGCCGCGTTGCTGACGTCGAACACGCCGCCCGCGCCGGCGGTCTGCGTGATGGCGTTGAGTTGAATGCGGCTGCGATTTCCTCCGCCGCCGCTCGGGCCGAGGTAAACGGTATTCGCACCTCGGGCGACGGTGGTCGAGCCGACAATTTCGTTCACCGTCGGCGCGCCGTTGGCCAGGTCATCGGTGGACGGACCGTTGTTCAGAACGATCGATCCACCCGCGAGGATAAGGGCGCTGGCGTCGGCAAGGCGGCTGGTATTAGGCGTAACGCCGGAGTTGTAATCCAGGCGAAGCGCCGCGCCGCCGGTGACGGTCGTCGCACCGCTAAAAGTGTTCGTTCCGCCAAGCGAAAAAATCACGCGATTCTCGCCGTTGCCGGTTGCGGTCGCATTCGAGAGGCCCTGGCCATCGAACGTCAGGTTCGTCGTGCCCGACGCCGTAGAAACGCCGCCCATCAGCCGAACGGCGGCGCCGCCCGGCGTGCCGTTGTTGAAGCGGAGCTGGTTCGAGGTGACGGTGAGCGACCCGGCCAGTTCGACTGGCGCCGTAATGCTGATTATACCGGCGCTCATCGTACTGGAGATGCCCTGGCTGCCGACCTGAAGAGTTGAGCCGGCAATCGTGAGCGTTCCCGCCCCGCTACCGGAGAACGTCAGCCCCGCCGCGCCGACCTGGCCGGCATTATTGTTGACGGTGATCGTCGCATTACTAGCGGAAGCAATAAAATCGGCGACGTCGGCATTATCGTTCCAGACCAGCAGCGGGTCGCTGCCCGCCTGGCTGCCGCTCCATCGCGCCGTCGTGTTGTAATCCCAAGTGCCGCTGGTGGTCGTAATGCCGGCGGCACTGGAAGTATCGTAGGTGAGCGTGGCGGACAGGGCCTCGGCCGTCATCGCGGATACCGCCGCTGTCGCGAGCACGGACAATCCGATCGCTGAACAGTTCTTCCGTCGCATCTTCACTTCCTCCTCAACAAGCGTTGAACGTCACGGCAAACCCGGCCGCCGAGCGGCGCCGGAATTGCGAAATGTGTCACTCCACCTGCGCGCCGCGCGCGTTGGCACGCGCGCGCTCAATCGTGTCGCCCTCAAGCCCGGGCAGGGCCAATGGTATCGCCACGATCGACGCGAAGCTGGACGACCTTGGCCGGGATTGCCTTGCCCGGGTTATCGATCTTGTCTCTCAACATCCTCACTGCCTCTCGGCCGGCGGTTTCGGTCGGGATGCCGACCATCGCGAACGTCCGCCCGAAGTACGTCTCGCCGCGAACAGTCGAGACGTTGCCTTGCATCGGCCCGAACGTGATGAGCGAGATGTCGCGCGGCACGTCCAGCCCCTCGAGCGCCGCCGCGTAGGCGAGGCGTTCGCTGGAGTCGTAAGCGATGATCGCCGTCGGACGATCGGGAGAGCGCATCAGCGATCGCGTCGCCTGCAGGCGGTCGACGATCGGAACGCCTGCAAAACGTTCACGGCCGTACGGCGTCAGGCCGGCCGACTCCATCGCGTGGGCGTAGCCCTTGTATCGATCGATGCGACTGTAATGCGTTTGCAGCGGCGGCTCGAGCGGGATGAAATCGACGTAGGCAATATGGCGGTGCCCCAGTTCCAGCAGTATCTGCGTCGCCGCCGCAGCGCCGCCGAAATCATCGTAGTAGACGCAGTCGGTTTCCTGGCGCGAGTTGATCCAGATCGACGGGATCTGGTACTGCGCGAAGATGCCCGCCAGTTCAGGCGGGATGTGATCGGTGTAGTTCACCAGCAGGCCATCGCACGACCAATCACGCAGGATGCGCGGCACGGTGGTGCGATCGGTGAGCTTTTCATCGCCGAGCTTGGCGACGATCAATCGCGTGCCCTGCTCGCCCAGTTCGTCGTGGATGGCGTTGAACAAATCCGGCGGCAGGTAGCTGCGGCCTTCCGACGTGCTCAACACCAGCGATACGCAGTTGAACTTCCCCCGCCGCGTCGCCCGCGCCGACCCGTTGGGCAGATACCCCACCCGCGACGCCAACTCCCGGATTTCCGCCGCGCGACGAATCGCGCTCGGCCAGACTTCCTTATTCTCGCCGCGCAAAACACGCAGGATCGTGTTCTTCGACACGCCAAGTTCGTCGGAGATGAGCGATAGCTTGTCCATCATCAGCACAACATCATCCAGATCGACAACGATTTCAATTTAGATTCGATTCCAAATTAAGTCAAGACGAATCTCGGAAGGCTATGTTGGCCACCGCAGGCGGCATCACAACTTCAGTTTAGAAAAGGTTTTGGAACGACTCCACACACCAAAGATTGATGTGTGGAACGCGCGAATGAGCCGCCAAAATCTTGTTGCCCGGCACGTCTCGTCCGAACGGTTACCGGCGGATTAAGAGTCAGGCGAGGGGCAGGGCGCATCATGATACGTCGCATGATCGACGCCTGGGCCTGACGCGAACGCCGCGTGGCCACTCAACCTGTCCGGCCGCTCACTTTTCGCTTCGCCCGTTCAGCATCTCTAGTCTCTTTAGGACTTCCCTCTTGCCGAGGCCTCGAATCGGAGCAAGCTTCGAGACCTGCGACTTTCTCGGCCGAGATTTTTCCTGCTCCCACATGTAAATGCTTTGCCCCGAAACGCCGACCAGTCGGCCGTAGTCCTCGGCCGAGATGCCGAGCCGGGCGCGATGAGATCGCAGGCCATCGGCACGAAAGCGGATGCCATCCAGTTCTTTCACGGGAGCCGGCTGCTCGCCCACACGACGTTTTTCCTGTCGTTCAAGAAACGAGACCGCCTTCTGCAGGGATGCCACCTGCCGCTTCAAAGAGGCGATATCCCGGCGATGTTGTGCCGTCAGCTTTCTGATCGTTTTGCTCTGGCCGGTGATCTCCCGCCGTGATAGCCGTCGAATCTGGTCGTTGATAACAGTCATAACGTTAGACATGGGGCTCTTTTCTCTTTCTGCTGTCTCTGGCTTTGAATGCCTCGCGATACCAACCTTATCCCCCTATCATCGAACGGAAAACCGTCCGCCCGGAACCTACTCCCATTCAATCGTCGCCGGCGGCTTACTGCTGATGTCGTAAACCACGCGGTTTACGCCGCGCACCTCGTTAATGATACGATTGCTCATCTCCGCCAGCACATCGTACGGGATGCGGGCCCAGTCGGCAGTCATGAAATCCTGAGTTTCGACCGCGCGGATGGCGACAACGCTGTCATAGCTGCGGGCGTCTCCCATCACGCCCACCGTGCCGATCGGCAGCAGCACCGCGAAAACCTGGCTGGTCTTGCGATACAGGTTAGCGGAAACCAGCTCTTCCAGCACGATTTCGTCGGCGTCGCGGAGGACGCGCAGACGTTCGCCGGTGATCTCGCCGATGACGCGCACCGCCAGGCCCGGGCCGGGGAACGGGTGACGCCAGACCATCTGTTCGGGTAGGCCAAGTGCCTCGCCCACCTTGCGAACCTCGTCCTTGAACAGTTCGCGCAGCGGCTCGACCAGTTCAAAGCCGAGGTGCTCAGGCAGGCCGCCGACGTTGTGGTGCAGCTTGATGTTGGCGGCGGTGCCCGCGTAGCCGTGGCCGGACTCGATCACGTCAGGATAGAGCGTGCCCTGCGCCAGGAATTTGGCGTCGGGAATGGTTTCGGCTTCGCGTTTGAAGGCGTCGATGAACTCCTTGCCGATGATTTTCCGCTTCTGCTGGGGGTCGGTCACGCCCTCGAGCGCGCCGAGGAACTGGCTGGTCGCATCGTTGGTGCGCAAATCGATGTGGAAGTGATCGCGGAAGGTGGTCTCGACGAACGCGCGTTCCTTTTTCCGAAGCAGGCCGTTATCGACGAAGATGCACGTGAGTTGATCGCCGATCGCCTTGTGGATCAGCGCCGCCGCGACAGAGGAATCGACCCCGCCGGACAGGCCGCAGATGACGCGGCTTTTGCCGACCTGTGCGCGGATGCGTTGGACGGTCTGCTCAATGAAGTTGCCCATCGTCCACTGGCCGGAGCACTTGCAGATCTCGTAGAGAAAATTGTGGAAGATCACGTCGCCGCGCGGCGTATGGGTGACTTCCGGGTGAAACTGCACGCCGAAGAACGGCTTGGTCTTATGCCGCACCGCCGCGATCGGGCAGGTGGGCGTAGCGGCGATGCCGACGAAGTCGTCGCCGAGGGAGTTGACCTGGTCGCCGTGGCTCATCCAGACGGTCGTTTCCTCGGGCAGCCCGCCGACGAAGGGGTCTTCGGAGATGATGTTCAGGTGCGCCCTGCCGTACTCCCGCGCCTTGGCCGCCTTCACCTCGCCGCCGAGGATCTGCGCCGCCAACTGCATCCCGTAGCAGATGCCCATCACCGGCACGCCCAGGTCAAACAATCGCGGATCGCAGCGCGGCGCGTTCGGCTCGTAAACGCTGCTCGGGCCGCCGGATAGAATGATGCCCTTCGGATTCAGCTTCTTGAGGTCTTCGATCGAGATGTCGGGACGGACCAACTCGCTATACACGCCCTTCTCACGAACGCGGCGGGCGATCAACTGGGCGTATTGCGATCCGAAATCCAGGATCGGGATGACTTCATCGTGGGTCATACGGCAGGGATACCGGAACCGCACCCGAAATGCAAAGCCGCCACTGAAATCAACGCCTCCATTCGAACGTGATTTTCACCGACATCCTCGGCTATTGCTCGCTTTCGCCCGCCCTTCCCAGCAACCCGCACTGGTCATACAACGCTCATCACGCACATTACACAAATACCTAATTTTATACTAACAATTTATCGTCATCCAGCGTAAAATCAATTCCGCGCAGCAGGCTCACTTCAGTGAGCCTGTTTCATGCTGCACGATCCTATATTTCACCCAGCCTCCCAGAACCAAAGCGAGGAGTTCACCACGCTGAAGACGTGATTTGACGAAACGAACCCACCGATCCCCCGTTCAAAGCATTGAAGCAGTCAAGAACAGAAATGCGCCAAACGAACCCAATTTCAACACAACCTATTGGAAAAACAGGAGTTACCAGACAAGCCAAGCACGAGGGAGGCGTAAAACGTCGAAGACGGCTTACGCCGGAAGGCGGCGGATATGAATTGAACAAACGAACCCAATCTGACTTCCCTTAGAGATGCAACACAACTGCGCCGAACGAACCCAATTCGATCCTAAGTTATTATCTTGAAATGACTTACACACCACAACATCTTTAATTGTGCGTAGCGAGGCTAATCGTGAACGGAGCCGGGGGACGTAAAGGTTGGATTGGCTGGCGTTGGAACCCTAAGGTAAAACGCGGCCCGCTCTACTTCATTGACGCTTTCACTTACCTGACCAGGTGGAAAACGCGATGCCCAAACAACACAAAGCCCTCGCCGTCATCGGCTGGAGTCTGACGATCGTGCTGTCGCTGCTGTTGACGTTCAGCGCAACGATGAAGTTTCTGAACCCGCCGGAGTTGGCGAAAGACTGGCAGGAGAAGCTCGGCTATCCCCAGGAGGCGCTGCTGCCGATCGCGATCGCGGAGCTGGCGTGCGTGGTGCTGTACCTGATCCCGCGCACTGCCATCCTCGGCGCGATCATCCTCACCGGCTACCTCGGCGGCGCGATCGCGACGCACGTGCGGATTTCGGATCAGTTCATCCTGGTGGTGATCATCGGCATCATCGTGTGGCTGGCGGTGTACCTGCGTGAACCGCGGCTGCGCGCGTTGATCCCGATTCGAAGCAAGGTGAAGCCATAAGTTGAAGTCGCGTTCCGTACTACCATGCCCCGCGATGCGAAAAGGGTTGCGGCGAATCGGTTCCCGGCTGTTGACCGCGGGCGCGCTGGCGTCGGCGGTGGCGTGCCTGATGGCGCTGGCGTTGGGCGGGCGATCGTATTTTCGGTTCGATGAGCTGCGGTACGAGAATGCGACGTCGGCCGGATACCGACGCACGACAATCATCACCAGCCATCACGGCGGAATCCACCTGGCCCTGATTCGCCGTGACCGCCGAGGCATCACATCGCATTTCCGGATTCAATCCGGATTCAGTCGGGAATCGTCGAGCGCAACCCCCAGCAGGCTGTTTCCTCCCGATACGACTGCCGGATTCATACTCAAATCGGAGGAGATAGAAATATGGCGTGAAGGACAACGACAGTACGTGACCAAGCGAAAGGTCGCAGGCGCGCCGTATGCGTTCATCGCCCTGCTATTCGCGGTGCCGCCATCGATCGTATTCTGGCGATGGGGGCGGCGGCGTGCCAAGTCACGCGAAGGACTTTGCCCCACCTGCGGCTACGACCTCCGCGCAACGCCGAATCGCTGCCCGGAGTGCGGAACGGCAAGGACGATTGGGCAGGACGGTCAGGCATGACGCATCGCCAATCCACGGGGCAGCTCAGGTTTCCCCGAATGATGATGTGGTTGCCCTTCGCGCCTTCGCAACTTCGCGTTTAGCCAGTTCTTGATAGTGCGGCACATTACGACTTCGCGCGGCGCGGCGGGAGGCGGCATGCTGGGTAGCGTGGGCATGGAGTTCGGTGAGCTCCTCTTCGCTCACGGCCATCAGCGATCCAGCCTGGCGGAGGGCGTAGGCCCAGTCGTCGCGGGTGAGGCGTTGGTGCGAATCGTCCGCTGCCGACGGAGCAAGCGCGGCGGGGTATCGTCGCCAGGCAAACCATGCGTTCAACAGCACCGCGCACGCCAGCAGGATGACGACGTTCAACGCGACGGGCATCAGCACGTAGGCGTAGCCGAGCTTCAGGACAGCGGGACTCAGCACCGCCGTCAGCGCGGTTGCGCCGCCGGGCGGGTGGATGCAGCGGCCGTAATACATCAGCGTCACCGCCAACCCCACTGCCACGCCTCCTGCCAGCGCGGGCGAGCCGATGAAGCGAGCGCACGTCACCCCGGCGAGCGCGGAGATCAGATGCCCTCCGATCAGCGGCCAAGGTTGCGACAGCGGCCCGTGCGGCAACGCGAACAACAGCACCGCCGACGCCCCCATCGACGCCACGACCGGGATCGCCGCACTGCGATCGAGCGTGAGCGTGGCGATCGCGATCGTCAACGCAATCGCCATGCACGCCACCAGCCCCGACAAGGTCTTCTCGCGGTGGTTGTTCGGCGTGATCTCCAATCCGATCAGCGACATCAGACGACGATGAGTCATGGGGCGGAGATGGTAGTGCCACACCACGGCGAGCGGTAGCCCGCGTAACGCACATTTTCGCGCGCCACAGGTCCCTTACCGGATCATCTCCGCCACCAGTGCCGTCCAGCCGGTCTGATGACTCGCGCCGAGGCCGAGGCCGGTGTCGGCGTGGAAGAACTCGTGGTAGAGGATGAGGTCTTTCCAGTGCGGGTCTGCGGCGTAGCGGGGGTCGTCGCCATGGCAGGGGCGTTTTCCGTCTGCATCGGCGACAAAGAGGCTGATGAGCCGCCAGCGAATGTCGTCGGCGATCTGGCGGAGCGTCTTCATGTTGCCCGAGCCGGCGGGGCATTCCATCGTGAAGCCGTTGCCGTAGAAGTAGTGATATCGCTCCAGCGCTTCGACGAGCAGGAAGTTCAACGGGAACCAGACCGGCCCGCGCCAGTTGCTGTTGCCGCCGAAGAGGTTGGACTCGCTGTCGCCGGGCTCGTAGCGGATGGACCAGGTCTTGTCGTGGTCGTGGAAGAGGTACGGCTCGACGTGAGACTTCGACAGCGACCGCACGCCGTGCGGGGACAGGAACTCGCTCTCGTCAATCACGTATCGCAGCACGCGCTCGAGCCGCCCTTTGTTGGGGATTGACAGCAGGTACTTATGTCCCCTGTTCTCGCACATGAGGTTGATGTACTTGCCGAGGTCGGGCCGGTACTTGATGAACCAGTCCATGCGCTTCTTGAAGCCCCTGAGCTTGTCGACGACGTCGCCGTCGAGCACCTCGGCGGCGAAGAGCGGGATGATGCCGACCATCGACCGCACGCGCAGCCGGCGGACGCGGTTGTCGAGGAAGATCTGGTCGTAGTAGAACCCGTCCTCCTCGTCCCACAGCCCGGTCCCGCCGAGGCGGTGCATGGCATCGACGATGGCGATGAAGTGCTCGAAGAACTTGCTGGCGACGTCTTCGTACACCGGATCTTCGGCGGCCAGTTCCATCGCCATCGAGAGCATCGTGCCGCAGAAGAACGCCATCCACGCCGTGCCGTCCGCCTGCTCAAGCCGCCCGCCGGTGGGCAGGGGTTGGGAGCGGTCGAACAGGCCGATGTTGTCGAGCCCGAGGAAGCCGCCGCCGAAGAGGTTTTTGCCGCGTTCGTCTTTGCGGTTCACCCACCAGGTGAAGTTGAGCATCAGCTTTTGGAACGCGCGGGCGAGGAACGCGCGATCGCGCTTCCCGCGCTCGCCGGTCATCTTGTAGACGCGCCAGCACGCCCAAGCGTGCACCGGCGGGTTGACGTCGCTGAAGTTGAACTCGTAAGCGGGCAGTTGTCCGTTGGGATGCATGTACCACTCGCGAAGGAAGAGCAGCAGTTGCTCCTTGGCAAAATGGGGATCAAGCCGCGCCATGGGGATCATGTGAAACGCCAGGTCCCACGCGGCGTACCACGGGTATTCCCACTTGTCGGGCATGGAGATGACGTCGCGGTTGAACAGGTGCCACTTCCACTCGCGATTGCGCGCCCGCGGCTCGCGCTCCGGCGGCGGCGGAACGCCGTCGGGGTCGCCGGCGAGCCATTCGCGGACGACGTAGTGGTAATACTGCTTGCTCCACAGCAGCCCCGCAAACGCCTGCTGCCCCGCCTGCCGCATCGGCTCGGGATGCTTGCCGAGGATGCCGTCGATATACGCCTTGCATTCGTGGCGGCGATCTTTCAACGCTTTCTCGAAGCCGTCGCCGAAAGGTTGCGAGGGTTTTTCGGATTCAGAATGGAGGCGCAGGTCGATGGTCGTGTGCCCGTGCGGGCGGAGCTTGAGTTCGTAGTGCGCCGCCGCCTTCGTGCCGAAGTGTCTCGGGTTGACGGCATCGGCGCGGCCGTGGATGAGGTATTCGTGAAAGGCATCCTTGTAGTAATGCCCCGGCCGGTGCGGTTGGCCGTAGAGACGCGGGCCGTTGGTCTCGTTGTCGGTCATCAGCCAGGGCGGCGTTTTCCCGCCGTGATCTGATGCGTGGAGGAAGAACTGGCCGAGCGAGGCGTGGAAGGTTTCGATCGTCGACTCGTTGATTTTCCGGATCAACGGCTTCAGCTCACACCCTTCGCTCAGGCAGCCCCACGACCAGCTGTTCTTGAACCAGAGCTGCGGCAACAGGTGCAGCGTGGCGGACTCGCTCGAGCGGTTGAAGACGGTGATGCGGATGCAGACGTCGTTCGGCGACGCCTTCGCGTAATCCACCTGCACGTCGAAGTAACGGCCGTCGTCGAAGATGCCGGTGTCGGCAAGCTCAAACTCCGGCTCGTCGCGCGGACGACGGCGGTTCTCGTCGATCAGGCGTTGATAGGGGAAGGCGTCGATCGGGTATTTGTACAGCCCGCGCATCCAGGAATGCGTCGGCGCGCCTTCGAGGTAGTAATAGCATTCCTTGACGTCTTCGCCGTGATTGCCTTCGGAGTTGACCAGGCCGTAGAGACGCTCTTTGAGGATCGGATCCCTCCCGTTCCAAAGCGCCAGCGAAAAGCACAGCCGGCACTGGCGATCGGTGATGCCCATTAGCCCGTCTTCACCCCAGCGATACGCACGCGACCGCGCGTGGTCGTGCGGAAAGTGGTTCCAGCAATCGCCGTCGACGGAGTAATCCTCGCGAACGGTGCCCCACTGCCGCTCGGAAAGGTACGGCCCCCACCGCTTCCAGTTGCTGTCTCGCCGGGCATCCTCTGCTAACCGCCTCGCCTCGGGCTGAAGTGCGTCGGACATGCGATTGACTGTACCGGGTTCAACCGACGAACGCCAAGATTTCATTTGACGGACTGCCGGACGCGCAGACACGAAGGCGCCAAGAACGCGAAGGGATCACGAAGGTTGAAATTCCGTTTGAAAGAACTCCTTCGTGTTTCCCTTCGGCCCCCTCGTATCGTGTCTCTGCACGTCGGCGTATCTCAAAATAACGCAGTCCGCGTGAGGCCTGCCGATGCGAGCCCCACTCGGACGCGCCGCGATGTTATTCCGCCAGCGGGTCGCTGCCGATGGTGCCGAGGAGCGAGTCGAGGTAGGCCGGGGACTGCACCTTGGCCTGTTCGGCCTTCACCCAGGCGAGGCGCTTCTCGATCCACTCCAGCGCGGCGGGCGTATCGGTGACGCTGTCCCGCTTCGACGACAGGTACTGCTCGTGCCGGCGAAGCAGGCGCAGTTCGTTGCGCTGCTGACGCTTGAGTCGTTCGTTGTACCAGTCGCTGGATTGGAGATAGCTGCGAGTGAACATCTCTCGCAGCTTCGGACTGTCGATCGTCAGGCCGTTCCACGACCCGCCCGCCATGATGTGCACCAGCGCCTGCAGCGGCGGGCAGAGGTCGTTGACGGTGCCGTCGTCGATCAACTGCTGGGCAACGCGGTGCTGCGCCTCGACGATGTTGGCAACGCCGTCGACGAACTGCTCGACGTCCTGCAATTCCGGCTTGAGCATTTCTTCCGGGAAGACCGCCACCGGGTTATCGAACACGCGGCCGAAGTATTGCACGACGAACCTGCGCGTAATGCGGTAGCCCAGTCGCGAAGCGAGGACGGGCTTGCCGTCGTGCTCGAAGTCGGCCAGGCGTTCGAGGCAGCCCTGCTCGATGAGCGACTTGGCCGTCCGCTCGCCGGGGCGAAGGCGGCACCAGATCTCGGGGATGAGCAGCGAAACGTCATGATCGACGCGGCACTTCGGCCCGACGTAACCGGCGGCGGTGGTGAAACCGTCGGTGCCGGTGAGGATGTAGCTCACCAGCGCGTTGTTGAGATCGGCGGCCACGCGGATCGCGTTGAACGGGCCCTTCGTGAGCGCGCCCTCGCTGCCGGCGCCCGTGGTAGACGGGCTCTTGCCGGTGAGCGAGCAGATGAAATCCATGAACAGTTCGGGCAGTTCCTGATAGTGGATCGGGTTGTACACCGCCAGCGGCCGGATGCCCGGCTCCGCGGGGTTGTTGCGACGGCCGGCGAGCGTAGCGCTGACGGGGAACATCGCCGGCGAACTGATCGGCACGCGGCGGTACAGCTTCGCGCCGATCTCCGCGAGCAATGCCCCGCGCGGGGACGAGAAGTCGGGCCGCGTCTGCAGGAATCGCGGGTTCTTCGTCGGCTTGCCGTCCACGATGCGAGGCTTGGCAGAACAGACCATGAACCCGTCGCCTTCGGCGCCCCTCACGAGCGCCTGCTTCATCGGCGGGGTGAAGTTCTCGAACAGCGTCACGCTCTCGACCATCGCCTTGGCGTCGGCGGCGGTGAGCGGCTCGTAGTTCGAGGCGAAGAGGCCCGGCTGCGACATTTCGAGTTCGGTCTGCTTGTCGATGCCGGGATGCACCGCGTCGTCCGGCCGCTGGAAGAGGCGGGCTTCGCAGTTCTGCAACACCTTCACGCTCGGCTGCTCGATCAGCGGCTCGGGCGCGGGCACCAGGTGCGTGGGCATGGTGATCGAAGCGGTAATGTCGTCCTCAAACTGCACCTTCGACGCCGGCAGGAAGTCCTGGCGCAGCTTGTACAGGCGCCAGTTGCCGCCCTCGGAGAAGCCGACGCGCAGGTAGCTGCCGATGAGCTTGCGGCCGTCGATCTTCAACTCGTGGCCCGGCTGGCCGTTCACATCATCGACGCTGAAGTGCTCGCGCCAGTTGTCGCCCCACTCGGTGCGGTAGAAGCGTTTGATGATGAAGATGATCGCGCGCAGGTGATTCGGAATCGATTCAACCCACTTGTTGTACTCGTCGGTGTACTCGCTCGACGGCGTCAGCAGCTTGATGACCGACCCGACCGACCGCTTCGGCGACAACACCGGCCGCGAAGGCGCCTGCACCTTGCCCGGCGGCAGCGGGTTGCGAAAACGGGTGTAGTAATCCTTCTTGAAGATCGCCTCAACCGCGTCCAGGTCTTCCTTGAAGCTGCTCACGTAGATCGGCCCGTAAACGATCGCATCGCCGATCGACTTGCTGATCTCGCTCTTTCCCCCGCCCGAGACGGTACAGGGCTTGTGACACACCGTCCCCTCGGCGCGCGTGCCTTCCAGACGCCAGCTCGGCGCGCCGGGATGGCGGGCATATCGCAGCTTATAGCCGATGGGCAGGATGTAGTCGGTCGCGGGCGCGAGCTTGATCGAATGCGCCTGCCCGCCGGTTTCCCATGTGACGGTTTGCTTGCGGGCATCAAAATGCGAGTTCTCGGGCACATACACGATCGAAGGTTGCGCCTTATCGACCGCGTAGCCTTCGGGCTTCCTTTCGACCTTGTCTCCCAGCGCCTCCATCGCGGTGGCGAAGGTGTAGCCCTGGGCGAGCACTTTTTCGTCGAGCTGGAAGTATTCGCCGTGGTTGAACGAAGGGAACGCCAGCGCCCCGCCGGCGTGCTCTTCCTCGGCCATGCCGGAGAGGTTGGCGGAGAAGCTGATCTGCGTCTTCACTTCCTTCTTGCAATAGCCGAAGTAGTTGTCGGCCAGGATCGTGACCATCACGCCATCGCGGGCGCGGCAGGTGATCTTGAAGGCCGAGCCGTTGTTGTACTTCTCGTCGTCCTTCTCGTAGCACATGCCCTCGCGCTTCTGGCGCTCGGTGGCCTGGCTGACGTGCGGAAGGCCGAGGTCTTTCTTCTTCATCCCGACGAGGTGCGGCGCGAGGATGACGCAGCCGGTGTGGCCGGTCCAGTGCTCGACGTCGAGGCCGGCGTCGTTCTCGGGGAGAAACGGGTCGCCGCCGTTGCCGAAGATCGATTCGACGAAGTCGAGGCTGCAGACGAGGCCGCCGGGCGCGAAGAAACGGATTTCCGTGCGCTTTTCCGGCCTCACGCCGGGGATTTCAGGCGCGACCAGCGGCCTCAGCAACAGCGAGGTCCAGATCTGCACCGGCTTGTCCGACTTGGCGGTGAAAGGCAGCCGCATCAAATCCGCCGGCGGCGTGAGCGCGGCCTCGAGCAATCGAGCGTAGGCCACCAGCGGCGCTGCGAGCTTGTCGCCGGGAACGGGCAAGCCCGCATCGGCGACATGGAAGACGCCGGCGGTCGTGCGGCGGTCGGACTTCGGGTTGTGCAGGACGCCCTGCTGCGTGCGATAGCTGCTGAGAATTTCGTTGGTGAACGAATCCTCTCCGATCGGCAGCGACAATTCGCGCGCGATGCCGTGGCGATCGAGCAACAGCGTGCGCGACGGGAGCGCGATCTTCTTCACGTCGATCACGCCGCCAAACATGCGGTTGAGGAAATCCTGGATGCGCTGGTCGGCCGGACACAGGTAGTGACGCAGGAGGCGGGCCAGCTCTTTGTAATGGGCGAGCAGGTCGCTGGCGAACGACACCAGGCTGGAATCGCCGGCGGGCGGTTCGTTTAGCGATGCGAGTTTCAGGTCGATGTACCGAACCACGTCCCGTCGCTCGGGGACGAAATTACTGCCGTCGGGGTTCAGACCTAGTGCTCTTCTGCGTTCCATTCTTGCCTCAGTCGATTCGCGGGTTAGTCGCCCATAAGATGCGGGCAAGGCCGGTGAAAATCCACCCCGAAAAGATATGCAAAAAGTCCCGCCCGAAAAAACCGCCCGCTGGGCGCAGATTCTTCGAGAATCCGCCAGTCCCGATGCGCCGATCGACCACGGTTTGGATGGCGGAGTTGCCGTTTCTCGCCTCCGTGCAAGCGAAGGCGGCCACCGGAACTGGCTCGTCGCATGCCTCCACGCGCTGGATGCCAGGCGATCCGGCATGACGCTCGACTACGCATCAGCCCTTCCCGATTTATCCCTGCCCGCTCCTGCCGCCGTCGGGGCGGGCGTCGCGGGGGCGATCTGGAAAGCCTACCTGCTCTACGTCCTCGGCCATCCCGGCGCGGGCGACTTGCTTGCGAAGGCCGTGCGATCGCTTGATCCAACGGCACTGCTCGCCGGCATCGACGACAATCCCGAACCGTGGTGGGCGAACGAACTGCTGATCCTGCACGCGCTGCAGTCGTACGTCAGCCTTTCGAAAGACGCCGATCTGCAAAACACGATCGGCCGATGCGTCGAGTTTCACCTTGCGGAAATCCAACCCGACCACGCCACCAACGAACCGTGGGCCATCCACGCGTTCGTTTTGCATCCGCAGGGCGAAACCAGCGCCGGCGCCCTTCTTCACGCCGCCATGGTGCAGGGAGGCGGTTCGCTGACCCCGGTTGCCTCTCTAATCGTCCGCGATGCCCTCCATTGCCTGACAAACGTCAACGCTTATCCCTGATTTATGAGACTTACGAATTAGTTCCGGCATTCCTCTGACGCGCTTTCTTTGCCCTTCCCCTTGCCTCCGCGGGCGTGTCATGGTGGAATGTTCGGCTCACCCGCGCCACAACGTCCGGCGCCGGTGGAGTGAGCATTCGTCTAACAGGCTTTGGCGCCTGATCGTCGTGCGAGCGAATGCCCAATGCCGAACGCCCCCGGTTTTCTCCGCGGGCGTTCGCCATTCGGCATTCGAAGTCCTCATCCGACGATCGTCCTGACGGTCTCCCTCATGGTTTTCAGGACGTTAGAGGACTCATTCTCAATGCAGAAGCATTCCGTCTCCCGTGAGATCGGCGGGCGCACGCTCACGATCTCGACCGGCTCGTACGCCAAGCTGGCGGACGGCGCGGTCACCGTTCAGTTTGGCGACACCGTCGTGTTCGGCGCCGTCGTCCGCGCCAAGCCGCGCGAGGGCATCGATTTCTTCCCGCTTCAGGTCGATTACCGCGAGCGCCGCGCCGCCGCCGGCAAGTTTCCGGGCGGGTTCATGAAGCGCGAAGGCCGGCCGACCACCCGCGAGGTGCTGATCAGCCGCCTGATCGACCGCCCGCTGCGCCCGCTGTTCCCGTATGGGTTCATGGACGAAGTGCAGATCCAGCTGAACGTGCTGTCGTTCGACAAGGAGAACGACACCGACATGCTCGCCGGCATCGCCGCAAGCGCCGCGGTCGCGATCAGCGACATCCCGTTCATCACCCCCACCGCCCACGCGAAGGTCGGCCGCATCGACGGCAAGACGGTCCTGTTCCCCACCGTCGAGCAGACCGACGGCAGCGACTTTGAGGTCGTCGTCGCGGGCACGAAGAACTTCGTCAACATGATCGAAGTCGGCGCTCACGAGGTGCCCGAAGACGAGATCGCCGACGCGATCGAGGTCGGCCACAAGGCGATCATCGAGATCGCCGGCATGATCGAAGAACTCCAGAAGAAGGTCGGCAAGGAAAAGGTCGGCGACGTCAAGGCCCCGGAACCGGGCCTGCTCGACGCCATCCGCGCCCGCGTGGCCGACAAGATCCGCGCCGTCAAGGGCACGCCCGGCAAGCACGACCGCAACGAGAAGGTCGACCAGATCAAGGCCGACCTGCTGAACGAACTCGCCCCGGCGGTGACGGATCCGAACGCGTCGTACGCGTCGATCGTCGCCCAGAAGACCGAGGCCGCCAAGATCCGCGCCGCGTTCGCGCTCGTGGAAGAGGAGGCCACCCGCGCCGCGATCCTCTCCGGCATCCGCCCGGACGGCCGTTCGTTCGAAGACCTGCGCCCGATCACCGCGGAAGTCGACGTCCTTCCCCGCGTACACGGCTCGGCGGTCTTCACGCGAGGCGAAACCCAGTCGATGTGTACCGTCGTCCTCGGCACCAGCGGCGACGAGCAGCTGGTCGACGGGCTGCACGACGAGTACAGCCAGAAGTTCATGCTGCACTACAACTTCCCGAGCTACTCGGTGGGCGAAGTCCGCCCGATCCGCGGCCCGGGTCGTCGCGAGATCGGCCACGGCGCCCTAGCCGAGCGATCGCTGCTGGCGGTGCTGCCGACCGTCGCCGAGTTCCCGTACACGGTGAAGGTCATCTCGGACATCCTCGAATCGAACGGCTCGTCGTCGATGGCCTCGAGCTGCGGCGGCTGCCTGGCGCTCATGGACGCCGGCGTGCCGATCCGCGCGATGGTGGCGGGCATCTCCGTCGGCCTCGTGAAGGAAGGCGACAACTACAAGCTGCTGACCGACATCCTCGGCGAAGAAGATCACTTCGGCGACATGGACTTCAAGGTCTGCGGCACGCGCACCGGCGTTACCGCGATCCAGCTTGACATCAAGATCGAGGGCATCAGCCACCAGATCATCCGCGAAACGCTGCACCGCGCCCGCGATGCCCGCTTCAAGATCCTGGACATCATGGCGGCCACCCTGCCCGAGCCGCGCAAGGAGATCAGCCAGTGGGCCCCGCGGCTGATCACCGTGAAGATCGACCCGGAAAAGATCGGCAAGCTGATCGGCCCGGGCGGCAAGAACATCAAGGCGCTTCAGGCCGACACCGGCTGCAACATCGACATCGAGGACGACGGCACGGTGTTCATCAGTTCGACCGATGCCGCCGGCGCCGAGAAGTGCCGCGACATCGTCGAAGCGATGACCGCCAGCGTGCAGGTCGGCCGCATCTACACGGGCAAGGTCGTGTCGATCAAGGACTTCGGCGCGTTCGTCGAGATCGCCCCCGAAACCGACGGCCTCTGCCACGTCAGCGAGCTGTCCGACCAATACGTCGGCCGCGTTGACGAAGTCGTGAAGATGGGCGACGAGATCAAGGTGAAGGTATTGCTGGTCGACGACCAGGGCCGCATCAAGCTCAGTCGCAAGGCCGCGATGGCGGAACTCGGCGAGAAGGACCCGGAACGCCCGCGTCCCGAACGCCCGGCACGCGAAGACCGTGGTGATCGTGGTGGCGACCGCGGTGATCGTGGCCCCCGCCGCGACGACCGTGGCGGCGATCGCGGCCCGCGCCGCGATGACCGCGGTGGCGACCGCGGCCCGCGTCGCGAAGAAGCCCCGTCCAACGACAACGCCGACGCTCCCGAAGAAGGCAACGAAGCCTCCTCCGAACAGGGCGGCGAAGAGGCCCCCGCCCGCCGTCCGCGTCGCGGCGGCCCGCCGCGACGGGCGCCGAAGCGCGATGATCGCGAGTAACCCTCGCGCGCGTCACGCGTTCCCACAGATAAGGAAAGCCCCGGCCATACATGGCCGGGGCTTTCTTTTTCCCCTACTTCCATTAGCCTCAATCCCTCTATGCCGCTTCCCAAGCTCCGCGTCAGCAGCGATCGCCGAATCCTTGAAACCGAAACCGGCGAGCCGTTCTTCTACCTCGCCGACACCGTCTGGTGCATGTTTCAACGGCTGACGTACGAGGAATCCGACCTCTACTTCCAGACGCGCGCTTACCAGGGATTCAATGCATATCAGGTCGCCGCCCTTTCCGAGGAAGACGGCCTGCGCGTTCCCAATCGCTACGGACATCTTCCCTTCGCCGATCTCGATCCCGCCAAGCCGGTCGAAGATTACTGGCGTCACGTCGATCGCGTGATTGCGATGGCGGAGGACGCCGGCCTCTACACGGTGCTCCTCCCCACGTGGGGCGACAAGTTCAACAGGAAATGGGGAGTTGGCCCGGAAATCTTCAATCCCGACAACGCCCGCGCCTACGGCAAGTGGATCGCCGACCGGTACGGGGAACGTGCGATCATCTGGTGCATGGGCGGCGATCGTCCGCTTGAGTCCGAGGTCCATCGCCAGGTGGTCCGCGCGATGGCGGAGGGCGTGCGTTCCGTCATCGGCGATTCACAATTGCTGACCTTCCACCCCGCCGGCGGGACGAGCAGTTCGGAGTGGGTGCAGGATGAGCCGTGGCTCGATTTCCACATGCTTCAATCCGGACACAGCGGCTTCGACAACCCCAACTGGGACATGATCACCCACGACCGCGCACTGTCCCCGGCGCGCCCCGTCCTCGACGGCGAGCCGAATTACGAAAACCACCCCGTCATGTCCGCCCGCGGCAGCCGCTGGGCGCCCACCGGCCGCTGGTTCACCGATCACGACGTTCGTAAATCCGCCTGGCGGTCCGCCCTCAGCGGAGCGTGCGGCTACACCTACGGCTGTCACGACATCTGGCAATGCTACGACCCCGGTCTTGTCATCCCGAAAAACTTCGCCCGCACCAACTGGCGTCTCGCCCTCGAACTGCCTGGCGCGCAGCAGGTGCGCCACGTCAAACAATGGATGCAACAGATCGGCCTGCCCGCGCGGATCGAATCCGCCCCCCGGATGATCACCGGCGCTGACGACCTCCTCCCCGCCGAGCTTCCCATCGCCGGCAAGAGCGCCGACGGCCGCTTCGCCTTCCTCTACGTCCCCGCCGCCGGCCTTTACGAGTTCGACCTCGCCACCCTCGCCACCCCCACCCGCTGCACCTATCTCAACCCCACCACCGGCGACGTCCTGCAACAACACCCCCTCCACGGCAAAACCCTCGACCTCGATCACGAAGGCCCGCAAGATCTGCTGCTGCTCGTAGAATGACAGCCTGCGACGATAACTGCTGCCCTTAACATAAGTTATGGCTAGAGATGATTCATGCGCAAATCAAAATACATAGTTTTTATGCATTTTTATTGACAACGCATTTTATTCGCGTATTTTTTAATCACTAATCAGCGGTATCTTTCTTGGCAGCGGAGTTTAATGTCTCGTTACGCGACTATAGCCAAGGCCCTTCACGCCCGGATTCAGCACGGGGACTACCGTTTTCAGGAGTTTCCGACCGTCAGCCGCCTGGCGATGGAGTTGGGCGTCAATCCGCGAACCGTTGCCAAGGCGATGGACGAACTTCACCGAGTCGGGCTGCTCGAGCGTTCTGAATCGGGCCGGTTTGCGGTACGAGAAGTCTCGAACACCGAAAAAGACGTCCACATCGCTTTGCTTTTGCATCCCCATCCTTCTGCTCAGGCCGATTCGGTGTACCGATTGGTTCAGCGATGCACCAAGGCTCGAAACTGGAAGCTCCGGCTAATCAGCTACGTTCACTGGCGCGATCCGGCGATTGCCGGCGCGTTACGCGGCTTCGATGCATCACTCTTCGTGCCTACGTCCGGGGCAGGCGGCATGAAAGTGCTGCCCGATCACCTCGTCAACGAAATTAAAACCTGCGGCCGACCCGTGCTGGTGCTCTTTGCCGACACCTCGGCGGAGCAGATCCCCTGCCTGCATTTCGTATCGCCCGGCGAGGTAGCAATGCTGCTGGATTCACTGCTGCCAAGCGGCCATCGCAAGATCGCCTGCCTGAATACCCAGCCCTACGGAGGCGTAACAAACGAACGCCTCAACGCATGGTCGCAATGGACGAAATTGAACGGCATTGAAGGCCAGACGATCGACCGCCCCGGCGAATCCGCGATGCTGTACGCACATAAGGTCTTCCGCGAGACACTGCGATCCGGATCGTTCGACGCGACCGCCCTCTTTTGCACAACCGGCGCCACCGCGATCGGCGCGATGCGCGCCCTCACCGATTTCGGGATCGAGCCCGGCCGTGATGTCGCGGTCTGCGCCACCGACAGCGAAGCAGGCATGGCTCCCATGCTTAGGCCATCCCTCACCTGCATGCGAACGCCGGCGATGGATCGATATCTCGATTTGTGTCTCGACTGGTTCGTCTCCGGGCAGCCCTGGCAGGGACCATACAACGTCCATCCGCCGCAGATGCAGATTTTCGTTGGCGAATCGACTTCAAACTATCGGCCCAAATGACGGCGGCAGCCGTCCGCATGGCCGAATAAGCCGGCGAGTCGCTCGCCGGCCAGGTATATTTGAGGAGGAGAAAACATGCAGGATTGCAACAGCTTTTCGTCTGGGCCGTCGCGTCTGATGACTGCGATCGCGACTATCGCGACCGCAGTCACCACAACTTCCGCTTTGGGGGCAACGAACTATTCGTGGAACAGCGCTAGCCAGTCGAACTGGAACACCCCCGGTAACTGGTCGCCCGCGGCCGTGCCGACGAGCGGCGACAACATCGTTACCCCCACCCAGTTTGGCGCGATCACGATGAACGTCGCCGCCCCTGGCGTCGCCAACTGGACCCACAACAGCGCCACTGGCCAGACGATCATCGGCCTGAACGGCACCGCCGGCTCCACGCTCACCATCTCCGGTACGTTGACCAAGAGCGGCGCGTCGACGATGCTGATCCGCGACGGATCAAACAACCCGTTGACGCTCAACGTCGGCGCGCTGGTGCTCAGCCAGGGCAACCTCGAACTCGGCGCGTTCAACAACGCAACTCAGTCGCTGACCTCGTTCACAGCGGGCTCGGCGACGATATCCGGCTCATCCGAACTCCGGCTGAACGTCATCGACGGCAACGCCAACATCACCGGCGATCTGTCGCTAAGCGGAACGTCGCGCGTCTTCATCCGGAACCTGAGCAATGCCGCCGGCACGCTCGAGGTCGGCTCGCTCAACTCCACCGATACCACGCCGGTGATCCTGGCGAACAACTTCGCCAGCGCCGCCTCCACCGGTACGCTCGCAATCAATACCACGGGCGGCATTGCCACATATGCCGGTGCGATCCAGATCTCCACCAGCAACAACGTGGCCAACTCTGTCTCGGTCATCAAATCAGGTGTGGGAACGCAGGTGTTCTCAGGCAATTCCAACACGTACAACGGCGGGACGATCATCGATGGCGGCACGCTGCTGCTGAACAACGTGAGCGGATCGGGTACGGGGAGCGGAGCTGTTACCGTCAACAACACTGGTACGCTCGGCGGCACTGGCCGGATCGCACCGTCGGGTACGAACGGCGTCACCATCAATGCAGGGGGCATCCTCGCGCCGGGCGCGAGCATCGAAAACCTGGAGATCAACCTCGCCAACACCACCGGCAAACTGACCGTCAACACCGGCGGCGGTTTCGATTTCGAACTGGGTACGGCCGGCGCGTCGATCGCCACGCCTGGCAGCGGTGACCTGCTGATCCTCTCCGGCGCGTCCGCGGGCGACGTCGTGTTCAGCAACAACGTCATCGATTTCAAAGGCACCGGCGCCCAAGGCTGGTACAAGCTCTTCGATACCGACCTGCCAGCCGGCACGACGTGGGCCGGCCTGACGCTGAGCGGTCAGCAGATCATCGGCGGGCTGAGCGTCTCCAACCTCGCCCCCGGCCTGGCCGGAACGCTCGTCGTTGGCGACGGCGCAGGCAACGGCGATCGAGACGACATCTACCTCAATGTCGCCGTCCCCGAACCCACGACCGCTGCCCTGCTGGGCCTGGGCGTGCTGGGACTTTCCCGACGCCGTCGCTGACGGCCCGTTCCGTTTTTAGGAGCAACATCATGCGCATGCCGCCTGGCCCATCCGTCGCGCGCGCCTTCACGATCGTAGAGATGCTTGTCGTTATCGGCATTCTCCTCATTCTGGTCGCGCTGCTCCTGCCTGCGCTGAGGAACGTCCGTGAGCAGGGACGGTCGATCAAGTGCCAGAGCAATCTCCGGCAGACCGGCGTCGCGCTGCGCCTATACGCGAACGACTACTCCCAAGTCATCCCCCAGCCGTCGTGGTACGTTCAAACGACTAGCGGCGCACAAACCCAGCGATGGCACGCGGCACTACAGGGAAGGCTGGGCGGGACCGAGTACCTCAAACCTGCCTCTGCCACGCTCGCCAACTCGGCGCTCTATTGTCCCAAAAACGGACAGATGGCACGCGGCATCACCTACAGTCGGCCCGGAACCTACGCGATGGTCAACACCGCACCGCGTTATGGCGTGCCGTCAGAGCCATCGTATTTCAAGATCGCCGGCCCGACTCCAACGCCGATCGGATTCATCTCGTTTGAGGGAACGCGCCTATTGCGAATCCAGCGTGCCAGCGATTTTATGATCGTCGGGGATAGCTCCATCGAGCGCCCGGGCAACGCGACGTTCCTCCCCGATGAAGGAAGCTTTACATTCCGCTCCTTCTTCTCCACCAACACTGGCGGCGCGTTCGCCGCCGGTCTGTGGTCCCCACATCACAAGCGCGTCAACGGCCTTTTCGCCGACGGCCACGTTGAATCCTGCGATGCCGCCCGCCTGCTCAGCACGTCGAACCTCAACGGCAACACCGTCGCCGGGGGCTATCCTTCCGATCGCCCCCGTGGGATCAGCTGGTGGCGAAACGAAGATTTCACCGAAAGCCGATACTAAGCGGTTCTCGATCCTCGTAGTTATTCGAATGCTGCGGGTTCCTCTCGAATTCGCGCAGCGCGAGCAGTTCACAAGATATCCGCCCGGCGTCGCCAAGCCGGAAACGCCCCGCCGGCTTCCTCTTTGATCTCGGTGTCGAAGAAACCGCTCATCTCCGCGCGTTCCTCAAGCGTGAGCTTCCAGTCAAATCCGTTGAGGTTGTCGTGCAGTTGCGACAGCCTGCTCACGCCGACGATCAGGCTCGTCACTGCCGGGTGCGCCAGCGCCCATGCGTTGGCGGCAGCGGTGGTGGTCTTTCCGCGCTCGTTTGCGTAGGCCGACAGCTTTCGCACGGCATCGCCGTACTTGCCCATCCAGCGGGCGATGCGCTCGTCATTCTCGCTTCGCGTGCCGGTCGAAACTCCGTCGAGATAGCGGCCCGTCAGCACGCCGATCGCGATCGGACGATAGATCGTGATGCCGAAGTTCAAGTTCTGTGCCATCGGCAGGATCTCGATCTCCAGCCCGCGCTCAATCAAGTTGTACGGATATTGCCCGCACACCAAGGGCGCATAGCGGTTCACATCGCACGCCCACTGCGACTTCATCACAAGCCAGGCCGGGAAGTTGCTGCACGCCGGATAGACGACCTTGCCTGCCTTCACCATGTCGTCCAGCGCGCGAAGAGCTTCATCCAGGTTCATCCGCTGGGCAGGCCAGTGGATATAATAGACATCGATGCGATCGGTCTTCAACCGCTTCAGGCTCGCCTCCACCGCGCGGACGTAGTGATACCGGCTGATGCCGATGTCGTTCGGCAGATCGCCCACCTTCATGCCGACCTTGCTTGCAAGCACGACCTTGTCGCGCACGCCTTCCAGCGCATCGCCGACGATCGACTCGCACGCCGTGCCGCAATAGACGTCCGCGGTGTCGACGAAGTTCACGCCGGCATCGATTGCGGCGCGCGCGATGCGGATCGACTCATCCCGGTCGGTTTTACCACCGAACATCATCGTGCCGAGGCAGAACCGCGACACCTTGCAGCCAGTGGAGCCAAGATTGACGTAGTCCATCGCCGTTCCTTGTTCAAATGGTCCGCAGATTGCGCAGATTGGACGCAGATCAGCACAGATATTAATGCGATGATTTACCTGACTTATCCGTGCCAATCCGCGACCATCTGCGCAAGACTGTGAACCTACCCAATCGTCAACTTGCGCGGGAAGTAGTCCTGCCGCATCGCCTTTTTCGCCAGTGCCAGCGTCTCCTCCGCCACCGCGTTGGCCTTGGCGGTGCCGACCCTGAGCGCGTCGATGACGTCGTCGGGCCGATCTTCGAAATGCCTGCGTTTCGTGCGGATCGGCTCGACCAGCGCGTCGATCACCTCGATCAGCTTTTTCTTGATGACTACGTCGCCGACCTTGCCGTTTTTGTAGAGGTCGCGGTGTTCGTCCACCCAGGCGGTGTCGGGGTTGAAGGTTTCCTGTAACGCCCATAGCGGATTTTTCGATGGATCGGTTTCGCCGGGATCGGTGGCGCGAAGGCGCTTCGGGTCGGTGTACATCCCGCGAATTTTTTTCTCGATCTCCGCCAGAGAGTCGGAAAGGAAAATGGCGTTGTTGAGCGACTTGCTCATCTTCAGCAGGTTGCCATCCGGCCCGGGAGGACCAAGGCCGGCGAGGCGCTTCACCCGGCCAAGCTTGGGCTCGATGATCGGAAACAGCCCGCCGGACTTCACGGCTTCCTTATCCTTGGCGTGTGGGTTGACGCCGCAGTAGACCTGGTTGAACTTTCGCGCCACCTCGCGCGTCAGTTCCAGGTGCGGGATCTGGTCTTCGCCGACGGGCACGAGTTCAGGCCTGAACGCCAGGATGTCGGCGCACTGGCCGACCGCGTAGAGGGGAAAGCCGAAGGGATACTTGTCGCCAAGGTCTTTGTCTTTGATTTCCTGCGCCAAGGTGGGATTGCGCATCACGCGGTTGAACGGGATGAGCATGGCGAAGTTGAAGGTCAGCTCGTCGATGGCGGGCACTTCGGATTGCACGAACATCGTCGAGCGGGCCGGGTCGATGCCGCAGGCGAGATAGTCGGTGGCGATCTCCATCACGCTCTGGCGGATGTCGTCGGGCTTATCGGCGCGCGTGGTGAAGGCATGCTTGTTGGCGATGATGAAGTAGCAGTCGTACTCGTCCTGCATGGCGACTCGGTTTTCGACCGAGCCGACGTAGTGGCCGAGGTGCAGCTTACCGGTCGGGGTATCGCCGGTGAGAATACGGGGTTTGGACATACCGCCGAATGTATCGGCAACCGGCCGGCCGGGCGAGGGGCGGGCGCGGCGAACTCATCCACCGAGGATCGACTCATACTGGACGCGGACTGGCTGGCCCGCGTCGGCAAACCGCACCCGGGCGAACGACTCGCACGACCGCCCGTGCGGCTCGCTCGCCCCCGCCACCAGCCGCCTGCGCCGCGTGCCGCCGATGGTGCCGACGGTGTAGATAACGGTGAAGACGTAGTCGTGGTCTCGC
>JBBCIV010000160.1:0-6335 GCA_037189665.1 Phycisphaerae bacterium | reverse complement strand
GAATCGGTCGGGCAGAACGTGCGGCCCTCGCGCGGCGGGAGCGACGAGTTCTACGGCATGAAGGAGTACCGCACCGGCGAAAATCCCCGATGGATTTCCTGGAAGCGTTCCGCCCGCGGCGGCGGGGTGGTGATGCGCGAGATGACGCGCGTCTCGCCGCCTAAACTACTGGTGATGGTCGATACCTTCGAGGTGGACGATTCGCTCGAGCACCACATGGCGGTCGAACGCGCGATCGCGATGGCGGCGACGGTGATCGACCAGGCGATGGAGGCCGGCCTGCCGATCGGGCTGGTGCTTTGGAACCAGGGCTGGCTGACCGTCACGCCTAATCGGGGCAAGCGGCACCGGCTTGACCTGCTCACGCACCTGGCGCGGCTGAAGCAGAACAAGACTTACGGCATCCACGACCTGCTGGAGACCGCCCGGCCGCTCATCAAGAGCGACACCACCGCGGTCGTGATCTCGCCCGGCAACGTCTCGCTCAGCCTCGGCCAGAGCGTGCGCGGCGGGCTCGTGCCGCTGTCGTCATCCGAGCAGCAGTATCGACGGTACTTCTCGTTTTCGGATGACGTGGATTTCTCCCTGGGATACGCGAAATGACGCTGACGGGCTGAGCCGATGTACGACATCAAGCAATTTCGTCCGACGCTGTACGCCTTGCTGCTGCTGGGCTTCCTGGGCTACGGCATCGCCGCCCAGACGCCAGGCCTGTGGCTGCTCGCCACCGCCGCCACACTGCTGAACGGCTGGCTTGTAAATCGCGGCAGCTTTCGGCCGTTGCCGAGGTTGGCGGCGAACATCGTCACGCTGTTGTTCGCGGCGTTTCTGGTCCTCCGCGTCAAGCAGATCCACGGGCCGCCCATCCTGGCGATCGGCGAGTTCCTCATCTTCCTTCAGCTGGTCAAGCTCTTCGAGCAGCGCGCCAACCGCGACCTGGCGCAGCTGCTCATCCTCAGCCTCCTGCTGATGGTGGCGGCGGCGATCAGCACCGCGAGCCTGCTGTTCGGCGTGCTGTTCGTGGTGTACCTGTTCCTGTCGCTCTACTGCTGCCTGCTGTTCCACCTGAAGGCCGAGACCGATCACGCCAAGGCGGTCATGGGCGTGGACGAAAGGAAGGTCAACCCGCTGACGCTCCGGCAGGACCAGCGTTTCCTCCCGCGATCGATGCGCCGGCTCACCGGCTTCGTCAGCTTCGTCGCCATCACGACGGCGGTGGCGGTGTTCCTGTTCTTCCCGCGCGGGACGGGCGCGGGCATCATCGGCAACCTGGCGTTCAAGCCGAGCCAGGCGCTGACGGGCTTCAGCGATCAGGTCAGCTTCCAGGACGTCGCCCGCATCACGCAGAACGAGGCGGAGGTGGCGTACGTCACCATCACCAAGAACGGCCAGCCGTACGGCGCGACCGGGCAGACGATCTACCTGCGCGGCAGCGCCCCCGATACCTACGTCAGCGACCCCGCCAGCATCGATCGCTGGAAGTGGATTCGCACGAACACCACCGCCGCGGAGGTCATCCCGGCGGTCACGCGTGGGCAGGAATACGAGCTGAACGACAACCCGTTCGGCGAGGACCGCTACAAGCAAGATGTCCGCCTGCTGCCCACGGGATCGGACGTGCTGTTCGCCATGCCGGGGGTGATCAGCTTCACCCCCTCGCGCGAGCTGCGCCTCCGCTATGGCCGTCACGACGAGGTGTTGCAGTTGCAGGAGCCGCTCACCGGCGAACTGCCGTATACCGTCGTCTCGACCGGACTGCTCGCGCCGACTCCTCCGGCGACGACCAATCCGACCGACGCCTTCCTGGCGCAGGAGATCCGCAGGCGGTGGCAGACGGCGCGCGCCGAGGCCCCTCGCCGCTACGAACCGCCGGCCGAGGTGCGCGAGTTCGCGCTCAGGGACGAGGTCGCCGGCGCCGACGGCAAGGGCAACCTTGCCGCCCAGCGGGCACAGGCGCAGAACATCACCGAGCTGGACGAGGCGATCGCCCGCAACTTCGAGAAGTACCTTCAGACCGAGTTCTTGTACACGCTTGACCTGACCGACGCCCGCCGCGTGATGGACAAGGACCCGATGGTCCAGTTCCTCTACGACTTCAAGCGCGGCCATTGCGAGTACTTCGCCGGCGCGATGACGCTGATGTGCCAGAGCATCGGCATGCAGGCACGCATGGTCGTCGGCTTCAAGTGCGACGAGTTCAACTCCGTCGGCGGGTACTACATCGTCAAGCAAAGCCACGCCCACGCGTGGGTGGAAGTGCTGACGCTCAACGGGTGGCAGTTGTTCGACCCCACCGCCTCGCGTGACGCCAACGCCGCCTCGCGGGCGACGTCGATGTGGAAGCAGTTGATGTACTTCATCGACTACCTCGAGTACTCGTGGGGCAACAACGTCGTGAACTACGATTCCGAGAGCCGCACGAACCTCATCCAGAACGTCGACAGCAGCCTCACGAACACCGCCATCAACACCAGCAGCTGGCTTCAGGACATGAAGGCCTGGTTTGACCTGCAGAACTTCTACTGGGTCAGCAGCGGCCTGCTCAGCGTGCTGATGGCGGCGATGGTGTGCACGATCGTCGGAGCGATGATCTACTTCCTGTACGAACGCGTGCGCCTGCGTCGCCGGGCGCGGCGCATCGGGCTGGGCCAGTTGCCCACCAGCGACCAGAAGCGGCTGGCGCGGCAGCTGGCGTTCTACGACGACCTGGTGCGCGTGCTCGACAAGCGCAAGATCGACCGTCCGACGCACCTCACGCCGATGGAGTTCAGCCAGTCGATCGGCTTCCTGCCCAACGAGATCTACTCCGCCATCCAGCGGCTGACCCGCATCTTCTACCGCATCCGCTACGGCGGACACGAGATCAGCTCGAGCCAGCAACGACGGCTGAACCGGGTGGTGGAGCGCGTCGAGGCGCTGTTGGGGCCGCCGAAGGTGTAGATGAATCCGCGAATCTGCGCGAATCAATGTGAATGTGATTTTTGCCACAGATGGGGCACAGATAAGGCAAGCGCTTTTATCTGTGTTCATCCGTGCCCCATCTGTGGCTGATTTTTTGATTTAATGACCGTCGCTTTTGGTAAAAAAGTAGTTTTTAGATTTCTTTTGTGGTTTTCAACAGACATTTAAAAACCACGGGGTGGCGAAGGAGATTGCTGCCCCGTGGTTTTTGCGTGTGTAAGGCAGAGGCGCTTCAGCGACCCTTGCCGCGCTTGGTTTACAGGCCTACGGCTTTTCGGAGCTTGTTGGCGAGGTCGGTCTTTTCCCATGTGAAGGTTTCGTGGGTGGTTTCCTTGCCGGTGACGATGCTCTTGTGCCTGATGGCGCCGGGCTTGCGGCCGAAGTGGCCGTGGCTGGCGGTGGGGGAGTAGATCGGGGCGCGCAGCTTCAGGTGGCGCAGGATGCCTGCGGGCGTGAGCGGGAACAGCTCGGCGACCGCCTTGCTGATCTTCGCTTCATCGACCTTGGCGGTGCCGTGCGTGTCGACCAGCACGCTGGTGGGCTTGGCGACGCCGATCGCGTAGCTGAGCTGCACTTCGCACTCGTCCGCGAGGCCCGCGGCGACGACGTTCTTGGCGATGTAGCGGGCCATGTAAGCGGCGGAGCGGTCGACCTTGCTCGGGTCCTTGCCGGAGAACGCGCCGCCGCCGTGGCGACCGCGCCCGCCGTAGGTATCGACGATGATCTTCCGGCCGGTCAGCCCCGTATCGCCGTGCGGGCCGCCGATCTCGAAGTTGCCCGTCGGGTTCACGTGGATGGTCGTCTTCTTCTTGTCGAACAGCTTCTTCGGCAGCACCGGTTCGATGATGTGCTTGATCACCAGGTCGCGCAGCTTCTTCTGCGCCTTGGGGTTGCTGTACTCCGGCGAATGCTGCGTGCTCAGCACGATCGTGTCGATGCGAACCGGCTTGTTGCCGTCGTATTCGACCGTCACCTGGCTCTTGGCGTCGGGACGCAGGCCCTTGATGATGCCCTTCTGGCGGACCGCCGCGTGACGTTCGACCAGCTTGTGCGACAGGTCGATCGGAAGAGGCATGAGGTCGGGCGTCTCACGGCAGGCGAAGCCGAACATCAGGCCCTGGTCGCCGGCGCCCTGGTCTTCGGACTTGGCGCGGGCGACGCCCATCGAGATGTCCTTCGACTGGGCGTGCAGCGCGCGGAGCACCGCGCAGGTGTCGCCGTCGAACTGCATGCCGATGTCGCCGACGTAGCCGATCTTCTTGATCGCGGCCCGCGCGGTCTCCTCGGCCTTGTCCAGCGCCTTGACGGCGTTGTCGGTGTGAACCGTCAGCTCGCCCGCCATGACGACCAGACCCGTGGTGACCAGCGTCTCACACGCCACGCGTGCGTACTGATCTTCCGCCAGCAGCGAGTCCAGGACCGCGTCGCTGATCGCGTCAGAGACCTTGTCCGGATGTCCCATCGAAACCGACTCACTGGTGAAGAAGTGCTTGCCTGCAGCCACGTTTGCTCCTTATGGGTTGCGTTCGTCCAAATCGTCCGGGGAAACGAAATCCCTGTCATACCTATCGAAAAAATCCGAGTCGTCCAATGTATGCGACGTTTTCCGCACGGGCAAGCCGGCCCGCCCCAAGGCGCCTGCTCGAAAAGACGCATGCCAAATTGACAGTTGGGTTCGTTCGGTCAAATCGTCTCGGTGTGGGCGGACTTGGCCCCCTCCGCAAAAACGCATCCTCTCCCCAAAAAATTGGGTTCGTTCGGCCAATTTCAATGGGCATATCGGACAACGACACCCTCAGAACGGCGACATTTGGGTTCGTTTGTTCAAATACGGTTGCGGCGATAATTCCAACCTTAGCGTGTGACTTAACACGCCTCGTCCTGCTCACGAACAACTCAGCTCCACAGACGTTCATCCGAGGGGGCGAAGCAAGCGAAATTATGAATCCAAACAAAATATTAACATTTTTAGAATGAAAGATCAATCTGAAAGTTCCTCGTGGCATGGTCGCTTGAGCGACCATGCCCTCCTTCGTGAAGCCCTCCTTCTGGCTTTTCCGGGTTGCTCGCTAACCCCATTCTCATATCAGTTGCGACGAAAACTGATATGAGAATTCCGCTCGCATGAAATGGGCGTTCGCCCGTCGTGGTCTCGTGGTCGCGAGGAGGAGGAGGTTTCGCTATGATCTGCGTCCCCACGTTTCGGGATATAGAAGGAACCAATCACTATGTCGCTTACTCGCCAACAGGTTTGTGAACTCACCAGCAAGAAGCTCGCCGCTGCCGTGCCGACGTTGAAGAGCACGAAGTCGCTCGTCGGGCTCGACGGGTTCGTCGATAACATCATCGCCGTCGTCGATAAGCGACAGGACAAGGACAACTACGACCCGGTCAAGACGATCGACCACTTCGGCAGGAAGATCTGCGCGGCGGCGGGGCAGTCGTCCAACTACGAGCTCGTCGTCACCCAGCAAAAGCTCGGCGGCAACGGGCCCATCATGGCGAACGCGCTGGCGTCGTTCGGGCTCGACGTCACCTACATCGGCAACCTCGGCTTTCCGGCGATCCACCCGGTCTTCGAGGAGTTCTCGAAGCGCGCCCACTGCATCTCCATCGCCGAGCCGGGCTACACCGATGCGCTGGAATTCGAAGACGGCAAGCTCATGCTCGGCAAGCACGGCTCGCTCGGCGAGGTGAACTGGGACAACATCCTCAATCGCGTCGGCGACAAGAAGCTGAAAGAACTGGTCGGCCAATCCAAGCTGGTCGGCATGGTCAACTGGACCATGCTCCCGCACATGAGCCGCATCTGGGCGAAGCTGCTGGACGAGGTCATCCCGAACGTCGAACGCCACGAGCGCAAGCTCTTCGTCGACCTCGCCGATCCGGAGAAGCGCACGCACCACGACATCCTCGAAGCGCTCAAGCTGCTGACGCGCTTCCAGGACCAGGTAGACGTCATCCTCGGCCTGAACCTCAAGGAGTCGGTCGAGGTCGCCGACGTGCTGGGATTGCCCGGGCAGAACGACCCCGAGGCCCACATCGAGGCCACCGCCCGCGCGATCCGCGACAAGCTCAACCTCCACTGCGTCGTCATTCACCCCCGGCGCGGAGCGGCGGCGGCGACGAAGGACGAATCGGGCAGCTTCCAAGGTCCGTTCGTGCAGCAGCCGAAGATCAGCACCGGCGCCGGCGACCACTTCAACGCCGGCTTCTGCCTCGGCCGCACGCTCGGCCTCGACATCGTTGAAAGCCTCTGCACCGGCGTCGCCACCAGCGGCTACTACGTCCGCACCGCCATCAGCCCCAGCGCCGAAGAACTCAGCAAGTTCATCGCCGAACTCCCGCCGCCGCAGGCGTAATCGCGGGAACCG
>JBBCIV010000159.1:0-13056 GCA_037189665.1 Phycisphaerae bacterium | reverse complement strand
CGTGCCCGCGACCGCGGGGACGAACTTCGGCAGCACCTGAATGCGGAGCAGCCGTTTGATGGGCGAGGCGAGGATGCCCTTGCCTTGCACCTTGGCGGCCTCGTTGGTCTCGCGGATCGCGCGGCAGACTTCCTCCTGGATCCACAGCGACACCTGCGCCTGGAACATGTCGGTCGGCGTCGGGTTCTGGTTGGTGGCGATCTTCGGGTTGATCTCGAAGACGGTGACCGGATCGGCGTAGATGAACGCCGCCGTGGCGTTGCGGTTCCGCAGCCGGTCGGCGACGACCGCCATCGCTTCGGCGACGATCTGGTCCACTTCCGGCTGGTTGGTGACCTGGCCCTCGCGCCAGATGGTGCGGGCGGCGCGCAGTTCGCCCGCGACGCGGTCCTGTTCCGTCTTCACGTCGGCGTCGGTCGGGGGAACGGTCGAGTTCAGCACTTGCTTGAAGATCGACTGCGACTCGTCCCGCTGGCCGGTGTTCGGGTTGACGTAGATGCCGAACTTGCGCTGGTAGGCGTCGATGAACTGGCGGCCGATCGACGGGCCGCCGCCGTTGGGCAGCGCGCCGGGGACGAGCGGGCGAAGCTGGCGAACCTGGAGGTCGATCGCCGCCTGGCGGAAGGCCTCGGCCTTGTTGCGCCAGTCCTTGGTCATCGTCTCGCCACGGCTGATGGTCAGCGCGGTGGGGAAGTGCTCGAGGGGAACTTTGTCTTCCTCCCGCGAGCTGAGCGATGGCCACGTGCGCTGCGTGTTCATCAGGTTTTGGATCGTGCCGTTGGTGGCCCAGCTGGTCTTCACGTTTTGCAGGAGCGTGTCGTACATCCCGCTGAAGGGGAAGACGATCACGATCATGGAGACGATCGCCAGGACGCCGCAGACGACGCTGAGGATGTTTTTCTTGATCAGGTCCATCGGTGTGCTGCTCCTGGGTGTTTACTCGGCCGAAGCGGTGGGTTCGTCTGCCGACGGGGGCGGGGCAGGTCTCCACGGATCGGGGTCCAACTCGACGGCGATGGCGATGACGAACTCCCAGTCGCCGAGCATGCTTTCGTCGGTGAGGCGGTCTTTGAACGCCGGGTTGTCCGCTGGGGAGGTCGGCCCGCCTGGTTGCGGCTGACCGCCGCCAAAGCCGCCTCCACCGAACCCGCCGCCGTGCGGTCCGCCGAAGCCGCCACCGTGATTGCCGAACCCGCCGCCGTGCGGCCCGCCAACCCCCCCACGGGGCGGCCCACCTAACCCGCCGGGCTGCGGTGGGCCGCCGGGGGGCTGGTGTTGTCCTGGGACGATCACGCCCTGCTTGGCCTTCTGGGCGGCGTCGTATTCCGCCTGCAGACGTCCCAGCCGGGCGGGGTTTTCGCTGATGCGGTTATCGCTGAGGTAGCGAACCTTGCGGATCGCGTACTTCAGGTTCTGGCGTTGGGGGTTGGGGGCGATCGCCAGCAGTGCCTTGGAGACCTCCTGTTCGACGAACTCCGGCGCCCGGGCTAGCGGGCAGGTGAATCGCATCGTGATGACGAATCCGCGGCCCTTGCCGTTCGGGTCGATCGCCGGGGCGGCCTGGCCCGATTCGTCGGGTTGCGGCATTCCCATTCCGTTCATTCCACCCATGTTGGCGGCGGGGGTGCCGGTGGTGTCGCCGAGCTTGTAGTTCGGCATCGCCAGATGCGCGATGAGCATGGGGTCGTAGACCGACGTCACCTCGTCCACGCGGATGATGTGTCGCTCGGTGCGCGGCACTTTCTTGACGGCCTCGGCATCGCCGGCACGGATGGCGTCGAGCAGTTCCGGCCGGGGCTGGGGGAGGGCGGAGATCAGGTCGTTGTGGATGTCGCGCCAGAGGTATTTGCCTTCGGTGAGGGTCTGGAGGTTGGACGTGATCGTCCGCTCCGACTCGCCCGATCCCTGGACCTGCGACCACTGCTCGGACAGTTGCTGTGCCTGGCGGAGCGTGGCGTTGTTCTTGTCGCGGACCGCGGCGGTGTTCTTGTACTGGAGGTCTTCGAAGAACCACCTTGCCCCGACCACCGTTGCGCCGCCGATGAACAGCGCCGCCGCGAGGCCGAACCACTTGGTCTTGTCCTGCCACATCCGCTCGCGCTGGATCGCCTTGGGCAGCAGCGACGAGGTGACGCCGGTGACGTTCATCGCCTGCAGCGCCAGGCCGTAGGCGCCGACGATCGAGAGGAGGTTGTCCCCGAAGATCGCCGCGTGCTTTGGATCGGCCGGGGCGCCGGCGGCGATCGAGTCGATCCGCTCCACCGGCAGTTGCAGGTTCTGCTGGAGATACTTCTGGAGCCCCGGCAGCTTGAACGTGCCGCCGAGGGCGAAGATTTTGACGATTTTGGCGTCGCGGTGGACGGAGGAGTAGAACCCGATCGATCGCTGGATTTCGGCGACCAGGTCCGCGAACACCGGCCGCATGTGCTGGAAGATCTGACGGGCGTACTTGCTGGTGGCGGCGTTGCGCTTCAGATCCTCGGCCTTGACGAAGTTGAGCTTGAAGGCCTTGGTCAGCGCCTCGGTGAAGTTGCTCCCGCCGATCGGGATCGAGCGCATCCAGATGCTGTCGTTGCTGGCGATGAGCAGATCGGTGTTATCGGTCCCGACGTCCACCACCATCGCCACGCCGTCGTTGAACCGCCCGTCGTACTGCATGGCGTTGTAGACCGCCAGCGGGTTCATCTGCACGTTCTGGACGTTCAGGTCGAAGTCGGTGAAATACTTGATGTGCTGGTTTACCAGCTCGCGGCGCATCGCGAAGATGCCGACTTCCACTTCGGGGTTATCGGGCTGGCGGAAGAGCTGGTAGCTCCACTCCACGTCGTCGAGCGGGAAGGGGATCTGCTGGATGGCCTCGAAGCGGACGATCTCGGGGATCTTCTTGTCTTCGACCGGCGGCAGCTTTACGAACCGGGCGAAGCTGTTCTGCCCCGACACGCCGATCGAGACCACGCCCCCCTTAAACGAATGCCGCTGGACGAAGCTCGCCAGCGCGGTCTGGATGAGGGATTCGCGGTTGTCGCCGGCCTGGGAGAGGATGGTTTCGTGTTCGATGAACTCGAAATCGTCGACTCGGAGATTATCGCCGTCTCGGACGATTTTAACCGCCTTGAGGGCGCGGTTGCCGATGTCGATACCCCAGGCGAAACGTGGGTTGGCCATGCTGATACCTCAATGGGTGCTTACTTCAGTCCGCCGGGCCCGGTCTTTGGGGACAGGTCAGGCGCACCTAACCTTCGCGTGGACCGTCCGTTGTGCCAGGCAAAGCCTGTGAGCCACATAGATTAACCGCAAGGCCCGCGGCAAGGCAATAATGAAGGTGGCGCACGCCAGCATGCGCCCAAAGGCGTCGCAGGCCGGGGGCGTGGTGCGGTATCTATAAAATACGACGGGGCATCGCCAGGGGTTCGATCCAACTTGCGGCGAATTATGCCCGAAAAACAGTCCTGCCGAGGCCGCCGTTCCCGGCAAAACGTCTTGGATATCTGCCTTTATCGCCTCGACAAGTGTTTCTCCACGCGAAACAATATCGGCCTTGCGCACGTTCTCCATCACCATCCTCGGCTGCCGGGTGAACCATTACGAGTCGGAGCAGATCGCGCAGGTGCTCCGGTCGCGCGGGTTAGCCCAGGTCGAAGCCCCGGCGGGGGACGTGCGGGTGATCCACACCTGCTCCGTCACCAGCCAGGCGGCAAAGGGATCGCGCCAGGCGGTGCGTAAAGCCACGCGGCTGAAGGTGTTGCAGCCGGTCAGCGCCGGCCCGGCGCTGGAAGACCTGATCGATACCGACGCCAGGGTGATCGTCACCGGCTGCTGGGCCACCTCCGACCGCGCCGCCGCCGAGCAGATGCCGGGCGTCGATGCGGTCATCACGCATCATGATGACGTGAACGAACGGCTAACAAGCCTGCTGGACGCCTGGTGTAGCGGCGACGCCCATTCCGACGCGCCAATGGGCGACGCAGGCGTCGCAGCTACAACGTCGAGAGGACTCGCTACGCTGCCGCTCCTGCACGATCATCAGGCGGCCCATCAGCGGGCGTTCCTGAAAGTGCAGGATGGGTGTGACGCCCACTGCACCTACTGCATCATCCCCCAGCTTCGCCCGCAGCTCTGGAGCAAGACGCCCGATGACGCCGTCGCCGAAGCGCAGGCGCTGGTGAACGCCGGGCACAAGGAGATCGTCCTCACCGGCATCTTCCTCGGCGCCTACGGCCAGCCGACCGCGCTGCGCCGCAGGCAACCGCAATCGACCGGCAAGCCGATCGCCGATCTCATCGATGCCCTCTGCACGCGCGTGCGCGGGCTGCGCCGCCTGCGGCTCAGCTCGCTCGAACCCGGCGATCTCGATGAAACGCTTCTCGGCGCATTGCGACGTCACGCGCAGGTCGTGCCGCACTTTCACCTGCCCCTTCAGGCGGGATCGGACAACGTCCTTCGCAAGATGAACCGCCAATACGACCGCACGCAGTTCCTCGACATGGTCGCGATGGTGTACGAATCCTTCGACCGCCCGGCGATCACCACCGACATCATCGCCGGCTTCCCCGGCGAGGCCGACGACGACTTCGCCCAGACGCTGGACGTCGTCGATCGTGTGCGGTTCATCCACACGCATGCCTTCCCGTACTCGTCGCGCCCCAAGACCGCCGCCGCGCGGTGGACGAAGCAGTTCGTCGATTCCAAGGTCGCCGGCGAACGCATCAAGGTTCTCCACGACCGCGCCGCCGATCACAGCTACCAGTTCCGACAGCAGTTCGTCGGCGAGACCGTCGCGCTCCTCGTCGAGCGCGGCACGCCCGATTCGTCCGCCCTGCGTCACGGTCGCTGCGAACGCTACTTCGAGGTGCACTTCGAATCCGCCGACGTGAAGACCGGCGACGAGGTCGCCGTGCGGATCGATTCCGTCACGCCCACGCGCACGCACGGGAGCGTCGTCCGATGATCGCCGTCGTGCAGCGCGTTCGTTCCGCCAGCGTCACCATCAATGGTCAGGTCGTTGGCCGGATTGATCGCGGCCTGTGCGTGCTCGCCTCCATCGTGAAGGACGACGCCGACGCCGACCTGCAATGGATGATCGACAAGCTCGCGAGCCTGCGCCTCTTCCCCAACGGCGACAAGGCGTTCGACCTCGACGTGAGGCAGATCGCCGGCAGCCTGCTGTTGGTCAGCAACTTCACCGTCAGCGCCGCCACCAAGCGGGGCCGCCGCCCCAGCTTCGAACCCGCCATGCCGCCCGCGATGGCGTCGGTGATGTTCGCCCAATTCATCACCCTCGCCCACGCCACCGGCATCCCGATCGCGACAGGGCGATTCGGTGCCGACATGATCGTGAACGTCGAGAACGATGGACCGGTGACCCTCATCTTGGATAGCAGGGCGGAATAGCGCGAGGCGCCATAGACTTATTTTTTTCTAGAGACGACTCTCTCAATATCCATCCTGTGGCACACTTCGCGCCTGCGAGCGTATCAGATAGCATGTTCACGTAAGGGATTCGCACAGCTTAATTACTTGTCAGATGTCTTGATGGAGCTATCACACGTGGCTGCACGTCTTGAAAACCAAGTTGTCGGTAATGTGGGGATGTTCTACGTATGCTATCGATTGTCTCGGCTAGGTTGGAACTGCATGCCGACGGCGCGCAACGCACGTGGGATCGACGTTTTGATCTACAACCAAGACAATTCTCGTAAGCTGAGTATTCAGGTTAAAACTCTTTCGAAGCTTGCCCCGGTTCCGCTAGGAAAACATCTAAATCATCTGTTTGCTGATTTTGTCGTGGTTTGTAGTCGGGCTGTCACAGACACTCCCGAGTGTTTTATCCTCCTGCCCTCGGAAATTTGCGATTTGGCGCATCGTGGGGAAAAGGAGGGACGAGTGAATTACTGGCTGCAGCCGAAGAGTTATGCAATAGAAGCCTATCGTGAAGCTTGGTATCGAATTGATGGTGGCATGGCGGGCGGTATAACTAACAGCTCTGAAATCGCGAAGTGATCAAATACGCTATCGCGCATCGCGTGGAAGCAAAAGGGTTATCGTACAATGGTGGAGCCCTCATGCTGGTATTGACTCGAGAACGCGGCACATCGGTGAAGATTGACGGGCGGGCCGGAGGGCGGCTGTCTGGTTACGGTCGTTGAAATTCGCGGCAGCGAGGTGGCGGTGCTCGTGAGTCATAACACCGCTTCCGGCGAACTGGAATCATGGACGGCGACTCTGGTGCGGGACGACACGATCAAGGTGGTCACTGTCGCCGAAGTGACGCTGGTTGACGTGCGACAGGAAAAAACGCGGCTGGGGATCATCGCATCGCAAGCGTCTTCGGTGCACCGATTGGAGGTATGGGAGGCGATCCGGCGCGAGAATCGCCGGGCGGCCGACGCTGACCCAGAAGACGGGCCGGCAGGTTCACCAGTGCCCAAGCCCGGTGGCCCGAAGCCGCCGCCGCTTGATACGCGACTGGGTGAGTGAGATCGTCGTAGGAGACAGTAGTGGTTTTCAACCCGTGCCACGACGGACATGCGCACGCGATTGGCATGGCACCGCTCTCTGCTGGTTTCCTCTTCTGCTTCTTGCTGGTCCATTGGTGTTCTGGCATTCATTCCAATTTGGATCGCATGTACTTCACGAACTGCGGGATCGATTCTTCCGGCTCGGGGGCTTCGGAGCGCCAGCGTTTTTCGGTTTCGAGGGAGTACCAGCCGGCGTAGCCGATGGATTTCAGGGCCGACAGGGTCGGTTCGATCGGCAGGTTGCCTTCGCCGATGAGGCGGGGGGCGTTGCGCTCGTCGATGCGATCGGAATCCTTCACGTGGACGTGCCGGATATAGGCTTTCAATCGCTCGGCGGTGCGCTCGGGGGCCTCGCCTTTGCGGAAGGGGTGTTCGATGTCCCACAGCACGCCGACCTCGTCGGGCGAGAACGATTCGAGCACAGGGAGAAGCTCGTCGCTGGTGGCCCAGTCGTCGTGGGTTTCCAAGAGGATCTGGCAGTCGTGCGGGTGGGCGATCTTGATGAGCTGCCTGAGGTGCCGGCGGGCAAGGTCGCGGGCCTCTTCGCGCGTCACGCCGTCGCCGACGCGGCCGCCGAAGACGCGGAGATAGCGCGTCTGCGTCTGCTGGGCGAGGCGGGCGTAGCGCTGCGTTTCATCGAGAAAGCTCGTCCACCGGTCGGCGTCAGTCGTGATGAGCGTGGTCGACAGGTTGAGGCACGGCATGCGGAGGTTGCGCTCGCGCAGGACGCGGGTGGTCTCGGGCAGGTCGGTGGTGAACTGCGGCAGACGGGTGATGTCGATCTCGCTGGCGATGCCGCGGAAATCGATCCCGGCGATCCCGAACTCGCTGCAGCGGTCGATGATCTGCTGGAACGTCCACGCCGGACACACGAGGGTGGAGATGCACAACTTCATCTTGCGAACGCTACAGGCATCGCGCGATCGAGGCAACCCGGCGGACATGCCTGCGTGTTTGTCCGGCGGCGAAACGATATAGTCGCATTCGATGCGGTTGAACGTGATCAAAGGTCCGACCGAGACGGATATCGTCGCGCACTACGTCCGCGCGCGGGCGGAATTGCATTCGATCGGGAACGAATCGACGACGCTCGACCTTGGCACGGCGATCTGCTCGCCGGCGTTATCAAAATTGCATGATGCGAACCAGATCGTCATGGCCCGCGTGCCCGCGCGGGCGACCGTCGAAGCCTGCTGGGCCGAAGTGACGACTCATTTTCGCGATCGAGGAACGGCCTGCTTCAAATGCACCTTCAGCCCCGCCTCGACCGAATCCGAACGACGACCATTGGTCGACCTGCTGAGGGCGAAAGGGTGGTATGAATCGCCAACCGACGTGCTGCTCCTTCGCCGCGCCAGCGTCGAAATCACCGGCGCTCACCGCGTCATCAGTGCCCGGGCCGCCTTGAAGCAATACGAAGTCTTCGTCCACGAAGCGGCCGCCAGCGTGGAGCCGCAACTGGGCGATGTCGCGATGCTTCGACTCGACGATCCGCGCTGGGAAGCGCTGGTCGCGATCGTCGATGGCCGGGTCGTCGCGCGCGCCGGGGTGCTGTCGATGGGGGAAGTCGGGCTGATCGAAAACGTTCGCGTGCTGGATGATTGCCAGGGCCAGGGCTTCGGCAAAGCGGTGATGCAGCACGCGATCGAGTTGTGCGCCCGATCCCAGTTCAAGCACGTCGTTCTCGGTTGCGACGGGCGAAACGCCAAGGCGATCGGGCTTTACGCCAGGCTGGGCTTCGACAAGGTCGGCGAATCGGTCAGTTGGTTTTCGCCGGCGACGCGCTCGTAAAGCTGGCGGAACAGTTCGGCCGATTTCGCCTGCGTCAGATGGTCGTACACCTCTGCCCGCGCGCGGTCCTGCAGTTGCCAGGCTAATCGCGCGTCGGCGAAAAGGTCCATGATGCGATGCGCGAGGATGCGCGGCGTCGATCCGTTGGCGAGCATCGCGGTGTGGCGGTCTTCCAGCAGTTCGCAAAGTTGCGGCGTCACCGTCGCGACGATCGGCCGTGACGATGCCATCGCCATCGCCACCGGCAGCATCGGCACGGGCGCCGTCGGCGTCATCAGCACCGCATCGGCGGCGGAGAAGAGGGCTTCGGGTTGGACGTGGGGCAAGACGTCCGTTGCGATGCGGATAACGTTGCGGTCGATCACGCGCTCGCGGACGTCGTCGACGACGTTTCGCGCCGGCCCGCGTCCCCAGATCAGCAGTTTGTATTGCGGGCGGATGACGCTGAGGATGCTGATCGCCCAGATCGCGGCGCGGTGGCCGGCGGTGTGGGTGATTTCGAAGGGGCAGAAGAGGACTTTGTCGTCATCGCTGAAGCCGAGTTTTGCCCGCAGGTCGGCGTTTCGCGCGGTGGGGATGGCAGAGAGGTTCACGCCGGGACGGGTGAGATGCGTGCGTTCCATCGGCACGCCGCGCGTGACCATCGCCCGCCGTGCGGCATCGCTGCCGCAGGCGATGTCGATCGTTCGGCACGCCGAGATCGCGCGAACCCAGCCGATGAGCGCGCGATTCGGAAACCCGACCGGCGAGAAAACGATCGGCCGGCTGGTCGCCCCGACCGCCACCGCCAGCGCTTGCCCGCCGAATGCGTGGACGAGGTCATATTCGCGGATGCGTTTGCGGAGCTTGAGCAGGTCGATCGCCAGGCTGGCAGGCGAATCATGCCGCAGCGCGATGACGTCTCCTCCGCGCTGAATGAGGGCGGCGATCGTGCGATCGGCTTCGAGGTCGGCATGGGCGGAATGGATCAGCAGTCGGTTCATCGTCTTGGCCGAGAGCCTACCGATTGACCGCGTCGATGTCTCGCTTAGGATCGACGGAATGATTCCGGTTCTGCAACTTGCCCGTTCCGAAGACAAGGCCCGCATCGATGCGATCGTGTCAAAACTGCGACTCGATCCGAAGGAAATGGCATTGTCGCGGGGGCATCGCGCGGAGATGACGCGCGCCGTGCAGGGCATTTTGGAACAGGTGGCGGAGAAGGGGGATGCGGCGCTGGTGGAGATCGCGCGGAAGTTTGACGATCCCGATTTCACCGCCGACCAGCTTCGCGTGTTGCCCGATGAGATGGCGCAGGCGGCCAAGCGCATTGATTCGGAATTGCTGACGGCATTGAAGCGGTCGATCGCGCAGGTGAGGGAGTATCAATCGCACGTGAAGCCCAGGGGCACGCCGCCGCTGAAGCGGGGCGGGCTGGAGCTGGGAATGAAGTGGTCGCCGTTGGATTCGGTGGGCGTCTATTTCCCCGGCGGAAAGGCGGCGTACCCGTCGTCGCTGATCATGCTGGCGGTGCCGGCGCAGACCGCGGGCGTTGGCCGCGTGGTCGTCACGACGCCGGGCAGCCGGTTCGGCAAGTCCGACGTGGTGCTGGCGGCGGCGCGCGAGGTGGGCATCACCGAGATGTACCGTGTCGGCGGCGCCGCGGCGATCGCGGCGCTGGCGTTCGGGACCGAATCGATCAAGCCGGTCGATAAGATCGTCGGGCCGGGCAACAGCTACGTGCAGATCGCCAAGAAACTGGTCGCCGGGTGCGTGGGCATCGATGGATACCTTGGCCCGTCCGAGATTCTGACGCTGGCCGATGAAGCCGCCAATCCCGCTTTCGTCGCCGCGGATCTCATCGCGCAGGCGGAGCACGATCCGGGGTCGTGCTTTCTGCTGACGACATCGCGATCGCTGGCGGACGAGGTGTTGAAGCAGGTCGAGCGGCAACTGGCCTCGCTCAAACGCGTCGAGCCGATCACCAAGGCGCTTCGCGAGGAAAGCATGATCGTCATCGATCCGTCGATGGATGCGCTGATCGATCTGGCAAACGTCATCGCCTGCGAGCATGTGAACATTCAGACGCGGGATGACGATGCCGTGCTGGCGAAGGTTCGCCACGTCGGCGCGGCGTACGTCGGCCCCTGCTCGCCTGTGGCGGCGGGGGATTACGTCGCCGGTCCGAGCCACTGTTTGCCGACCAACACGACGGCGCGGTTCTCGTCCGGCATCAGCGTGTACGAGTTCCTCAAGCGATCGAGCGTCGTCCGCTATGATAAGACGAGCATCGCCGCCGACGCGCCGGCGATCATCGCGATGGCGGACGCAGAGCAACTCGACGCCCACGCCGCCAGCACGCGTATGCGGGCGGAATGAGCAATTGGCCACAGAGACGCAGGGGCACTGAGGGAAAAGCAATCACGATTGCCTCTCTGTGCCTCTGCGCCCCTGTGGCCAACGATCGGTATTACTACTCGCGCCCGATTCGTTATACTGTTACCATGGCTCCGTCTTTTGTCCGTCCCAACATTCGTGCGATGCAGGGCTACACGCCCGGCGAACAGCCGGGGGTGGGCGAGCGCGTCGTCAAGCTGAATACGAATGAGAATCCGTTCGCGCCGTCTCCGAAGGTGATGCAGGCGATCCGCGAGATCGAGCCGGAACACCTGCGCCGATATCCCAATCCCACCGCCGACGCATTTCGCGTAGCGGCCGGCAAGGTGCTGGGCGTATCGCAGGAGATGATCCTCGCCGGCAACGGGTCGGACGACATCCTTACCATCGCCACGCGCACGTTCATCCCGCCGGGCGGGGTGATGGCGTTTCCGCACCCGACGTATTCGCTCTACAAGGTGCTCGCCGGCATCGAAGACGCCAAAACCGCCGCCGTGCCGTGGGAGAAGGACTGGAAGCTGCCGGTCGACGGTTTGCTGGCCACCAAGGCCAACGCCATCTACATCGCCAACCCTAACGCGCCTTCGGGCACGCTCATCCCCGCCGACGAACTTAGCCGGCTGATCGAGAAGTTTGACGGCCTGGTGCTGATCGATGAGGCCTACGTCGATTTTGCCGAGCATCACTGCCTGGAACTGGCGGGCAAGTACGACAACGTCGTCGTCAGCCGCACGTTCAGCAAGGCGTATTCGCTCGCGGGCATGCGGTTCGGGTTCGCGGTCGCCAGGGCGTCCGTGATCGATCAGATGATGAAGGTGAAGGACAGCTACAACTGCGATGCCGTCAGCATCGTCGCCGCCACCGCGGCCATGCTCGATCAGGATTACGCGAAGATGACGTGGAACCACGTCAAACAAGAGCGTGCCCGCATCACCGAAGAGCTGACCAAGCTCGGCTTCGACGTGTTGCCCAGCCAGGCCAATTTCGTCTTCGCCAAAGTGCCCGGCGGCGACGGACTGGCGATGTATCGCGCGCTCAAGCAGATGGGCATCCTCATCCGCCACTTCGATCAGCCGGGACTGAAGGAATACCTCCGCATTACCATCGGCACCGGCCAGGAAAACAACGCGCTCCTCGGCGGGGTGCGGGAGTTATTGACCAAAGAGAAAGCTGCTTAGGACTGAGTACTGGGTGACCAGCACTGAGAGCAGCCGACAGCCCTCAGTACTCAGCCCTCAGTACGCTCCGTGCTCACTATGAACCGACACGCCACCATCCACCGTGATACGAAGGAAACCCAGATCCGGCTCAAGCTCGACCTCGACGGCACGGGGGTCGCCAGCGTCAACACCGGCGTGGGGTTCTTCGACCACATGCTCGATCTGCTCGGCAAGCACTCTCTGATCGACCTGACGATCGACGCCAAGGGCGATCTGGAAGTCGACCAGCATCACACCGTCGAGGATGTCGGCATCTGCATCGGCCAGGCATTGGAGAAGGCCGTGGGGGATAAGCGCGGCATCTACCGATACGGCTGGGCGATCGTGCCGATGGACGAGTCGCTCGCGCAGGTGGCGCTCGACCTGTCGGGCCGGCCGGCGCTGGTTTACAACGTCACGTTCACCAGCCCGCTCATCGGCGACTTCGCCACCGAACTTGTGCAGGAGTTCTTCCAGGCCATCGCCAACAACGCGAAGATGAACCTCCACATCAACGTCCCCTACGGCGCCAACAGCCACCACATCGCCGAGGCGATCTTCAAAGGCTTTGCCAAAGCCCTGCGCCAGGCCACCACCATCGACGCCTGCGCCAAAGACGCCGTCCCCAGCACCAAGGGAACGCTGACGATCTAGCGGCCGTCGAACCGCAGGGACATGGCTGAATCACGCCGTGCCGCTCATTGAATTGATTCGTTGTCAGGGGAAGTGATAACGGCATCGTTTTTCGAGCGATGGCAGATGGCGACTCGTTGCGACGCATCGGGAGGCATGGCTGTGCAGAACCGCTTTCGATACCATCCATTTCAGACGATCTGCATCTTTACAGGTCTCTTGGCTGGCTGCCAGGCGATAGCCCGGGCAACGCCGAACGTGCGGGCCATGCCAGACGTGACGGTCAGCAATACTTTTGAATGGGCCAATGCGACGGCCGAATTCCGGCGTGCCGATAAGCTGTTCTCGATAGTCTGATCGTGAGCACGCCGTGGCTTGCTATTACATTGAACACCTTCTCGGCGATGTATTTGACGACATCACGCTGTGATACGAGTCAGGCGGGCGATATCGTTATTAGTGTTTTCGGCGATCGTGGACTCACGACGGAAAGCTCGTCGTCGTTGAGGTAGATGTGGAGCGATCAGGGATCACGTGAG
>JBBCIV010000158.1:0-4340 GCA_037189665.1 Phycisphaerae bacterium | reverse complement strand
ACGGTGACGCCGACGACCAACACGTGGTTCGCGATCGACGTGACCGACTACATCGCCGAGGCGCTGGAGGACAACCAGTCGGCGGTGACGATCGGGCTGGCGGGGGTGAGCAACACGCTGAACTACTTCACGTTCGCGTCGATCGACGCGTCCGGCAACAAGCCGAAGCTGGCCGTGACGACGATCGACGTCTCCGCCCAGCCGCCTGCGGCGCCCGGGGCGCTGGCGGTGGCGAGCGTCTCGGCCAACGCTGGCGGCACGACGGCGACGGTGAACCTGCAGTGGACCGACAACGCGGCCGACGAGACCGGCTTCGAGATCGACTACACCTATGACCGGAACAGCAACCGCACGTCGAAAGACGATGAACTCAACGGCGCGTTGGATGAGGATTACATGTACGACAACCTAAACCGCCTGATGGGTGTCGATCGCGATGAAGATGCGTACCAGTCATGGAATATCGGCGGCCCTCGGTAACAGCAACAGCGTTACCACTGACTCCGTCATCGAAACCCGGACGCACAACAGCCAGAACCAGCTGACCGGCATGGGCGAAAGCGAACTGGCATTCGACGCCAACGGCAACACGACGACGGATCAGCAGGGGCGAACGCTCATCTACGACGCGTGGAACCGACTGGTCGAAGCCGAAGACGGCGAATCCAGCCTGATCCGCTACGAGTACGACGGCCTTGCCCGCCGGATCGAGGAAGGGGCTACCGACCAGCACTTCAGCGCCGCCTGGCAGGTGTTGGAAGAACGCGTCTCCGACGACACGACGGTGAGCTACGCCTGGAGCTCGGTCTACGTCGACGCCATGATCGTCCGCGACCGCAATACCACCGGCGATGATACGGCATTAGAAGAGCGTCTCTATCCGTTGCAGGGCGCCAACTTCAACGTCACCGCGATCGCCGACACAAGCGGGGACATCGTCGAGCGTTACCTGTTCGAGCCGTATGGGAAGCGGCTCATCCTTGATCCGAACTTCGCCGCCGACGGCGACAACGCCAGCGACTTCGCCTTCCCGCACGGGCACCAGGGCGGGAAGTATGACTGCGTACTGACCAATCAGATGCCGTTCTGGCATCGTGTGTATGATGTGGAGACGATGCGGTGGCTGCAACGAGATCCGATAGGCTACGTTGACGGAGTAAACGACTATGTATATCTCGAAGCACCATCAATAGAGAATGTTGATTCGATGGGTTTATGGAAGTACAAATCAGACGTAAATACAGCATTCGAAAAATACAACTCGGCGAAACGTAGGTTTTCGGAAATAGAAGCGAAAATTCTTATCCAAGTTGCACTCATCTCATGATTTATAAGTCTTACATCTGTAATCTGCGGTTGTAAGGGAGCGATTGCTGTTGCAGATCAATTGCAGATTGACGCGATCAAGAAGGAAATTGACATCGTAGGTGGACTGTTCAACCTAACAGGTTTGAGAAAAAATGAGCTAGAACTTACGACACTTGAGGTCATTCCTGGAATTCTAAATGGAACATATAATCGTATAAATCTCATAAATCATTCAATCCAAAGTGGAACTTGGGATGTATTTGCAAGAAGTGCAGTCTCGATGATTGTCGGCACCGATCATGTGCGGTTGGTTGGCGGGGCAAGAACTGCGTTAGCAAAGCTTGATAGGTCGTGCTGGGATAGCTTTCGCAGTGGTTGGTATTGCAGGGTTAGTTGATTTGCATTTGCAGAAAGCCCGTGCAGTAAACGAATCTTTCCATACTGCGTTAGTAGGTTGTGAGCAGGCTTTCTCTTTTTTGGCAAAAAATAAACGTCTAGAAAAGTTGGGTGTTGAGATAGCTAGACAATTCATCTGGGTGGAATGGGTTCACGATGAATTGCTAGATTACATTGGCATGGAAGCCAATGAAATGGTCGAGAGGATACGCAAAGGCGGGAAATGAAATTAAAAAATTATCGCTGTAAATATGACAGGAAAGATGATGAGCATCATAATATGGCCTAAAGCTTGGATTGTATTTCTTTGTTTATTGACTCAAGCAGATACTCGTCTTGATACGCCAAGCGAGATATCACTTGTGCGTAGGCAGGAAGATGTCATTTGGCTAAATAAATTGATTGGGTCGCTCGAAGTGTCACCGGCTTTCAAAGCCGCAGTTATAGATATTAGCAAAAAAGCGATAAGTGATTACGATGAGATGATTGAATCGGTGAAATCTGGACGAGCTGGTTTCGCCGGAAAAGCCGATGTTACTAGCGTTACTATTATTGATCAGTTAATGGCAGAGGGACACTATGCTGAAGATCTAAAAATATTTAGCAAAGCAATTCCTTCTCCTCGCTACAGAATGCTCAAGCTGATAGCGAATTTGCGTACGAGAAGTCGAATCGATTTTTTCACGCAACGCTATTCGGATAAATCGCTCGCCGCACTGCAGTTCATTGTTGACGATGCTACTAAACTTTGGTCACTGCAAACGTCGAGCACATCACTTACCGAGGATGAGATAAATAACTACGATCAATTATTACGCCAACGTCAGGTAATATGGCGGGAAAAATTTCCTGAGAGTTTGGCGAGCGATGACGCCTCTCTTTGGGAATTCGTGAAGTCTCAGATAGCCAATGCGCTGATTAGGCCTTTGTAGAATAGTGAGACTACGAAGCTGTTAATTTACACTGTCCAGATTCCATTCATGTCCTCGATCTAATCATTGGAGCATTTCGCCTTCATTTGTAGCGATTACCCGCAATGGCGGAAGAAGCAATTCTCCGCGCTTGTTGACATTGGAGCAACGGCCGCGCTGAGGGGCACGTCAACCGCATCAAGATGATCAAACGCAGAATTTACGGCCGCGCAAACTTCGACCTGCTGCGGATCCAGGTGCTGGCCAGCGGGCCGTGAACGGTTCAGAAATGCGTGCTGACGTGCTGGAACTGGTTCGAATCATCGAAATTGCGGCAAAACCAGTTCCCCTCGATCGTTGGCGAACCCTGCCATGCAGTGTTGGAGTACATCGAAGTGTTTTACAATCGAACCAGACGACACACTTCACTCGGCTACGTCAGCTCCGAAACGTTCGAGGCGGCATTGAACTGATACCATCCGAATGTCCGTCATTCGTGGGGAAGGCCGGGCCAGATGATCATGAGTAAAAATGTTATTCCTACAACCTTTTTTTGTATTATGCCGTTTTGTGCGGCAGCTTTTGGCGAGCCTGCTGGAGGCAAAGACTATTATCCTCATGTGCTTGAGATCGAGAAGACCAAATGCGTACGTGAACCTGGCTGGATGCGAACGACTATGAATACGCGACAGAGCACCTGGAACTGACGGCGATCAGCAGGCGATGAAGTGGCTGATCAGGAAAGGACTTCTGCCCGCAACCTGTGCGGTCGAACCCGCGCTGAGGAAGCCCGGCGACACAACCACCTATTGCTATACGCCCGACGAAGTCGTCAGCATGATCGCGTTTTGCGACAAGAACAAACGACTCCACTGGCTTGGTGCGGTCATCCATTTTCTTAGCCATACCGGGATGCGCATCGGGGAACTGGTCGACGCACGCCGGTGTGACCTAAGCGACGACTGAGATCCCGGATCGAAACCAGCAAGGCACGCTGGATGGTCGGCGTAACAGCCGCACGACCAAAGCGTGCCGATCACGGCGAGCGCCGATCCACAAGAGTATCCGGGAAGCCCTGGCCCAACTTTGCGCACGCCCGCATCGCGACGGTCGCATTATGCACGGGCCGATGGGCGGAGTGCTGAAGCCGGATGGGGTCAGGATCATTCTCAGGCGCGAAGTGCTGACGCCCCTGAGCCGCAAGCTCCCCGCAAAGCCTGGCGCGGACGGGCTGATTGACGGTCGCCTGCATAGCTTTTCGACAATTTTTTCTGCTCGTGGTACGCCGTCAACGGCGTGCCCAAGCGGACGCTGATGAGTTGGCTTGGGCATGCCGACAGCAACATGGTCCGGCGATACTTCCACCTTCACGATGGCGAGTCGCGCTGGCGGATGGAAGACTTTGGAGTTGATCAGCGAAGCTGATGTTGCGGCACGGTTGATGGACACCACGGCGGTGCCCAAACCGGCCGTGTAGTTTTTAAGGTGAATTGCTGCCGACCACGTCAGCGGCTGGCACACATGCACAAGATGGAGATGAAGAGTCGACGAGAACCGGGCTGCGGCTTCCGCGGACAAGACCGCCGTCCCCACTGCGTGAGGGGCAAAACATATCACACTCGTGTACGAAAAGAATTCTACTCTGTCCTCTACCTCATTGCTTTATAATGGGTTAGAAGAAATGAAATGGGCGAACGGAGAGGGGGGGATTCGAACCCCCGAAAC
>JBBCIV010000157.1:0-3130 GCA_037189665.1 Phycisphaerae bacterium | reverse complement strand
GTGATCGCATCGCCTTCGCCGACGACGCTGTCCTCGCTGCAGGTCTACGTCGATATCAACGGTGATGGTCAACGCCAGGCGAACGAGCCCTCTGCGATCGCCGACGCTGCCGGTAAGTTCTCGCTTACTTACACGTCGCGGCAGGTGTCGCCGGGGAACTATTCGGTCCGCGTTGATACGCCGCAAGGCTGGGCCGGCGTGCCCGTCGTGCTGCCGCTGTCGGCGCTCGCGGCCGCTGCCAACGTCAAGCTCAATATCACTTCGTCGTTTCCGCTGACCGGTTCCATTTCCGGAATGGTGTGGGACGACGCCAACGCCAGTGGCGCCCAGGACGGCGGCGAGGCGCCGAGCGTGGGCGCCACCGTTTTCCTCGACATCAATAACAACGGCGTTCGTGATACTGGCGAGCGCTCCACGACTACTGACAACCTCGGCAACTACACCTTCACGGGTCTGATGGCCGGCACGTACCCGGTTGCGGTCGTCCTGTCGAACGGACGTCGGCTGAGCACGCAGACGACGGCGAACCTGCTGCCGACGCAATCGCTCGCCGGCGTCAACATTGGCACGACCACGGTTCCCGCGCCGAGCACCGCCGGCTCGGTTTCCGGCAGGTTGTTCGATGACGTCAACGGCGACGGCATCCAGAACAACGGCGAGGCGAACATCGCCGGCCGCAAGGTGTTCATCGATCTGAACGGCAACCGCGTTGCCGACCAGAACGAGCCTTTCGCCGTCTCCGCCGCCAACGGCACGTTCACGATCAATTATTCCACGAATGTCACTGGCATCGGCCAATTTACGATTCGCCAGGCGCTGCCGGCGGCGTGGGAGCAGACCATCGTTGCTCCGCTGGTCACGCTGGGCGCCGGCCGCGCGGATGCCGGGGTGGCGCTGGGTTCGCGTCTTGCGCCGAACTACCTGGGCGCGATCAGCGGGTCGGTGTGGGCCGACGCCAACGCCAACAGCATTCAGGATGTCGACGAGAGCGGCATTTTCGGCCGTCGCGTTTACCTCGACCTCAATAACAACGGCGCTTATGACGCCGGCGAGCCCACCACCACAACCAATCCGAGCGGGCTGTACACCATCATGTACGATACGCGCGTCGTCGCGGCCGGAAATTATCCGGTGGTGCAGGTGCTTCCGACGGGCTGGGCGCAGACCACCACGGCGGCCGTCGCCACCGTCGGCGCCGGTCGAAACGATCTGGACGCGAATATGGGCTCGCGCGCCCCCGGCCAGGTCATTCCGCCGCCGACGCCGGGCTCGATCAGTGGTTATCTTTTCAACGATACCAACGCCAACGGCGTTCAGGACAGCAACGAAAGCCGCACGGGCGCCCGCGTCGTCTTCATCGACACCAACGGCAACAAGAAACTCGACGCCGGCGAGAAGAGCGTCACCGCGGATGCCAACGGCAACTTCGTCTTCACCGGCCTGACCGCCGGCCTCTATAACGTCACGCGCGTGTATCCGGCCGGCTACTGGTTCAGCAACAGCACGCTGGGCTATCACGTCGTCACTGTTCTACCGGGGCAAAACGTCACGGGCATCGCCGTTGGGACGACGGACAACGCCAGCGTCCAGCTTCCGCCTCCGCCTCCCCCGACGCCGACCACGGGCATCGTATCCGGTACGCAATACGTCGATGCGAACGGCAACGCGGTTCGCGACGCCGGCGAGGCCGGCATCGCCGGGCGCGAGGTCTTCCTCGATCTCAACGGCAACGGCACGCGCGAGGGCGACGAGCCGTCGGCCTTCACCGACGCGCAGGGCAATTTCTCGATCACGTACGACATGCTCGGCATCGTTGCCGGCAGCTATCGCCTTCGCCAGGTTTTGCCCGACGGCTGGAGCCAGACGGCTGAAGTACCGCTGATCGCGGTGGGCGTTGGCAGGAACGACGGCGGCCTCCTGATCGGCTCGAAGCCCGCCGAAGTTGGCCCGCCGGTGACGACCGGCACGGCGTCGGGCGTGCTGTTTGATGACCTCAATGGCAATGGCATTCGCGACGCTGGCGAGCTCGCCATCACTGGCCGTACCGTTTTCATCGACGCCAACGGCAACAACGTGCTCGATGATGACGAGATGCGGGCGGTCACGGATGAGAACGGCGCGTTCTCCTTCGCCTACGACACCGAGGTCGATATCGCTGCCGGAACGTATCCGCTGCGGCAGCTCATTCCGGACCTTTGGGAGACGACCACCATTATCAATGTGGTGATCGCCGGCAATCGGGCTGACACGGGCGTTAACCTTGGCTCTCGCCTGATTCCACCGCCGACTGGAATGCTGTCGGGCGTTGCTTGGCAGGACGACGACGCCGATCGAACGATCGATACGGGCGAAGCCGCGCTCGAAGGCCGTGTGATCTACGTCGATCTTAATGGCAACAGCCAACACGACATCGACGAGCCGTCGGCGATCACCGACGCGGCCGGCGCGTTTACGATCAACTACGATACGACCGTCATCCCTGCCGGCACGTACTTGTTACGGCAGATTCTCCCCGATGGCTGGGAGCAGACCACGCTGAACGCCGGCGTAACGATCGCCGGCGGGCGAAATGATTCGGGCGTTCAGGTTGGGTCGCGCGTCACGCCTCCTCCGCCGCCGGTCACGACAACGGTGATCGAAGCCGAAACCGGCACGCTCAGTGGCGGAACGTACAAGTCGAGCAGCCACGCGGGCTACACCGGCACCGGCTTCGCCGACTACGGCGGGCAGAATTCCGCGGTAACGTACACGCTGAACCTGGCGAACGCCGTCGCCGCCAAGCTTGAGTTCCGCTACGCCAACGGCTCGGGGAATCGGCCGCTGGATATCTTCGTGAACGACGTCTTCGTTGGCACGCTGAACTTCAACTCGACAGGCGGATGGACGACGTGGGGGACCACCTCCCTGACGGCGAACCTGCCGGCGGGAACCGTCTCCATCAAGGCTGTCGCCTCAACCAGCGCCGGCGGGGCAAACGTCGACTCGCTCACGATCAGTTCCGCGGACGGAACCGTCACGCCTCCTCCGGTCGACCCGCCGCCGGTCGACCCGCCACCCGTCGATCCTCCGCCGTCGACGCCCGGCACGGATCTGGCGAAGGGCAGGACGACCACCGCTTCGTCTGTCGAGA
>JBBCIV010000156.1:0-16970 GCA_037189665.1 Phycisphaerae bacterium | reverse complement strand
GGCGTGAAAGTCTCGATCGACATCGACGTTGTCGCGCATAGCAATTTCCCGTGGCCGCCCCACGGAGCGGTGCCTGTGAAGCGAATCGGCTTCGATGCTGGGCAAGTGCTGGAGGCCTGCATCGCGTCAATCGATCAGTTGCGCCGCGCCGGAGACGTGTCGCCGGTGGCGGTCATTCCGCCGGTGTTCGACGACGAGGTGGCGGAGTAGCGGGATCGTACACCTCGTGCGAGGACGGCTCGTTATGGGGATGTGTGAAGTGGGCGAGACTACATCCGGACGGCGAGAGCCGTCCGCGGGGATCGGAGGGATCAGGATGAACTAAGCGGAAACAAGCATGTCGCGTTTTTACAATAAACAGTTGTTTTAGCGATAGTTGAGAAACACATCTTTTGAGAGTTCGAGAGGATAATTGGCGGATCAATCCGCAGGAGGCAGAGTATGAGTAGGAACGTCATAGCTGGGGCAGCGTTGGCGATGATCGCCGGCATCACTTATGTTGGTCAGGGGGCGATCACGTACCAGGTCGATTTCAACAGCAACACGGGAAACACGATCAACGGTGTGATAGGAGGTACGGCGGCGGTGTGGAATCCGAATCCCAGTCTCGGGTCGACTGTCGGTATCGACACCACTCCCACCATGGGAGACGGCGGTTTTCTGAGCTTTGATCTCACTTCGAATCAGGCCATTGGATCACGGCTCACGCCAACGGGCACGAATGGTTTCAACGGCATCACGACCAACAGCGGCGGCCAAACCAACATGGTTGGCGGTTTCGACTTCTTTTTTCGATCCTCTGTTGACATTACTGGCACCAACTCCGGCCCAGGTAATCGTTTGGCGGCGATAGGAGATGTGGACACAACGTATGGTGCGGCGACTGGCTTGGATCGCAGGCTGGGTTTGCGTCTGGAATCATCCGATCGTGGAGATGACAGTGCGGTCACCCTCGGCCTGTTCTCGAGTTACGGCGATCCGTTTTCCCAATTCACGAACGTCCAGAATTCGGCGCAGTTCAACAACGGGACATTCGCGAACATATTGAATATCGGAGAGGGCTCGAAGTTCACGATTGCCGCGAACACCGTCTACCACATCGGCGCCACGTTCGCGACGGAAAATCAAGACGTGATTCGTGTCAGGTTGTTTGTCGCGGAAGGAGACACGCCGATTAACACGACGCTGGACACCCATCTCATCGGCGAGGCAACCTTCAAACTGACGGAGAGCCAAGGGTTTAATCCAGCGACGATCGTCTTCGGGCACAGGGATGCCAGCAATCGGCCTTATTCGCAGGATTTCGACATGTTCCGCATCTACACCGGCGAAACGCCGACGTCCTTCGCTGCCCTGGTGCCCGAGCCGACAACGCTTGGCATCTTTGCCATGGCGATGACGGGCTTGCTTGGCCGTCGTCGTAAGTCGTGACGCTAGGCGACGGTGTGCGTGGTCTCCGATGAGGTGGGACGTGGACCACGTGCAATAGAGAAAAGCGACGGCTGGCTGCGCGTGTGACGCGCCGGCCATCGTAAATGGACTCTCGAAACCGCCATTGGGATGCCTGACCGCAACCCAATGTGCTTTTCGGATCAACCTTGGCGGAGGCGCGTTCCCGTTCCCGCACGTCGTATGGCGACGGAACGCGAACCAGCGTGTTGATCTTATTGGTCGCAAGTCTTTTTTCGGAGAGCGCTTATGCGTACTGCACGTCTAGATCGGGGATTTACGCTGGTCGAGTTACTGGTGGTCATCGGGATCATTGCGGTTTTGATTTCCATCCTGCTGCCAGCAATGCGGAAGGCACGCGAGGCGTCCAAGCGGGTCAGCTGCGCTTCCAACCTGCGGCAGATTGCGCTGGGGATACGGATGTACGCCAACGAGAACAAAGACGTCATCATGCAGCAGGGATATAACAACGACGCCATGGAGGGGAAGTTCACCTACAAGAACGACAACATCGGCGACGGCACGATGTGGAACTTCTTCCACAGGCAGTTGGGGCTGGACCTGTCGCCGTTCAGCCCGGGGCACGACTTTGGCTCGACCGGTCCGGGCGTCCAGTCTCTGGGGTTGCGATTCAACCCGCCACGGTTGCTGGTTTGCCCGACCACTGCTTCGCGTCCCAACTATGACAACGCCACGTACGCGTTCATGACCGGCAGCACGCGGGATTATCCGATGAAGCTGACGAAGCTCCAGGCGATTGCCCGCAGGTATCAGAGCATCACCGGCGGATCGGCAGCATTGTTCGCCGACCGAATGGTGCTTGCGACGGCTGGTTCGGTGGCACCGCATCACACGGGCCACTGGAACACGTCAACCGGGCGTCCGGCGGGTGGGAACGTCGCGTGTACGGACGGCTCCGTTCGCTGGTTCCCTGTGGCGCCGATTGCGCAGGGGGTCGAACGCTACAACTTCAACGGGGCCGTGCTCGGCTCGGCAGTGTATTACCCGTCCAACATGATTATGCCGCGGACCAACAACCTCGGCATGCTGAGGGACGTTCCGACGGCCTACGGAACGGCGGTCATCGGCTCGGCGACCGGCAGTGCCCGCGCCTATTTCGGGTGGTAGCCTCTCAACATCCTTCTTGATGCCTGTAGCAGTTGATGGCGTTCAGAGCCTGGTCACGCGCGCCGATGGGCGTCCGCTTGATATCCCCTTGAGGAGTAATAATTCCATGGATCGGTTGTCGTGGTTTTGGCGCGGAGTGATGGTGTGGTACCTATCGTGTGCGACCTGCGTGCTCGCAGATCAGCGGACGATGTCCTTCAATGAGGAGGTAAACGTCGTTCCTGCGCCAGGGGAAATGGTGATCGACGGCAAGGATGCCGACTGGGACTTGTCCGCCGGCATTTGGAGTTATAACAGCCCGGTGATCGTGGATCGTTTCAGCGTGTGGACGCACCTGATGTGGGACGAGAAGGGGGTGTACTTCCTGGCCCGCTTCCACGACCAGACGCCGATGGTGAACCGGGTAATGGGGAAGGATTTCAGCCACAGTTGGCGGGCCGACTGCTTCCAGGCCCGGGTGATCTTCGACGATCGCACGCCCGCCGAACACCAGATGCACATCAACCTGTTCTACTCCACGTTGGAGCAGAAGCCGTACATGATCGTTCATCACGGCGGGCACAAGGACGACGACACCGGCCCGCCGCGCGCGGATTTGGCAGAACGGTTTGGCAACGATATGGCCAGCCGTGGCGGGAAGGTGGCGATCGCGCCGTGGGCGGACGGAAAAGGGTACAACATCGAGGCGTTCTGGCCGTGGTCGTATTGCCGCCTGGAGGGCAGCACGATGCGTCCTGGCGAGTCGTTCGTTTTTGGAATCGAGGGCATGTGGGGCAACCCTCGCGGCGAACCCGAGTGGCCGATGCACCGGCTGGCGGACAACGTCAACAAGGAAAACGCCAACCGCATCTTCATGTTTCGTGCCCGCAAGGATTGGGGCCGTGCCGTCATCCGCGACAAGGGCCACCTTGATATCACCGAACGCCAGAAAGAGCTTCAGGCCGTTCGGCTTCGCCAGTTTCAGGATTATGACACATACGGCTCGTTGCCGATCACTTATTCGCTTCCGGACGATCGGGAGGTGACGATCGCGATCGACGATGCCAACGGCGTTCGCGTCCGAAACCTCTTTGGCCAGTATCCGCGCAAGGCGGGGCAGGCGACCGATTACTGGGACGGTCTGGACGACGCCGGAAAGCCCGTCGCGCCCGGCACTTACGGGGTGACGATCGTTGACCATCGACCGATCGGCATGAAGTTCGTCAACAGCGTCTACAACGCCGCCACGCCCCCGTGGCCGACCGATGAAGGCACCAAGCTCTGGGGTTCCAACCACGGTCATCCGACCGCGATTGCCACGCGTGGCAACATTACGCTGGTCGGGTTTACGGGCACGGAAGGCGGGGCGGGGCTCATCCGCATCAATAGCGACACCGGCATTATTCAGTGGGCCGACGGAAACGAGATCCTCGATGTCGCGATTGGCGAGAAGTACGCGTTCACGTTGTCACGCGACATGTGGATCAAGAAGACGGTCGTTCGCCGTCTGTCGCTTGAGAACGCGCAACTGGTGCCGTTCGGCGACGCCGCCCGGAGCCCGAATATCGCGCTCGTTCCGAATGCGGCCGAGAGCGATCGTGTGCCCAATGCTAGCAGCATTGCTCATGCTCATGGCCGGCTTTATGTACAGATGCGGGGGTATTCGCTCAAGGTGCTCGATCCCGAAACCGGCGATGTCCAACTAGAAGTGCCGGCGGACGATCTGCGGGCAATCAGAGATCGCGATGGCAAACTCTACGGGCTCTTCGCAGACGGGATGGTGGCAGTCATCAACGCTGATGGAAAGAAGGGCGAAACCGTATTCGTCGCGCAGGGATTAGCGCAGCCGGTGCGGCTTGGCGTCAGCCATGATGCCGCTCGTTTTGCGATCAGCGACCAGAAGACCAATCAGGTCTTCGTCTATTCCGCCGATGGAGAACGCATCCAGACCGTTGGCGAGGCTTACGAGGCGAAAGACCCGCCGAACACGGAAAAACTTGGCGGTGCCTTCGGCGTCAGCGCTGCGGTCAACCCTAACGGTGAGAGGCCGGCGGGAACGTTTGTTCAGACGGATCTGATCCTGCCGTTAGGCGTTGATTTCGACTCCAAAGGGCGGCTTTGGATCGCCGAGGCGAGCAAGACCAGCAAGCGTATTACTACGTGGTCCGCCGACGCCAAGCTGCTGAAGCAGTATTGGGGCGGCGCGGATTACGGCGCGATGGCTGGCTTTCCGTTCACGAACGATCATACGCGGTTCATCGCGCACGGCGTTGAGTTCAAGTTTGATCCGAATCCCGATCCGTGGACCCGTCCCACGGCCGAGACGCCGCTGATGTTTCATCCGGATATCGCGCCGGCCCGCGGGTTTGTGTATGTCTACGAGGGCCGTGAGTACGCGGTGACGGCGCCCGGATACCAGGGCGGATATGGGTTCTTCCGAGACCTGGTCATCGCGATGCGCGACGACGCCGGCATCTTTCGCCCGCGCGTTCGCGTGAAGTTCGGCGACAGGGGGGCGCCGAATAGCGCCTGGATCGATCGCAACTACAATGGCATCGCCGATCCCGGCGAGACCGTCGACAACATCAAAGGTCAGAAGCACTATTGGAGCGTTGGCTGGGTCGGTCCCGACCTGACGATTCTCACCGGCGATCAGTGGATCTACCCGCTCAAGGGGCTGACCGAGCAGGGCGTGCCGCTCTACGATTTTGCCAACGCCGTCCGCCCGCCGAACACCATCGAGATCGACCTGCACGCGCAGGGCTCCACTGGGACGGCGGTGATCGACCGGGCGGGGAACATTTCCAACGGAATCGCCTTTCATACCGTCGATGGCCGGCGCGGGTCATACCCGAACCCCTATGGCCGACACGACGGACCGGCGGCGCGGCGCGGTCTGTTGACCGCGCCGTTCCGCACGAATGGCGTCGTCGAGGACGTTCCCGGCGTCGGCAGCATCACCGCGCTGGCCGGCGATCGCGGCGAGTGGTTCCTCATGAGTATGGATGGCTTGTTCATCTCCAGCATCTGCCAGGATGCCAAGGGGGAGGTCACCCTTGACGAAACCTATACCGGTCAGGAAAGCTTCGGCGGCTTCATCTGGAAGGACGAGCGCGGGAAGATCATGGTGCAGCTTGGCGGGGCATCGTACCGCATCATGGAGTTGACCGGGCTTGAGACGACGCGCAGGCAGCAGTTGTCGGTCACGATCACGTCCGAGCAGATCGGAGAGGGCTCGCGCATTGCTGCCGCCCGCCACAAAGACGCGATGTCGGAACCGTCGGAACTGTTGATCGCCCGCGTGGAAAAACTGCCGGCCGAGCCCGTCGCGGCGGAAATGCCGCAGGGCACACCGCTGATCGCCAGTGCGCCGGATTGGAAGGTCGTCGAGGCGGGCAATCCCGCACGTTGGTGGCGCGCCGCGATGGCACACGACGGCAGGAACCTGGCCGTCATGTATCAGGTCGCCGATCCGTCTCCTTGGAAGAACGGGGCAGGCAGCTTCACGCATGCTTTCATCGGCGGAGATGCGGTCGACCTGCAGCTCGACATTCCCGGCCGCGGGCCCATCCGTGTGCTGGCGGCCCCGGTCGAAGGTCGAAACACCGTGATCTACTGGCAAAAAGAGACACCGGAAAAGGTGAACCCGATGACCTACGTTGTCGAGAACAACCCGGCCAACGCGAGGGCGTTCGACGTCGTCAAACGCCTCGAATCCGCCACGGTTAAGTCGGCCAGCGGATTCAGTGGCTATTCGATTCTGCTGACGATCCCGCTGGCCGACCTGGGCATCGACCCGGCGAACCTGGAGTCGATCAAGGGTATCGTCGGCGTTATCTATTCCGATCCGACCGGCACCAATCGCGCCGTTCGTCTCTATTGGCATGACAAGAACACCGGCATGGTGTCCGACGTGCCGACCGAGTCGGCGCTCAACGTCGCCAACTGGGGTCCAATCCGCATCGGGCGGTAGGGTTTACCGAGATATGGGTTCTCTTGCCGACAGGCACGCGCGCGCGATCTAACCAGGAATATCAGTGGCCAGTACGACAAACGTCATTGTCTTTCCCGCTCCCGGGCAGGTTGCCTTGCAAACACGGCCGTTGCCGTTCTGCGGGGATGATGAGATCGTCGTTCAGACTCGGTACACGTTCGTCTCGCCGGGTACGGAACTGCGCATTCTGGCGGGGACGAAGGAGTCGAAAGACCGCTTTCCGGTGATCCCCGGTTACTCGGTGATCGGACAGATCGTCGAAGTGGGCGGCGGCGTACAGGGATGGTCGATCGGCGAATGGATCAGCGGCCGCAATCCGTTGCCGATCGAAGGACTGACCTCGTTGTGGGGGGGACAGGCGAGCCGACATCGGTACAAGGTGACGGGCGAAGACCGCCCGGTCCGCCTGCCCCCGTCCGCCCGGCCGTGGGATTACGTGGTCGCCGAAGTGGGGGCGATCGCGTGGCGCGGCGTCACCTTGGCGATGCCCGCTCCCGGCGAGACGGCGGTGGTGATCGGGCAGGGCATGATCGGGGCGCTGGCGGCCAAGTGGCTGTTGTATCACGGGGCGAGGGTGATCGTCGTCGATCTGGAAGAGTCGCGGCTGCAACGCGCCCTGCGCTGGGGCGCCACCGCGGCGATCAGCGGCCGCGGGCCTGACGTCGTCGCCAGGGTGCGAGCCCACGCCGGCGACGGGGCGGACATCATTGTCGAGGCCTCCGCCAGTGCCGAAGGGGCGCGGCTGGCCCGGCGTGTCGTCCGGTCGACGCCGACGAGTCGGCCACGCGTTGGGTATCGCATCGACCAGCTTCGCGCAAACGCCGCGCACTGGCCGCGGTTGGCGTTTCTCGCGACGTACACCGACACGATCGAAGCCTCGCCTGACGGCGGCATGCCCGACGAAGGGGCGATCGTGCTGACGCCGCGCGACCGGACGGTCGAAGATCGCCAGGCTGTGATCGAACAGATCCGGCGTGGCACGCTCGATACAAGCGATTTCCTGGACGCGCCGGACGACTACCGCGATGCGCCGCACGCCTACCTGCGCCTGCGCGACCATCCGGCTGAGGTGTCGGCGCTGGCGTTCGAATGGCCCGAGTGAAGAAGTCGTTTATCAAAGGCTCGACGTGATGTTGAAACGATCCCATATCGCCATCTGTGTTGTTGCGATGCTCTTGATCTCGCTCCCGTCCTTCGCGGGCGCGCAGGGCGTCGATTTTGGCGTGTTCCGAACGCCGGTCGTCCGGGAGAACCTCCTGCCGGCGAAGGACGCGGAATGGCTGGACGGAAAGGAGTTGCCGATTGACAGCATGCAAGACCAGCGACACCGGGCGCTGTGGACGCAGTCGGGCCCGTCGGCATCGGGACCGATCCTCTTCGGCAAGGGTGCGTCAACGGGCGTGCGGCATTTTAGGTTGGCGTTCTCAAGCGAAGTGCCGGTGGGCTCGGTGTTGGCGGTCGGCAATGCACGTGTCAGCGTGTTGAAGGCCGGCGTGCAGGGCCATGGCGATCTTGCCAACGACGCGCACTGGACGCCCGCCGAGCGGCTGGATGGCCGAAGCGTGACCACAGATCAGCCCTCGGACATCTCGTCGATTCAACTTTGGACGCTGCCGCCCGGCACCAAGACGCGGGCGATCCGCTTCACGCACCTGCCGCCGATCACCGCCGGCGATTTTGCCGGACGGGTGGGTGGGGTTTACGTGCTTGCGGATCGGTACGCGGATGTCGCAAAGCAGGGACGTATTCTCACCAGTTCCAACACGCGCGACGCCGGACGGATAATCGATGGATACGACAACCGCGGGCGGCGCGGGGGCGATTGGGCAAATCGTGATCGGACCGCGCCCGTTCAGCCGAACGAGCCGCGCGTTTCGTCTGCGGATCCGGTGGACGTCATCCTCGCCTTTCCGACGCCGGCATCGGTGCGCGGGCTTGCGCTGTGGGATTGCGGTGGCACGGCGGGGGAAATCGCGGTTGCGCCGCCGGATGTCGCGGGGATCGTTCCGACGAAGACGTCGGATCAATCGTGGGCGACGACGCGCTCTTTCGATCGGCTGGCCGATTTCTACGACTCTTCGATGCGGGCCAACTTTGTCGATCTCGGCTCCGATCATCAGGCTGGCGGGGTGCGGATGCGGTTCACGGAACCCGTGCGAACCGACGGCCTGCACGTTCACCTTCGCGGCCATCACGCTGATGGCCGGCGCGTGTGGCTGGGCGAGTTGATCATGCTTGCAAGCCTGGGCGATCGCCCACTGAAGGACGCGATTCTCCCCGAATGGCCAGCGCCGACTGCGAATCCGCCGATCGCGATTCCGTTCAAGCTGGAAGCGCCTCGCCATGTGACGATGGTGATCGAGGATGCGTCGGGGAAGCGCATCCGCAACCTCCTCGCCGACGTGCCGTATCCCGCCGGCGACCACGTTGCCTGGTGGGACGGCACCGACGATCTTGGGCGCGACGTCGGGGCGGCGGAGCACGGGCTGTATAACGTTCCCGGCACGCCGGTCGCACCGGGCACCTACTATGCCCGTGGATTAACAGTGCCGAAAGTCGGTTTGCGGTATGAGATGTCGCCCGACGATGCCGGAACGCCTCCGTGGCTCACGCCCGACAACACCGGCGGCTGGGGCACCAATCACACGCCTCCATCCGCGGCGGCGTTCGTGCCCGCGGACCGCAATGTGTTGAACGAACCCCTCGTCTTCATCGGCAGCTATGTGTCCGAAGGCGGCCACGGCCTGTTCTGGGTCGATCGCGACGGCCGAAAGCGCGGCGGCGTTGGGCATATGGGGGGATCGTGGACGGGCGCCCAAACTCTTGCCACCGATATCGGCCCGAAATCAGACCCGCAGACGGCGATCTACGTCGCTTCGGGTTTCCAGGGAGAAGTTCGATTCACATCCATGACGCGCGATTTCCGAGAACGCGTGCTCGTGAAGATCCCGCTGCGCACGAAGGTGCCGTTGCCCGGCAAGCCCGAGCCGGTGCCCGACGCGATTCACGTCAACGTCGATGTCCCGCCCGGCGATGCCTGCCAGGTCGGCGACCTTGCAGCGCATGACGGACTCGTCGTCGCGTCCCTGCCGGCGATCAACGAACTGTGGGTTGTCGATGCCGCCAAACCCCGCTTGCTGGCGCGGGTGGCGCTCGAAAAGCCGCACGGCATCGCGTTCAACAAGGCGGGCGAACTGCTCGCCGTCAGTGGTGACAAGATCGTTCGGCTCGATTTGCCCGCGACGTTGCGCCAGGGAAGCGAGGTTGCCGTCATTTCAAATATGCCGCAGAAGCCCGTTGTGGCCGGATTGGATGATCCACGCCATCTCGAGCTCGATCTCGGCGGTAACCTGATCGTCAGCGAGTGGGGCAAGCTCCATCAGGTTCGCGTGTACTCGCCGGCGGGCAAGCTGGTGCGGTCGATCGGAAAACCAGGCGCGCCAGCGGTGGGTCCGTATGACCAATTGCAATGCAATCGCCCCTCAGGCGCGGTGATGGATACCGCCGGGCGATACTGGATCACCGAGGGGCACTTTCAGCCCAAGCGCGTCTCCCGGTGGAGCAAGAACGGCGATCTGGAGAAGGCGTGGTACGGGCCGAGCGCTTACGGCGGCGGTGGGATGCTCGATCCGTTCGACCGCACGCTGTTTTACAACGGCGGCATGGCGTTTCGGTTGGATTGGGAAAAGCAGACCGCGACGCTGGAGCGCGTGTTGTGGCCGCATCCGCAGCTTCTTTCTCTCGACGAACGGCCGCAGGTGCCGACAAACCGAAATCATTCGAACGGCCTTCCTGAAAATGCCCATCGCGTCGATGGTCGGCGGTTCTTCAGCAACTGGACCAACTGCAGCCCGACGGGCGGCAGCGCGGTCGCGGTGATATGGGAAGACATCGCCGGCAAGCTCAAGCCGGTCGCCGCGATGGGCAATCCATGGGACTGGGAACTTCTGGCGAAAGCGGAGTTCGCCTCGATCTGGCCCAAAGGCACTTCGCCGCAAACGACCGGGCGAAAAGTGCCGCTGTGGTGCGCCTGGCTCGATCGGAACAACGATGGCGTCGTGCAGGCAAACGAAGTCGACATTCGCGTCGTCAAAGACGCCGGCCAACAGGGCAGCGGCGGGGTGACCGTGCAGCGTGATCTGGCGTTCGTCCTGCGCGTCGAAGATCGCGTCCTCCGCTTCCCCGCCAAGGTCGGAAAGGGGCTGGTCACGTATGATTTCGACGCGCCCGAAGTCCTGAACACCGGTGCGCAACAGCGCGTCTCCACCGGCGGCGATGTCCATCTTCTGACGGCCGACAACCGGCTCTTTTCCTATCCTGCTGTTGCCCCTTACAGCCGCTGGTCGATTGGCGGTGGGAAGGTGGGGGAGGCGACCTGGAGCTATCCCAATCTCTGGCCGGGGTTGCATCCGTCACATCACGCGCCGGTGTCGGAGCCAGGGATGCTGACCGGCACCACGCGACTGATCGGCCACGACATCACCCCCCGCGGCGGCGAGGCCGGGCCGCTGATCTTCCTGAACGAGAATCTCGGACAACTTCCCGTCTTCACCAGTGACGGCCTGCTGGTGACCAAGCTTTTCCACGACGCCCGCGTCGCTCCGCATTGGCGTATGCCGGCCCAGCGTCGCGGCATGTCCGTCGACGGCCTGACGCTCGGCGAAGAGTGCTTCTGGCCGTCGGTGGTGCAACTGGAGGACGACGGGTCGATCGTGCTTTGCACGGGGGCACACTCGATCTCCTCGCTGGTGGTCGTGGAGGGCTTGGATCAGATCGTTCGGCTTCCCTGTACGCCCGTTCACGTTGATGAGGCAACGCTGGCCAAATGTGTTGAATGGCGAGAAGCGCGCGAGCGAGAACGACAGTCGCTTGAGGTGCCAAAGCATTTGGTCGTGCCGATTCGGGAAAGCGCAGTGCAAGTGGACGGCGACCTCTCAGAATGGGCGGCCGGCGAGTGGGCGGAGATCGACAACCGCGGCACGCGCGCCTGGTTCCAGAGCAGCGCGAAGCCGTACGCCGTGTCGGCCAGCGCGCAGATCGCAGGCGATCGACTCTACCTTGCCTGGCAGAGCGAGAATGAGAAACCCCTCACGCTCAATTCCGCCGAGCGTCCGACGGCGCCGTTCAAGACGGGCAGCGCGCTGGACCTGATGCTGAGCGTCGATCCCGACGCTCCCCAGCACCGCAAATCCGCCGTCGCGGGAGATCTGCGCCTCATCGTCACGCGAAAGCCGGACGGGAAAACCTGGGCCATGCTCTATCGCGCCGTCGTTCCCGGCACGCCGCCGGCGGAAAAGGTGCCGTTCAGCTCACCGTGGAGGACGATCACGTTCGATGCGGTCGAAGATGTCAGCAGCGTCGTCGAGTTGGCCAATCGGGATGGCAACTATGAGGTGTCCGTTCCGCTGGCGACGCTCGGCCTAAAGCCCGCATCCGGAATGAGGGTCAAAGGTGATCTGGGCGTGCTCCGCGGCGAAAGTGGAATCACGACCCAGCGGGTCTACTGGAGTAACAAGGCAACTGTCATCACGGCCGACGTTCCGGATGAGGCGACGCTTCAGCCGGGGCTCTGGGGCACGTTCGAACTGCGCTGATCTCATATAGAGGACATCAGCAGGCATTTTTCCGCTCCTGGCGGAGCGATCACAGGAAAACAGGGGCGTTCGCGGCGGAGGTCGCACCGGAGTCGGTGCGCCTATGGAAATCACATCGGTCGAACAAAGCGCAAGAACACGCGCACAAGCAAGCGGAGGCATCTCATGCGTTGGACGAATCGCAACACCGAATCGCGTCAGCCGACGATCTCACGTGTCCGTCAGGCCGTCACCACGCGTTGTATCCGGCCGGTCATCGAGGCCCTCGAGGGGCGGCAACTGCTCAGCACGAACTTTGCCAACATCTCATATGCCGACCCATTTCCCGAGCCGACCGTGGCGGGCGAGTACGTGCATTCCTCCAGCACGGTGGCGGTCGATCAGCCGGGGCTCCGCACGTCGGGCAGTTCAGACCTGGTGCTTCCGTTACCGTCTTCCCTGGCCAACGGCGTGGCGGGAATCACGATAGAGTTCTCCCTCAAACTGGCCGGCCCGGACACCGGCGGACAGGTCTCCGGCACGCTGATCAAAGGGCCCGGATTCCACGTCAGGGCGATCTCGAACGCCAGCACCAACGGCGTTTTCCAGACCGGCATCGTACATGCCTCCAAGGGCGGCAAGTTCCTGCAGACCGATACGACCTATCTGCCAGTTCGCAAGGGGAGCGCGCTGGCCAATGAGGCGATGTTCCGGCTCGACGGCAAATGGCACCACTACACCATCACGTCCGATTCCAACACGATCCGCGTTTACATTGACGGCGAACTCACGCGAACGATGTGGATGGGCACCATGGGCACGCAGGTCGGCCCGATGAGCAACGGCACGAACGTTCGCACTGAAAACAACGTGACGCTCGGCCGGCTGGTGGGGAGCAACGGCGCGTCGGGCGAGTTCAAGAACGTGCGCGTCTCGACGGTCGAGCTTTCATCGACGCAGGTGATGCAGAACTTCGAAAAGCTGAACAAGGCTGCGGTGCTTTTCGCCTCGCCCACCGGCACCGCCGGCGCGGCCGGCACGCGCGTGGCGCCGCTCAGCCTGTCGGCGGCGATGGGGCAGGCGGGGGCGAACAAGCGGATCGTCCTGCTGCCCGGTACCTATAATGGGGCGGACTTCCAACTCAACAACGGCGGGAGCGATGCGCTTAATCCGCTTCTGATCACCGGTGACGATGGCGCTTCGCAGGTCATCATTGCCACCACCGGAACGACGACTGCCACGCTTAGCGGAATCGGTTTCGTGCGAATCCAGAACATCACCTTTCGCGGCGACACGAGTTCCGCCCTCCGCATCACCAACGCCAACGGCCGTGTCGTGCTCGACGGGGTGAGGTTCACCAGTAACGCCAACGGCCTGGTGGTCACGGGGTCGAAGGAAGTGCTGGTGCAAAATTCGATCTTCTCCGTTCCGGGAACGGCGATGAGCTTTGACGCCGACGGGGCCGTGTTGCGCAACAATACGATCGTCGGCGGATCGGTCGGCGTGAACTTCAACAGCGCCAATACGTTTTCGATGGCAAACAATTTGTTCAGCGGCGTCGGCACTGGATATGTCAGCAATCCGAGCGCCTTTGTAACGAGCGCGCTCAATTACAATGGCTGGAATGTCGCCGCCGACGGAAACAACTTCAATCCGTCGACGGGCGGCTATGTCGCGCGAATCAACAACGTGAACTACACCGCTGCTCAGTTCGACACGCTGAAGCAATATTGGTTCAACGCCGCGACCGCCGATCCGAACGCCGAGAAGCAGACCTGGAATCGCCGTCAGTTCCAAGGGTACATGAACGACTTGCGCAGCATGCTGCTCTCGCCGACGTTCGCCAATGCGGGTTCAGGTGATTTTCGTCTGGCCTCGACGCTCGGGAACCCGATCAACGCCGGCGTCTCTCGCGTGTTTGCCCGCGACAACAATTGGCTTGCATACGGTATTTCGGCCCCGCCGACCACCGATGCCACCGGCGCGCCACGCATCCAGGGCGCGGAGGTGGACGTCGGCGCCTTCGAGGCCGCCGGCCCACACCAGGCGACCTTCACGCTATCCTCCGCCGCCAAGACCAGCGCGGGCATCTACGATTCCTCCGGCAAGCTTATCCGCACCCTCTGGAGCGGCCGCCAAACGCCGGCCGGCACCGTCGTTGTGGATTGGAACGGCCTGAACGATCTGAACCAGCCGGTTGCCACGGGTACGTATACGGCAAAGCTGCTGGCGAACAACGTTGAGTACGTTTTCGAAGGACTCGTCGGCAACAACTCCAGTTCGCCCTACGGCCAGCGCGTCCTGGGTGATTTTTATACACCGCTACATATCGCGATGGTGCCGAACTCGACGTCCGCCTATTTCACCGTCGGATTCAACGAAGGCCGGTTTCCGATCCGCCGGTTCGACACGACGGATCCGACCGGCGCCGACAAGGTCGGCTCGCCGAACAGCGACTGGCGCGACAGCTACCCCGGCGCGATCGCGACCGATGGCGTCAAGCTTTACTTTGTCCGCGAACGCGGCGGGCCGCTGGCGATCAGCCGGTTTGATGTCGCGACGGGGGCAAAGGAAAACGTCGGCATTAACCTTGATTACTATCCGACGGGACCGGAATTGTCCGGCCTTGCCGTCCAGACCGGCGGCAACCTGCTTTTCGTCGCCAACAAGACGGAAAACAAGGTCTACGTCTACAACAAAAACACGTTTGCCTCGGTGGCGTCGTTCTCCGTTCCGAATATCAAACGTCTCGCGACGATGCCGAACGGCGACCTCTGGGTGATCTCGGGAACGAAGATCGTTCGCTACACGAACCTGACGTCGTCCACGCCGACGGTGGTTCGCGAGATTACCGGCTTCAGCAACCCGATGGGCCTGGCGGTGTCGCAGGACGGCAATCTCGTCGCCGTGGCCGACGGCGGCGCGAGCCAGCAGGTGAAGGCGTACAACACCGGCACCGGCGCGCTCGCCTGGACGCTGGGGCAGGCCGGCGGCTACGCGAACGGGCCGGACATCACGACCAATAAGTTCATCCTCAGCGGCGCGATCGCGTTCGGCAAAGATGGCGACATCTGGGTGCAGGATGACGCGTCGTTCCGCCTGCTGCACTTCAATTCGAGTCGCACATATATCAATAATCTGGGTTACATCCCACACTCGTACAAGACGACGGTCGACCAGAATAACTCGACGCGCGTCTTCGCGTCTTTCACGGAATACCGTGTCGACTATTCCAAGCCTCTGATCGAAGGTCAGGGCTGGACTCCGGTGAAATACTGGGGTTATGGGTTGCCGTCGGCGTTCTACGACCGATATGCACTAAACGGCACTGCCGGCGATTCAGGCTTTAACGACGTGGTCACGCTCAGCAACGGCCGCACGTATGCTGTGACTGATTGGCCGGATAGCGGCACGTCGGGCGATAACAACACGCGCATTTTCGAACTCACTGCTACCGGCACGCGCGTTACCAACGTGTTGATCAATCGCTGGAACTACTGGGACAAGCAGGGCACGCTCCAGACCGCCGACCGTGATACCACCGCCGGGGTAGTTCGATTTCGCCAGGCGACCATCACCGGCTTCGCTTCCAATGGTGATCCCATCTACTCGGCATACACGCAGGTGGCGACCGCGCCGTACGTCAACAACTGGATGGGCTCTGATCCGTATGGGCCGTACGTGAAGACTTCGTCGAACCTATTGGTGACGCTGAATCAGGACTGGGTCGGCGGGTTCCACATGGGCGCGGTGACGCCCGGCGCAACCCAGTGGACCTGGAAGTCCAACCGTTCGGTCGGCCCGTACTCCGGTGACGGGGGAACGTTCGAAACCTTTGCCCAACGCGGCGCGAATCGCCTGATGGTCGATGGTCGCAATCTCATCTATGGCTATCACGGGGAGTTCTGGCAGAATCGTGGCCAGGCCACCCAGTTCGTCCACTATCTAGATAACGGCTTGGCGGTCGGACAGTTCGGCACGCCGATCGTCAGCAACCTGACCGGCAATGACGGCCTGACGACCAACGGCATCTCCGGCGCCGCCGGCAACGCTTATAACCCGATTCTCACGCGCGGCACGGACGGCAAGCTGTACATGTACGTCAACGACGAGTCCGGCCGCAGCAATATTCGCTGGCGGATCGATAACCTGAACACCGTCAACGAGATGTCCGCCACCCTCAGCGCCGGTGCGCCGACCGCGCCGGTATCGCCCAGTTCTCTCTCGGCGACGGCGGTGTCATCCAGCCAAATTAACCTGAGCTGGACTGACAACAGTAGTAATGAGACCGGCTTCAGGATCGAACGCGCGACTGATTCGGGTTTCACGCAGAACGTCACGCCGGTCGCCACTGTTGGGGCGAACACCACCAGCTACAGCAACACCGGGCTGGCGGCCTCGACGACTTACTATTATCGCGTTCGTGCTACCAACGCTGCCGGCGATTCCGCCAACAGCAACGTTTCCAACGCTACCACACAGGCTGCTTCCACCGTTCCCTCTGCCCCCTCCGGGCTAAGCGCAACAGCGGTGTCATCCAGCCAGATCAACCTGAGCTGGACCGACAACAGTACCAACGAAACCGGCTTCAAGATCGAGCGTGCCACCAACAGCACGTTTACACAGAACCTCACGCTGGTAACGACCACCGCCGCGGGGGTCACCATCTACAGCAACACGGGGTTGGCTGCTTCAACGACGTACTACTATCGCATCCGCGCCACGAATGCGACCGGCGATTCCGCCAACAGCGTGACCGCCAGCGCGACGACGCCCGCAGCCGTCACCATTCCCGCCGCTCCGTCGGGCCTGTCGGCGACGGCGGTGTCGTCCAGCCAGATCAACTT
>JBBCIV010000155.1:0-16896 GCA_037189665.1 Phycisphaerae bacterium | reverse complement strand
TCGTTATGGCGAGAACAACACGATTGCCATCCGCATCTGGGGCGGCTTCATCACGTTCATCGGCAACAACAGCGGCCTCATCAAAGGCCCGCTGACGGCGGAGTTCGACCCGTACCAGGTTCGCTTCCGCGAGCCGGGCGGCGAGGCGGTGTCCGCGTCGCTGTTCGACCTGAGCGATGCCCAGCGCGGCAAGCCGTTCGAGGTCGTCTTCAGCTTCCCCGCCGAGGTGGCGGCGGAGTCGGGCACGCGATTGAACTATCGGCTGAACGATTATCTCGGAAAGGTGATCACCGCCGGCAAGGCAGACGTTACCGCCGGACCGAAGGGCATCGCCCAGGCGTCGGTTGCCATCGACCGGGAAACGGCGCAGACGATTTACTTCCGAGGTCGATTTCGCGCGTCGCTGATGCTGGAAAGCGCTGCGGGCAGGCCGCTTTACTCCGGCGCGCGCGACGTCGACTACCTTTCCTTCGCCTCGCGCGACAACGCGCCGTTGCCGGCGATGACGGAGACGGTGGAAGACACGCCGTACGGCAAGCTGCGGCTGATCGATGAGATCGATTGCTCCACGTCCATCTTCGATGGCCCGCATCCTTATATGCAGGGCGGCTTCAACAACGAGATCAACCACATGACGCCCGGCTCCGACGGCGATGTGGGGGTGAAGGACATCCTCGGCAAGAAGGCGCGCGAGAGCGGCTACGCGTGGTTCGCCTACCGCATTGGTCGGGGCAAGCTGAACCCGCGATCGACGTATCTGCTGCGGATCGAGTATCCGGAGGACAAGCCGCGCTTCGCGCCGATCGAAATCCAGACGGGTCAGAACTACATGGACGTCGGCTGGAAGAACGGCGTCAGCCCCGACGACGTTTACGACCCCTGGCCTCTGAGCGGGAAGTGGGAGTGGTACGACGTGATCGTCCCGCTCGACGATCAGACCGTCGGCACCGGAGGAACCGGCAGCGCGCCGGCGGAGAACGGGTTCTGGGTCTACTTCATGAACAAGCAGAAGCCCGGCGCCTACTACGCCATGTGGGAAGCCGGCCCGGCCGTCGCGCGGATGAAGCTGTACGAGATCGATCCGGACAAGCATGCGCCGGTCATCAATAAGCCGGCCAACCTGCCGCATCGCATCCTCGCCTTCGATTGGGAACGCCAGGCCGATTGCGAGCCCGAAGACTTCGTCAAATACGCCAAGCTCATGGGCTATAACGCGATCTCGCCCATCATGCTGAAGTGGTTCTTCGCCAACTACAGCGATCCGCTCAACGGCTACGAGACGGTGACGATCGACGAGCGCGACTACTGGTCGCGCAAGCCGTATGATCCGGCCAGCGGCAAGAACGCCGAATCGCCGTGGCCGGACCGGAAATCGCAGCATGCCAAGTTTATGGAGACGACGAAGCGATACGGCATCGATTACATCCCGCGCTTTGAGTGGGGCGGCTCGCAGGACCTGCCGAAGGAAGCCTGGGCGACCGACGCCAACGGCCAGCCGACGAAGCCGAACCGCTTTGCCCCCTGGTGCGCCAACCTGCTGCACCCGGCCACGTGGGACGACCTCAAGAAGTACATGGACCACCTGGTCAAGCCGTACGTGAACGACAACCCGCAACTCACCGGCGTTCACTGGCGCATCCGCTGCTTCCGCCTGCCGATCAGCTATGGCAAGGCCGATCTCGAACTGTTCGCCAAGGAGACGAATACCCAATTGCCCGGTGGCGGAGAGGCGCAGTGGGCGGCCTGGGCGACGGGCGAAGGCAAGGCGAAGTACGACGATTGGTGGCACCAGAAGCGGGCCGATTTTCACGCGAAGCTGGTCGATCTGCTCAAGAGTTATCGCTCGGACCTGACGCTCTACTACTTCAACTGGGACCCGGACAAGATCGGCATTATCGAGCCGGACATCACGGCGTGGGCGTTCGTGTCCAACGTCGTCAAGCCCGCCCCCGAAGGCGGCCGGGCGGCGTATGAGAAGGAGCGCGCGGTGCGCAAGACCTTCACCCCGGCCGACTACATCTCGGTGTTGCACACGGGTAACTTTGGCAAGACGTACAACGGGCTCAACCGCGCGGACCTGGGCATTCGTCCGTCGCTGTACAAGGACATCAAGGGCATCCAACTGTTCGCGTTCACCCATTACTATTGCTACGCGAACATGCCGGAACTCCTCGAATACTTTCGCACGCCGGACGGGCTGGCGGCGAGCAATGTGGTGTCGTATGACGAGATCGGCTCACGCACGATCAACCCGAAGTACGAAGGCAACATGATCACGCCCGGCGGCCCGGCGTTCAGCATGGCGCTGGAGCTATTGCCGTACTTCTACAGCGACGCCCGCACGCTGAATTACACCGTTTACACCTACGGCCGCGGCTATGCGGCGGCGCATCGACGGTTCGCGCAGGCGTACCTGGCGCTGCCGGCCATCCCGGGCGCGGTGGTCGATCAGCCGAACGACGACCTGAAGATCCGCACCTATCCCTCGGCCAACGGAACGTACGTCGGCGTCGCCCACAAGGGCTTTGCCGACGCGACGTTCAAGATCACGCTGCCTGGCGTGAAGGCGGGATCGACGGTGACGAACCTCGTGACCAACGAAGTCGTCCCGACGCGCGCCGCCGGCGACGGAATCGAGTTCGACCTGAAGTCCGGGCCGATGGAACTGAACGCGTTCCTCGTGAAGTGACATCGGTGGAGCACCGTGAAGTCAGCCGTTCCTAAAGCGAAGTCCGCCACGTGGCCGTCCGAGCGGTCGAGCTATCTCGATCCCCAGACCGGCGCGGCCGTCACGCAATGGACGGGCGGGCCGCACAAGAACCAGCACCTCTACTTCACCAGTCCCAGCGTGACGGCCGACGATCGGTGGCTGCTTTTTCTGTCTGACCGGACGGGCTGCCCCAACCTGATGGCGGTCGATCGCTCCACCGGCGACATCCGCCAACTGAGCGATAACGCGAACGGCCTGCTTCGCAGCTACGTCTATCCGTTGGGCGGGCCGGCCGGACTCAGCAAGGCGTCGCCGTGTCTCGATGCGGTGCGCAATCGCGTTTATTACGTGCAGGATGACGCGGTGTGCGTTGCGGACCTCGGTCACCTGGAAGAAGGGCCGCGCACGATCTGCGAACTGCCCGCCGGCTGGCTTGGCGGGTTCACGCACGCGTCGCCGGACGGGAAGACGTTCTGCATTCCCGTCGCCGATCCGCGGGCGTTTGTCGATCCGTCGAAATCGCAGTGGGACCAGATGCGCAACGTTCCCGCACGCATGAAGGCGGAATCGCTGGTGACGCGGGTTTATCTCATCGATATTGCGGCGGGCCGGCCGCGCGTGCACGCGGAGGTGCCGTTCTGGGTAACGCACGTGCAGTTCGATCCGCTCGGCACCGGCCGGATCGTTTTCAACCAGGAAGGGCATCTGAAGAGGACTGGCAACGCTGCCGATGACCGAATCTGGTGTCTGGAAACCGACGGCTCGTATCGGCCGCTGGCGGTGCAGGAGCCGGGCGAATGGCGATCGCACGAGAATTGGTCGCCCGACGGCCGGAGCATCGTCTATCACGGCGGCAGGGCTGACGGGGCCGCGTTCATCGCGGCCCGTACGTGGGATGGCCGTCTGCTGCACGAAACGCGGATCGGCGACGTCAACTTCTGGCACGCCACCGGCGCGCCCGATGGCCGGCGCGTCATCGTCGATCGCCACGACGGAATGATTTCCATCATCGATCCCGCCGCTGCCGATGACAGCCCGGATTGCGTCGTCGATCTCTGCCGCCACGACACCACCATCGACGACCAGGACGCCCACGCGCACCCGCTCGTCGCGCCGTCCGGCGCGTCGGTCACGTTCACCTCTATTCAGAGCGGCACGTGCCAGGTGTACGAAGTGCCGATTCCCGATCGATATCGATAGTGAACGTGCGCAAGCTTATTCCGATCGCAATTCCGCAATCGTGCGTTCTCGCCATCCGCCGCCGAGCGTTTTGTAGAGCGTGGCGCGGTTCGATAGCTGGCGAAGTTGAATGGTGACCAGATCGCGCTGGGCGGTGTAGAGCAGGCGTTGCCAGATCAGCGCGTTGAAGTAGCTGTCGATGCCTTGTTCATAACGCAATGTATAAAGATCGAATGTGCGTTGCGTCGCGGCCACCAGTTGCGTCTGTGCCTCCAACTCGCGAACCAGATTCGCCCGGCCGGCGAGCGCGTCGGCCACCTCGCGGAAGGCGGTCTGCACCGCCCGCTCGTAGGTCGCCACTTCGATGTGCTGGCGCACGTTGGCCAAGTCCAGGTTCGCCTGGTTGTTTCCGCCGTCAAATAGCGGCAGGCGTAGTTGGGGAGTGAATCGCCAGAAGTCGGTTCCGCTGGAGAACAGGCCCGATAGCCCGTCGCTTGTGGTGCCGACCGCGCCGGTGAGCGTGATCGTCGGGAAGAACGCCGCCCGCGCCGCGCCGATGCGCGCCCGCGCTGCCATCAGATATCGCTCGGCGGCCCGAATGTCGGGCCGCCGCAGCAGCAGATCGGATGGCAGGCCGGCGGGCACGTCGGGAAGGTAGCCGGGGAACTGGAGCGCCGCCTGGCTGCCGGCAAGGCGCGATCGCGTGGCGTCATCAAGCGGTTCGCCGACGAGCAGGATCAACCGATTCCAGTCTTCCGCCAGCAGCCGCTTGGCCTGGGCGAGGTTCACCTCGGCCTGGTGGACCGACGATTGCGCTTGCGTCAGATCGACCTCGGTACCCACGCCGCCGTCAAGACTGCGTTTTTGGATGTCGTACGTCTCCTTCTGGCTGCGAAGGGTGTCTTCCGTGATGCGGATTGTTTCGAGGTCGGCCAGCCACGTGAGGTAAGCATTGGCGACCTCGGCGATCAGGCTGATCTCGATGCTGCCACGCGTCTCCTCAAGCGCGAGATAGTTTTGCAGCGCTTCGTCACCGAGATTGCGGAGGCGGCCCCATAGGTCGAGTTCCCAGGCGGTGACGCCGAGGCCAACGGTGTAAGTTTCCGACTGGCTGTGTCCGCCGCCGCTGGCGGGAAACCGTTCGTATTCCGCGGCGGCGTTTGCATCGACACGAGGGGCGAGTTCGGAGCGGCGAACGCGGTATTGCGCCTGCGCGGCCTGCACGTTCAGCGCGGCGATGCGGAGGTCGCGGTTGTTCTGAAGCGATCGCTCGATCAGGAACTGGATGTTCGGATCGGAGAAGAAATCGCGCCATCCGACGTCGGCCGCCTGCCGCGTGCCGGCAGTTTGGGTGGCGGCGGCGGTATCGGCGCCATAGGAAGGCCAGTTTAAATCAGCTTCGACGACGTCCGGCCGCTCGTGTTTTGGCGCGAGGTTACAGCCGCCGACCAGCAACGCGAGGCCGCCGAGCAAAGGAAGAGCACGCATGGTTCGATATCCGCGGGTCATTCTGTTTTCTTAACGTCCTTGTGCGGCGGCCTCGGTGTTGGTGATGATTTCGACCGCGTCGCCGTCGCGGAGCATGGCGTTGGGATTGACGATCAACCGCAAGTCGCGGTTGAGCGCGCTCGAGACCACCTCGACACGCGCGCCGAGACTGCGGCCGACGGAGACGCCGATGGTTTGCACCTTGCCATCGACGACCGCGCGAAGCGAGCCGGCCCCGCGGTTCATTACCAGCGTATTGGTCGGCACGAGGTATCGATCAGGTGTTGGAGCAAGGGTGAACGTGGCGTTGCCGGTGAGGCCGGATGGGATCGACAGGTCCGGGTTGGGCAGGAGCAGTTCGACCCGCATCGTGCCACTGGCCTGATCGAACACGTCGCTGCGACGGTACACCTTCGCTTCGAGCGTGCGGCCGGGCAGTTCGTTGAATGTGATTTGGGCGATCACGCCGTCCTTGACCTGCATCGCCAGGTCGGGCGGGGCGGCGATCACGAAGCGAAGCTGATCGAGCCGCACGAGCCGGTACAGCCATCCTTCCGAGGTCGCGGCATCGCCGCGCACGCGGTCGCCGCGGTTGAAGTTGCGGCCGGAGATGATGCCGTCGAACGGAGCGCGAACGGTGGCGAACTTCTGCTGCTCCTGAAAGCTGGCCAGCTGCGCTTCGGCCAACCGGACGGCGGCGTCGTATTCGGTAGCGTTGGCGATGCGCTGCTCGGCCTCTTCCCTGGAGATCGCTCGCGATTCCAACAGCGTCCTGGCACGGTCGGCCAGCGTCCTGGCGTTGTTATAGCGAGCCAGGGCTTGGTCGACTGCGGCCTTGGCGCTATCGACGGCGCGGTCGATCTCAGGAACGTCGATGATCGCCAGCACGTCGCCTGTCTTCACGGTGTCGCCAATGTCGAAGAGGCGTTCTTTCACAATGCCGGTGGCCCGGGTGAAGATGGCGGTGAATTCGTACGGCTCGGTCCGGCCGGGAATCGGATAGGCCCGGCTCTGCATCGCCGGCTCGGGCGCGGTCGTGCGGACTTTCGCGCGGTCCTGCGCCAGGGCCGATGTTGACGCCGCCAGCACGGCGGCAAGCAGCGGAATGGTGGTGAATCGTTTGGAGTTCATGGTGTGCTCAGTGTTGGGCGGCCGGCGCGGGGTGAACGCCGTTGTGATTGTTTCCGTTGTGAGAGATGGCCTGTGGATCAGCCGAGGTAAGCGGTCGGAAGATCGATTCATGCCCGACCGGGCGGCGCTTGAAACGGCTGGCGACGAGGTCGAACGCGACCGGCACGAGGAACAGCGATGCCACCGTGCCGAAGAGCAGCCCGCCGATCACCGCCCGGCCGAGTGGGGCGTTTTGCTCGCCGCCTTCGGCATGGCCGAGCGCCATGGGAATGACGCCGAGGATCATCGCGGTCGCGGTCATCAGCACCGGTCGCAGTCGCGTAGTGGCGGCTTCGATCGCCGCAGGGCGGGCGGCCACGCCGTCGACGAATCGATCGCGGGCGAAGCTGCTGACCAGCACGCTGTTGGCGGTGGACACGCCCACGACGAGGATGATGCCCATCAGCGCCGGCACGCTCAGCGGTGTGCCGGTCAGCCACAGCGCGAACAGGGCGCCGCTGATCGCGACGGGCAGGCCCGAGATCGCCACGAGCGGCAGCGTCCACGACTGGAAGTTCACCACCATCACCAGGAACACGAGGATTGCCGCCAGTCCGAGGCCGCCGATGAGTTCGGCGTAGGCCGATTGCATCAGCGCCGCCTGGCCGGTGAGCTCGATGCGATTGCCGGGCTTCTGGTCTTTGCGGAGGGCGTCGAGTTCGCTTTGCAATTGGGCCGTAATTGTGCCCAGATCGCGCGAGACGGCGTTGGCGACGACGGTGAGCGTTGGCTGCAACGTCGTTCGTGACAGGCTGGCCGGCGATCGACGTTCGACGACCGACGCGAACGATCGCAACGGCACTGCCGCTGCGCCGGAAGAGGGGCGGATGGGCAGGTTGAGCAGTTGATCGATCGACGTCAGGTTCGAGGGCGGGGCGATGATCTGCACGTCGTATGAGGTGCCGACCGCAGGATCGGCCCACACGTTCGCCGCCACAGTGCCGCCGCTTCCGAGCGCCGCCAGCAGGGCGCTGGAGGCGTCCTGCTGCGTGATGCCGAACGTCGCGGCGCGGGCCTTGTCCACTCGGACCGAGTACCGCGGCTGATCCAGCACCTCGCGAAGCGTCACGTCGGCCATGCCGGGCGTTTCCTCCATCTTCTCGATCAATTGCCTTGCCAGCGCCAGGTTGCCCGGTCGATCTCGGCCGATGAAGCGGACTTCGAAGGTGGTCGGAGCGCCCGAGGCCAGCGTCTGACTTGTGGCGTCGGCGGGGCGGAAGAACGATTGCGCGTCGGGGAACTTCTCCGCCATCATCGCGCGGATCTTGGCTTCGTAGTTCAGCGACGGGGCGTGATCGTTGTGCAACTGCACCAGTAGTTCGGCGTCGGACCCGCTGATGGCGGTGGTTTCGACCCACGCCTGGTTGACAGCGCTGGGGGCGCCGATGTTTTCCACGACGAACTGCAATTCGTTCGGCGGGATGATATTGCGGATCTCACGCTGCACGTCCGCCAGGGCCCGCGCGGTGTCATCAACCCTGCCGCCGCTGGGAAGGCGGACGAACAGGCGGATCAGCCCCGCGTCCGTCTTGGGAAAGAACTCCCGGCCGGCGTTAAGCGCGGCGAACGAGCCCAGGCCCACCGCGATCGCGATCGGGATGAGCATGATCGGCTTGATCTTCAGCAACACGCCGAGGATTCGTCCCTGCAGATGGCCGAGGCGGTCCATCCCGTGTTCGATCTGGTGGTGCAGCCATCGCAACCCGCGCGCCGGCTTGGCGGCCGTCCTCGCTTCGGCGCGGACTTCGCTGGGAAGGATGATCGACGCGAGCGTTGGCACGAGCGTCCGGGCCAAGAGATAGCTGGCCGCCATGGCGAACACCACCGCCAGCGCCAGTGGCTGAAAGACGTACGACGCGGTGCCCGATAACAGGAAGATCGGCAGGAAGACGATGCAGATCGACAGCGTCGAGACGAACTCGGGAAACGCCACCTGTTGGGCTCCGTCGCGAATGGCGGTCAGCACGTCTTTACCTGATGCGATCTGGCGCTTGGTATTTTCGATTTCCACCAGCGCGTTGTCGACCAGGATGCCGATGGCCAATGCCAGCCCGCCGAGCGTCATCAGGTTGAAAGTCGCGCCGGTCAGGTACAGGCCGATCACCGAGCAGAGCAGCGCCAGCGGGATCGACGTCAGCACGATGAGGGTCGATCGCCAGGATCCGAGGAACAGCAGCACGACCAGCGCCACCAGCCCGCCGACCAGCAGGATCTCATGTTCCACGCCGGAGACGGCGGCGCGGACGAAGACGGATTGGTCGAAGATCGGCTCCACCTGCATGCCCGGAGGGGCCGCGGCGCGGATGTCGGGCAGGCGTTGCAGGATGCCGTCGATGATCTCGACCGTCGATGCGTTGCCGAGCTTGAGGATCGAGACCATCACCGCGTTCTGGCCGTTGAGGCGGGCGATGTTGGTGGCGACGGCTTCGCCGTCGCGGACGTTGGCGACATCGCGAAGCAGGATGGTATTGCCGTCGATGGAGCGGATCGGCAGGTCAAGGAAATCCTGAACGCTTTCCGGGCTCGCGTTCAGTTCGATCGGCAACTCGCGATCGCCTTCGTAAAGCGAACCGGAGGGAAGCGTCAGGTTCTGCCGCCCAACGGCGGCGTTGACCTCGGCAGGGGAAAGGCCGTAGGCGCTCAGCGCCAGCGGATCGAGGTCGATCATCACCTGTCGCGCCGCGCCGCCGTAGGGCAGCGAGATACGCATGCCGGGAATGCTCTGGAGTTGCGATCGTAGCGTAAGCCGGGCGTAGTCAAAGAGTTGTCCGCTCGACATCGCGTCGGACGACACCACCAGTTGCACGATCGGCACGCTCGACGGGCTCGTTCGCACGATCAGCGGCGGCGTGGTGCCCTGCGGCATACGGCGGAGGATCGTCTGCGAAACGCTCGTCGCCTGGGCTAGCGCCGTGGAAATATTGACGTATGGCTGGAAGCGAAGCTTGATCAGCGCAGTACCGTTGGACGTCTCAGACCGCACTTCGGCCAGGTCGTCGATATTGTTGAGCGTGGCGATCTCGGAGAACGAGGTGATCTTGGCCGCCATCTCCGAGGCGTCCAGGCCGTTGTACGTCCAGACGAGCAGCACTTCGGGGCTGTCCACGCGGGGCAGGATGTCGGTCGACATCCGCCGCATCGACAGCAGGCCGAAGAGCACGATCAGTATCGCCAGGACGCCGACCGTATATTTGTACCGCAATGCGAAGAGGACGATCCACATCGTGCCGGGACTGTAGCGGGTTGTCGCAGGGGAAGCTTGACGATTCCGTCTGAAAACTGTCTCAAGTTCTGCGAAGTTGTATCGGGGTTGTTACGCATTGATACAACTTCCGTGCGACGTTGCCTTGCTCATGCAAGGTGTCAAACGAATGATAGGGTGAACCATGGACCGCAGGCACCATATCGCCGTCGTGGACGACCATCAGGACATCCGTGAACTGCTGGCTCGCTACCTCGGTGAGAACGGATTTCGCATCACCGTCGCCGCGACGGCGGAGGCGTTTCGCCGTGAGCTTGAGAACGAGGTGCCCGACCTGATCGTGCTGGACATCATGATGCCGGGCGAGGACGGCATCTCGCTTTGCCGATACCTGTACGCACACAAGGTGGCGCCGATCATCTTTCTGACGGCGATGGCCACCGATATCGATCGGATCGTAGGTCTGGAAATCGGTGCGGACGATTACCTGACCAAGCCGTTCAACCCGCGCGAACTGCTGGCGCGGATCAAGGCGGTATTGCGCCGCACCGGCACGGGCGAGCCCGCCGGCCGTCCGATGGGGCCGGCGGTGATTCGGTTTGACGACCAGTCGCTCGACCTCGCCAAGCGCGAGATCACCGGCCCTGATGGCGTGGCGGTGCCGCTGAGCACGGCGGAGTTCAAGCTGTTGACGGTGTTCCTGCAGCAGCCCGGCATCGTGCTCAGCCGCGATCATCTGCTGAAGCAGACCGCCGGGCGCAGCGGCGATTTCTGGGACAGGAGCATCGACAACCAGATCAGTCGGCTGAGGCGGAAGATCGAGCCGGACCCGAAAAACCCCACGTTGATCAAGACGCAGTGGGGCGACGGTTACATCTTCACCGGAAAGGTGAGCGAGGCGTGAAGCGGATTTTCTGGATGCACACTCTGACCGGGCAACTCATCGCGGTGATGTTGCTGGCGCTGGCGCTGTCGTACGGCATCGCACTGGTGATCTCGCAGAACGAGCGAGAGAGGGCGCTGTTTCAGATCCGCCGCGACGACTGCGTTGCGCGGACGGCGGCGATCGCGTCGCTGATCCGCCACACACACGAATCGCTGCACGGCGATATCCTTCGTTCCGTCAACTCGCCGTTCAATCGCTATTGGATCAGTACCGCGCCCGCGAGCGATGTAGTGAGGTGGCAGGCGGACGCGCGCGCTCATCTGCTGGAGGTTCGCGCCGGCGCCGGGCAGGCCGGCGCGAATCGATCCACGGGAGCCCAGCCCGCCACCCGGCCGTCGCTCTTCGTTGCCGACCAGTTGCCCGACGAACGCGGCGATTGGGAAGCGATCGCGCCGTCGCAGCGCGGCGTGGTGTTCAACGGCCAGTTCGTGCCCCTCCCTTCGTGGAATGGCATGGGCGTCATCCTGAACGTGCGCGACGATCTGTTCGTCAACGCCGTGACAGCCAAACCGCGTGAGCTGGAGCAGGGAAATACGGCGCTCTACGCGTCGTTCGGGTTGTCGGCGCTGCTGCTGTCGCTGGCGTCGGTGTTGGTGGCCCGTCGGGTGGGCCGTCCGTTGCGGAGGCTGGCGAACGTGGCTGACCGAGTGGGGCGGGGCGAGACGGTCGAACCGCTGCCCGAAGAGGGCGCCGAGGATATCCAGAGCACTGCCGCCGCGATCAATCGCATGCAGGCGCGGTTGCGGCGGTTCGTCGAAGACCGCACCAACATGATCGCCGCGATCAGCCATGACCTGCGAACGCCGATCACGTCTCTACGGCTGCGCGCCGAGTTCATCGCCGAACCTGAGATGCGCGAGAAGATCATCGGCACGTTGAACGAGTTGCAGGCGATGGTTGACGCGACGCTGAACTTCGCCCGTGAGGAATCGGTTGTTGAACCGACGCGTCCGGTGGACTTGGATTCGCTCGTGCAAAGTCTTTGCGAAGACCTGGCCGACATGGGCTGGGACATCTCATTCGAGGCCGGCCGTCGCATCGCGTGCCGGTGCCGGCCGGAGGGGATCAAGCGGGCGCTGCGAAACGTCATTGAAAACGCCGTTCGCTATGGCGCCCGCGCAAAAGTAAGACTCGAAGAGCATCGCGAATCGATCGATATCATCGTTGATGATGAGGGGCCCGGCATCCCGGCCGAGGATCACGAGCGCGTCTTTACCCCCTTCGTCCGCCTCGAAACCTCCCGTTCTCGTGACACGGGCGGCGTCGGCTTGGGCCTCTCCATCGCCCGCACCATCGTCCACGCCCACGGCGGCGAAATGCGGCTTGCCAACCTTCCTGCACGCGGGCTCCGCGTAACCCTTCACCTTCCTACCACCACTGACAACGTCGTCTGAACCGTTAGTTCATGGGGAGATGGTCGATCACGACCAATTACACAGCAGCTTAGAGGTTCATTGGCGAGACCCGTAAAACCGAAGAGAATACGTCGTCTAGCGATGACGTGCGAAGTGATGCTAAAAGAGCGGGCGATGGGATTCGAACCCACGACGTCCAGCTTGGGAAGCTGGCATTCTACCACTGAATTACGCCCGCAAAGCTGATCCTTATTTGACAAGGACTTATGATCGCTTGCCAGTGCATTTTGGGCAGGTTTTCTTGCCTTTGCTGGCCCTGCCCATCGTAATGTGTTCACCGCCGAAGCGATGGCGGAGGGATCATACCACAAATGTCAAAGGCGGGAAGACCCCAGAAATCGTATCAAGCCGCGATTGGCCGTGAGAGTTGCCTGTCGAGGATATGATTAACCTTGGACGGCTTGAGTCGGCCGCGACAGTGATCGCCTTGCCCTCCCTCCGCTTCAGATAGACGGTTTTGCTCCTGACAAGCCGCCGCTCGGCTCGTCCAACCGAATGAGGCTTGCCGGCGTCTCGGTGTTCTACGGCGCAGTCGATTTCAACACGGCGGCGATCGAAGGGGATTAGTCGAAATTTCTCCAGATGCAATTAATTTCCTATGGAACTATCGAGGCGAGATCCAATCCCAAGGTCAACCAGTAATCCGCGGTTGAACAATCCGTCAAAACTGGTGCTCAAATCGCATCGCACGGGCGACGGCTAGTTGCCCCGCGGCGGTGAAGTAAGGTAGGCAGTCGGAGCGGGAGTGTTGAGGAGGTATTGTTGATGACGAGCCCATCGAGTCCTGCCATTTCATCGATTGACCGAAAAGCAGTTGTCGCGCGGCATCGAATTGAGATTCGGGCGTTCGATCGCCTGTCGCCGTTGAGCGTCGGCAACGGTGAGTTCGCCTTTACGGCCGACGTGACGGGGTTGCAGACGTTTCCGGAGGCGTACGAGTCGGATATCCCGCTTTGCACACAATCGCAATGGGGCTGGCATCGCTTTCCGATGCCGGCGGAGCTTGTCGGCCAGCGATTGCGGGCAACCGAAGTGGATACATATGGGCGGGGCGTCGGATATCACGTGCACAAGAAGGGTCAGGAGCGGTTGTTCGATCATCTGCGGCAAAGCCCCCACCGGCTGCATCTTGGCCGGATCGGGCTGTTGCTCCTGGCGCAGGACGGCCGGCGGGCGACGCTGGGGGACATCTCGCCGATCGAGCAGTCACTGGATATGTGGTCGGGGCTCCTGCGCAGCCGGTTTGCGTTTGAAGGGCAGCCGGTCGAGGTGGAGACGTGTTGCTGCGGCGATCGGCTCGACGGCGTGGCGGTGCGGGTGCGCAGCCCGCTGGTGGCGAGCGGCCAGGTCGGAATCCTGCTCGCTTTTCCGTATGGCAGTCCAGAGGTGAACGCGGCGGATTGGAGTCAGCCGAACGCACATGAGACGATCGTTACGCGGCCGGCTGAAGGCAGGGTAAACCTGGTGCGGCAGTTGGATGCCGATCGTTATCATGTCGCGGCGGCATGGAGTTCGCCGGCGCGGTGGGAGTCGGGCGAACCCCATCACTTCACCATTGCGGCGGCCGATTCAGATCAGATCGAGTGCGTGGTTGCCTTCGGACAGGATGCGCTGCCGTTGGCGCTGCCGAGCACTAAAGAGGCGCAGGCCGATAGCGCCCGTTTCTGGAACGATTACTGGATGAGCGGTGCGGCCGTCGATTTCGAGGGCAGCGCCGATCCGCGAGCGCCGGAACTCGAGCGACGCGTCGTTGCCTCGCAGTATCTCATGCGGCTGAACTGCGCCGGCACGCTTCCGCCGGCCGAAACGGGCGTGACGTGCAATTCATGGTACGGAAAGTTCCATCTCGAAATGCACTGGTGGCATGGCGTGCATTTCGCGCTGTGGGGGCGGTTGCCGCTTCTGGAGCGAAGTCTTGGGTATTACCACCGCGTATTGTCGGAGGCACGTCGGATTGCCGCGCGGCAGGGATACGCGGGCGCGCGGTGGCCGAAGATGGTGGGGCCGGACGGCGTGGATTCGCCGTCTCCGGTCGGGCCGTTGTTGATCTGGCAGCAGCCGCACCCCATCTACTACGCTGAGCTGATCTACCGCGAGCGTCCCACGTCGCAAACGCTTGAGAACTGGGGAGACGTCGTCGAAGAGACGGCGGAGTTCATGGCGTCCTATGCGCATCTGGAGTCGGCGGAGAACCGATACGTCCTCGGTCCGCCGTTAAAGACGGTGTCGGAGAATACGGATCCGATGACGAGCCGCAATCCGGCGTTCGAGCTTGTTTACTGGCGATGGGGGCTGCGCGTCGCCCAGCAATGGCGCGAGCGTCGCGGGCTGCCTCGGAACGAATCGTGGGACACGATATTGGAGCGACTCCCTCCGCTGGCCGAGCAGGATGGGTTGTACCTGATGCAGGAGGGGATGACGGCGACCTACACCGAGTGGAACTGGGAGCATCCGGCGTTGGTGGGCACGCGCGGCATGCTGGCGGGCGACGGGGTCGATCCGGCCACGCATCGCCGGACGGTGGAGAAGGTCATGCAGGTGTGGCAGTGGGATCGGTGTTGGGGATGGGATTTCCCGATGGTGGCGATGGCGGCGGCGCGGGCGGGACGAGGCGATCTGGCGGTGGACGCATTGTTCGTCGAGTCGAAGAAGAACACGTATTCGAAGGGCGGCCACAACTACCAGCGGCCGGGGCTCGCGCTTTATCTGCCCGGCAACGGCGGGCTGCTGGCGGCGGTGGCGATGATGGCAGCGGGGTGGGACGGCGCACCCGATCTCCCGACGCCCGGTTTTCCGACGGAGGGATGGACGGTGCGATGGGAAGGCCTGCGGCGCATGCCGTAAGTGGCGATGAAGCCGTTGGAAGGCGAAGGCCAGGATTCTCTCGATCTCCTGCCCGACTACTGAGATTACGCCGTTGCGGCAGCAGGTCACAGCGTAGGCGGCGCGCCGAGAACACCTAGCATGGCGGATCACGACCGCAGGCCGACCTGCTTCATCAGTTTGTCGGTGGCGGTGTAGGCTTCTTCCACCCATTCGACGATCTTGGACGGATCGGGCGAGTATTCCAGTTCGATCGACACGACGCCGTCGAAGGCCAGTTCTTTGATGGCCTGAAGATACGGCGCGAACTTCACCACGCCGCGTCCCGGCGGGAGGTCGCCGTGAACTTTGCCGTCGCAGTCGCTGATGTGGACGTGGATCGCCTTGCCCTTCAGCTTCGCGAGGTCGGCGGGCGAGGTGTCGGAGAGCACGAGATGGCTGACGTCGATGTTCGCCCGCACGCGCGGGTGGTTGCAGTCGTCGATGAAGCGGACCATCTCGTTCACGTTGTTCAGCAGGCTGAGTCTGAACGGTTCCAGTTCCAGCGCGATGTCGATGTTCTTCTTGCCGGCGTAATCGCCCAGGATGCGGCAGGTATCGATCGCCCACTGCCACTGCGCCGCCGGCGGGATGACCTCGCGCTGCCAGATGTATTCGCCCAGCACCAGCAGCACGTTCTTCGCCCCCAGGTCGGCGGCGAGATCGACGTGTTTCTTGGCGCGTTCGACGTGGAAGTCGCGCACCGGATCGTTGAAATCGACCAGCCCCGTCGCCACGCACACGCACGAGACGATCGGCAGATTGGCCTTGGAACAGGTGCTGGCGATCAGCCGTTTTTCGTCGGCGGAGATCGTCATCGCCTCGGCGAAGAGGTCCACCGAGTCGAAGCCGATGCGGGCGATGTGGTTGAGGCCGGTGGCGGTATCGACGCCGGCCTGGGCGAAGGCGCTGTTGATGATGCCGAGCTTCATGGAGGTGCTTCCTGTGTGTGAGTGGGGTCAGTGGAACTCGTTCAGATCGACGACGCGATGTTCCGCCGCGCTGACGTAGGCGGCGTCGACCAACGCGATGCTCTTGAGGTTGTCGCGCCCGCTGATGGCGGGCTCCGCATTGGTCTCCAGTGCGATCAGGAGTTGGCCCATCGTGCCGGCGAAGGCGTCGGGGAACCAGCTTCCGTCATACTTGGGCGTGATGAAGTCGGCATCGCCTTTGCGGGCGTATCGCATGGACGATTGCGTGGTGTACGGGTCCTTGCACCAGCCGATGTCGCCGGTGGCGAGGCCGTCGGTGCCCTCGATGCGCCAGCGGATGCCGTTGTCGCTCGGGCAGCCTTCGCGGGCCGGTCCGGTCCAGATGTCGTCGATGCCGACGCAACGGAGGCCGTCGTTGTACTCCAATATGTAGGTGCAGATGCCGTCGGTGTGATCGAACGGCGTCCGCGGGTCTGGCCGGGTGCTACAGAAAATGCGGCGGGGATCGCCGAACCAGTATCGCAGGCAGTCGAGGTGGTGGATCGACATGATCCGCAGCGTCACCCATCCCACGTCCACCTGCCACGGCTGCAGGTGCGGGATCGCTCGCATATCGATCGTCGCGAACACCGGCGTGCCGAGCGCGCCGGCGTCCAGCAGCGACTTGGCCGCGCGGACGGATTGGTCGTACCGCATGTTCTGGTTCACCGCCAGCTTGATGCCCGCAGCATCGCAGAGGCGAACCATCTCCTTCGCTTCATCAAGGCTTTGCGCCAGCGGCTTCTGCGCGAGAATGCCCTTGACCGTCTTTCGCTCGCACGCGGCCTTCACCAGCCCGAACTGATGCTGCGGCGTGAGGGCGACGTCGAGCACCTCGATCGTCGGATCGTCGAGGAGCTGTTCGTAGGTGTCGTACACCTTGCCGATCGAATGCCGGTCGGCCACGCGCTGGGCGTTCGCCTTCGTGCGCGACGCGATGGCGACCGGGTTGA
>JBBCIV010000154.1:0-39360 GCA_037189665.1 Phycisphaerae bacterium | reverse complement strand
GTCGTCTACCAGCGCCGATTGGCTTCGCGTTTTACGCACAGGATTGGTGACCTCCCAAGGCGATGGTGTGATGAACGCGCCAGCGGCACGGGATCCGATCACCGGGTTCAACGTCTCTGGTTCAGGTATCAAAATTGGCATTATTTCCGATTCGTTCAACGCCCTAGGCGGACAGGCCGCCGGCGTGACCTCGGGCGATTTGCCTGCCGGCGTGACAATCCTCAAAGACGACTTTCACCTCAACTCCATCGACGAAGGTCGCGCGATGGCGGAGATCGTCCACGATGTAGCGCCGGGAGCGCAGATCCTGTTTCACTCCGCGTTCAACAATACCTATTCGGGCACAGGGCTGGAGCCCAGCGGCTATTCGATCGCCACGGCGATCAACAATCTCGTGGCCGCGGGCGCAAACGTGATCGTCGACGACGTTGCCCTCCGAACACAGCCGGCTTACCAGCTTGACGCGGCATCGATGGCAATCCGTAACGCGCGCAACAACGGCGTGGCCTACTTCACCGCCGCTGGCAACGCCGGCACGGAAGCCTACGAGGGGATCTACACTCCTATCGGCGGAACTGGCGGCAATAGTAAATCGCACGACTTCAAATCTGGCGTCGGCCAGGACAACGTACTGGACCTCGGCACGATCGCGCCCGGCTCCAGTGCAGTCGTTCAACTACACTGGCAAGACCCGTACAAATCGCTGAACAGCGCGTCGACCGTACAGAGCAACTTCGATTTGTATCTCATCAACCTTACAACTGGCACGTTGCTGCTGCCGAGCCAAGGTGCGAGTTATCTGTTTGATTTGGACGACCCGGTTGAACTCGCCGCTTACACGAACTCAACAGGCGTCGCCCAGTCGATTGGTATCTACGTCGACCAAACATCCGGCATTACAAATCAGCGACTAAAGGTGACCGTCCAGGGAACAATCACAGACGACGACGACACGAACTCCCCCACCATCTTCGGCCATCAACTCAGCCCGGATGGCGTCTCCGTCGCGGCGCATCGCTTCGACAACCTCACCAGCGTGGAAGGCTTCAGCAGCCGCGGCCCGGGCACGCTGCTGTTCGACGAGGACGGCAACCCGATCTTTGAGATTCTCGACGTGCCGCGCCTGACCGGACCTAACGGCGGAAACACGACGTTCTTCGGCAGTGACTACGCCGGCGATCCCGACGCGTTCCCCAACTTCTTCGGCACGAGCGCCGCCGCCCCGCACGTGGCGGCGGTCGCAGCACTGATGATGGAGCGGGCGAACGACCTGGGCATCTCGCTGAGCGTCAGCCAACTGTATCAACTGCTGTTCGACACCGCCGTCGACATGCACGCCCCCGGCTACGACTACCTCAGCGGCTACGGCCGCGTGGACGCGTACGCTGCAGTGGCGGCCGTGCCTGAGCCGACCCTCTTCACCGCGGCCTCCTTCGTCGGCCTGATGTTCGTGCGACGTCGGCGGCGATGAACGGCGTTGCGCGAGGGCGCATCGTCAGGCAACCTGCAAGGCCGCCCCAAAGGCTTACGGGTTTTCGGCGATGTGTCGCAGCAGCGCGTCCCGCGCGTTCGGCGCTGCCGACAGGTACGGAACCTTCGCCCCCGTATAGCTTTTAAGGCCATACGGGAAGATCGGCTGGCCTTGCAGGTCGGTGATCGTGCCGCCGGCTTCGAGGACGATGGCCGCGGGGGCGACGCAGTCCCAGAGCTTGCCGTTGACCGTGATCGCGCCGTGCGCCACGCCCGCCGCCACCTGCACCGCCTCGATCGCGGCGGAGCCGAAGATGCGGATCTTCCAGTTGGTCTGACCGATGCAATCGCACGCCCACTTCGGACAGCGGCCGTCCTTGTCGATGAGGTTGCTCGTCAGCATGAGCACCGATGAATCGCTCATCGGCGTCGGCAACGCCTGCACGCGGCGGTTGCCCGCCCACGCGCCCTCACCCTTGGCGGCGCAGTAGACCAGATCGCGCGTGACGTCATAGACGACGCCCAGCACCGGCGCGCCGCGTTCCAGCAAGCCCATGCACACGCCCCAGACGCCGATGCCGGAGATGAAGTTGTTGGTCCCGTCGATCGGATCGATCACCCAGTTGCGGCCGTCGAGATCGGGGCATTCGAAGGTGATGGCGTCGCCGGTGTCGCTCTCCTCGCCGATAATGCCGTCGGTCGGGAAACGCCGACGAAGTGCGTCGAGGATGTGCCGCTGCGTGGCCCGATCCGCCTCCGTCACGGCCTCGGCGGTGGTGGTGGCGTGGGTTTTGGTCAGGCGTTCGACGGTTCCGTAATACCGCAACGCCACCTTCCCCGCGGCACGCGCGGTCTCGACGGCGAACTGAAGATCGTGGGCGAGGGACATCGGATCGAAGATAGGCTCTGCCGGCGACGACGCAACATCCTTCGCAGCCGAAACGGGTACCGAAACTGTCGTTAGCTGCAACTCATTTGCATTTCTGTTAGACTGTCGTTTACTCTCTCGTCTCCATTTTCAGACGCATGGCGTTATCGATCCAACAACTCCTGAAGACATACGACAGCCCCGACGGCGGGTCGGTGACGGTGTTGAACGTCGAGCAGTTCCACATCGCCGATGGCGAGCACGTCGCATTGCTCGGCGGCAGCGGGACGGGCAAGACGACGCTGCTGCACACCATCGCCGGCATCGTGACGCCGGATTCCGGGTCAATCGCGTTTTCATGGGATGGCATAAGTACTGAATTAACCTCGCTTTCCGAAGCTGTTCGCGACGTGTTTCGCGGCCAGAACCTGGGCTACATCTTTCAGACACATCACTTGCTGCCGGGCTTTACGGCGATGGAGAACGTGCTGCTGGGCATGAGCTTCACCGGCCGCAAGGCGGATCGGGCTTGGGCAAAGCATCTGCTGGAAGAGGTGGGCCTCGGCAGCCGCCTGAACTACCAGCCGGCCAAGCTGTCGGTCGGGCAGCAGCAGCGCGTCGCCGTCGCCCGCGCCCTCGCCAGCCGGCCGCGGCTGGTGCTGGCGGACGAGCCGACCGGCGCGCTCGACCCCAACAACGCCCAGCAAGTGCTCGACCTGATCCGCAAGCTTTGCACCGAGGTCGGCGCTTCGCTGCTGATGGTCAGCCACGACCACGACATCGCCAAACAACTGCCCCGCGTGGTGGACCTGAAGGAGCTGAACCGAACATAAAAAATGTCGAATGCGGAGTGCCGAAGTCAAAGGCACGTCCCGATATTCGTCATTCGCGACACTCAACATTCCCCATGAATCTCCTCCAGATCATCCTCAAGCAGCTTCGCCAGCGGTCGCTCTCGACGGTCCTGACGATCCTGTCCGTCGCGCTCGGCGTCGCGCTGGCGACGGCGATCCTCATCGTGCAGCGAGAGGGGGACAAGCTCTTCGGGCAATCGGAGTTCGGGTTCGACCTGATCGTCGGTCCGAAGGGGTCAAAGCTTCAACTCGTGCTCAACAATGTCTACCAGGTGTCCGAGGCACAGGGCACGATCTCGTACGCCGTCTACGAAGACCTCGCCACCCGCCTGCGGCGCGAGGTGCGATGGATGACCCCCATCGCCACCGGCGACAGCTATCGCAGCCACAAGCTGGTGGCCACCCAGCCCAAAATCTTCGAAACGCCCGAGTTAGCCGCCGCGCGGGAGGAGGTGCGGAAGCAGTTCGAGCAAACTCGCGCGATCGTCGAGCCGGCGATCGATCCCGCGCGCACGCCCACGCTGCCCGTCCCGGTGAACTCGCCGGCGCTGCCGCAGCTCTTCGCGTTGCAGCAGCAGTTTGACGCGGCCGGCAAGGCCGGCGCGGCGTTCGATCCGGAGATCAAGCGCCAATTTGAGGCCGCCTCGAAGCACGCGATGGAACTGGTCGACCTGCTCGCCACCTCCGAAGACCGCAATGCCGTCACCAAGGCCGGACAGCAGGTACTGGACGCGGTCGGCGGCGCGTTGTCGCTGATCGGCGGGCCGATCGAGCCGCGGCCGGGCAGGCCGTTCGCGTTTGCGCAGGGGCGCGGGTTCGAGGCGGACAAGTTCGAATGCGTCCTCGGCGCCGAGGTGGCGGAAAAGCTTGGCATGAAGCTTGGCGATTCGTTCCAGGCGTCGCACGGGGCCTCCGAAGAAGGCAAGGCGGACGAGCACGCCCACGACGAAAAGTGGGTGGTCGTCGGCATTCTCGAACCCACTCAAACGGCGTTTGACCGCATCATTCTTATCCCCCTGACGGGCTTCTTTGCGATTCCCGAGCACGGCACGGCCCTGGAGGCGATGGCGCAGAAGGTGGCCGAGTATCGCGAGGCGCAAAAGGCCGAAACCCAGCCTCCGGCGACCGCCCCTGCTCCCGCTGCCGAGCCTGCGCCCGCCCCTGCCACGCAGCCGGCGGACGAACACGACGAGCATGATGAGCACGATGAACATGACGACGACCACCACCATCACGACCACGCCTACGAGCTGATCGACGGCAGGATTGCGCTGGAGGTGCCTCGGGAGAACTGGAAGATCAGCTCGGTGCTCGTGAAGTCTCGGTCCGGGCAATCGGCGATGGCGGTGATATGGGATTACATGCAGACCCCCGACGCCATGGCGGTGAACCCCGCGCAGGAGATGCGCGAGTTCACGAAGACGTTCCTGCGCGGCTCAAGCCTCGTGCTGTTGCTGCTGGCGGTCCTCGTCTCGGTGGTGGCGGCAGTGTCGATCCTGGTGAGCATCTATAACTCCATCGCCTCGCGGCGGCGCGAGATCGCGATCCTGCGGGCCCTGGGCGCCACCCGAACGCGGATCCTGTCGATCATCTGCCTCGAAGCAGGCGTGATCGGGCTGATCGGCGCGGTCCTCGGCGTCGGCCTCGGCATGGGCCTGGCGGCGATCGCGTCGGCGGCGTTGGACAAGGCGATGGGCGAAGGCTTCAACTGGGCGCACCTCAGCGGCGGCGAATTGCTATACTTCGCCGGTGCCGTGGTGCTGGCAGTGGTCGCGGGACTCGTGCCGGCGCTGAAGGCGTACTCCACCAGCGTGGCAGACAACCTGATCGCCGAATGATGCCGAACCGATTTCACCAATTTCTTGTCCTCACCACACTTACGGCCACCGCCGGGCTGCTTTCTTTCGCAAAGGCGGAGGACGCCAAAGCCCAGGCCGAGGCCGCCACTGCTTTGCTTGCCAAAGCCGATCAAGCCTTCGCCGCCGCGGATTACAAGACCGCGATGGAGATCTACGCCCAGCTCGACGGCAAGCTCGACGCGAATCAGACGGCGATGATGAAGGAGCGCATCCGCTTTGCCGCAAAGCAGTTATCGCTAATGAAAGAGCGCGGCATCGATCCCTCGACCCAACCCGCCGCCACTGCTGGCGGGCCGACGATCCCGTCCGCCGCCGCCGAACGCGTCCCCCATCGCCGGCCGAAAAAGGGGGAGACGATGGAGCTGACCCTCCACGAACTCGGCAACTTCGAATTCGACGAATCGAAGGATTCCGTTCTCCCTGAAGACGTCGTCGCGCTTTCCGGGGCAAAGGTGAAGCTCCCCGGCCAGATGATGCCGCTCGACCAGGTCGGACGCGTCACCCGCTTCATCCTCGTCAACGACCTGATGAGCTGCTGCTTCGGCACCGCGCCCAAACTGCAACATATTGCGTACGTTAAGTTGCCGGAAGGAAAATGGTTGGAGCCGACCATCGAACGCATTACCGTTGAGGGAACGCTGAAGGTCAGCGTCCACAAGGAGGATGGATACGTGCTGCGGCTGTTTGAAATCGAGCCGACGAGCATCAAGTTCGCGCCGCAGTGAAGAAAGTGAGAACCGCAGGAATGACGCCACGTCGTCATTCATGAGGAAATCAGATCATGAGTTCATCAACGCCGCCTCAGTCCGTCGTCGATTATCACGCCGCCCCGAAGCCCGCCGGCGGGCCGTGGGTCAATCCGCGCATCGTCGTGTTCGGGCTGGTGGTGGTGTGCATCTTCGGGTTCCTGTTCTACCTCTGGTGGCAGGTGGCAGGCACGCATGGCGTGAAGCAGCGCGGCGACGCGTTCGAGGTGGACCTGAAGTCGATGAGCACGTTCCCGTTCGACCAGCGGCACGGCACGATCGACGACGTCCCGCCGCGCTATCGCGAACTCGACGGCAAGAAGGTCATCCTCATCGGCGAAATGTGGGCCCCCGATGCCAGCGGCCCGCGATTGAACAATTTCGACCTGGTGTACTCCATCGCCAAGTGCTGCTTCTCCGGCCCGCCGCAGATCCAGCACTTCATCAAGTCGACCGCCACCGGCGACCCCGTCCCCTACTACGATGGCCTCGTCCGCGTGACGGGCGTGCTGACGATCAAGGTGGTCAAAGACCCGGACGGCAAGATCACCGGGGTGTATCACGTGCAGGTGGAGTCGGTTAAGCCGGTCTGAGCTGGATCGGCGTCCTTTGCGCAAATCCTGCATGACGGGCTGATGCACGGCTCGACGTGCGCCGTCGCCTTGCCTTCGCCGAGGCGTTGTTCGATCTCGAACTCGATGCGGCTGGCGATCGTGTGGCCTTGCGCCACGTTGAGGTCCGCCGGCACCACCGCGTGAAAATCCACCCAGTGATACCGGCCGCTGTGGCGATGGCGGAGCTTGTGATAGCTGCAGATGCGCGGCTCGGCGCCATTCGGGCCAACGTGGGCATCCAGCAGTTCGGCCAGCGCCTTTTCGTCCGCCCGATCCTGCTCGTCCATCAGTCCGCCGAACGCCTTTTTCAGCAAGCCGATGCCCGCCCAGGCGATGTACGCCGCGATCAGCACCGCGACGATCGGATCGACCACCGCCCACCCCGTCAGCCGCACCGCCAGCAGGCCTGCGATGACCGCCACGCTCGTCACCGCGTCGCTCATCAGGTGGTGGCCGTCCGCCTCCAGCGTGAGCGACCCCTGCTTGCGTCCGGTGCGGATCAGCAGCCAGCCCACGCCGCCGTTGATCAGCATCGCCGCGATGATCAGCACCAGGCCCAGGTCGAGGCGCGTCGGCTCGAGTTCGTGGAACAGCAACACGTCCACCGTGCGCACGAAGATGAACACCGACGCCAGCAGGATCATCCCGCCTTCGAGCCCGGCCGACATGAACTCGACCTTGCCATGCCCATACGGATGCGCCTCGTCCGGCGGCTCGTGCGCCAACGCCAGCGCCCACAGCGCCATGAGCGACGCCAGCACGTTGACGATGCTCTCCACCGCGTCGGAAAAGATCGCCGACGATCCGGTCAGCCAGTACGCCGCGAACTTGATCGCCAGTAACAACAGCCCCACCACGATCGCCAGCATGGCGGCGCGAAATTCGGCGCGAGGGATGTTGGAAATGCTCGGAAGCAAGGCCGGAAGTATGAGGAACGAAGAGCAAAAAACAACTGATTTTTCCGGCCTGATTTGATTTCATCCTTCAAAATTCTGACTTCGCCTTTCTTCGCCGTTATCATCCTCCTCGAATGTCGACCGTAACCGCAACTGAGTTTGATGAGCCGAAATCGACGCCGAAGGGGTTCTGGCTTTTATTTTTGATCGTCCTCGTGGACATGCTCGGCTTCGGCCTCATCATTCCGCTGTTGCCGTTCTACGCGTTGAAGTTCAACGCCAGCGAGCTTCAGGTGACGCTGATGCTCAGCGTGTATTCGCTGTGCCAGTTCGTGGCGACGCCGATCCTCGGCTCGCTCTCCGACCGCGTCGGCAGGCGGCCGGTGCTGGTGTTCTCGCAACTGGGGACGACCTCGGCGTCGGTCATCCTCGGTATCGCGACCGCCATGCACTTCAAGGACGCGACGCTCGGCCTTGGCGTCGTCTATTTCACCCGCGTGATCGACGGCATCTCCGGCGGCAACGTGTCGGCAGCGCAGGCGTACGTGAGCGATATCGTCCCCAAAGAACAGCGGGCAAAGTACATGGGCCTGCTCGGCGCGGCGTTCGGAATGGGCTTCGCACTGGGCCCGGGCATCGGCGGGTTGCTGGGGCACTTCAACGAGGCGCTCCCGCCCTTCGCGGCGGCGCTGTTCTCGCTGACGGCGGCGACGCTGGCGTACCTGAAGTTGCCCGAGTCGCTGAAGAACCCCGCCATCGCGCCCGAATCCGGCGGATCGCACTTCATGCGATCGGCCCGGCTAATGAAACAGCCGATCCTGGCGCAGATCTCGATGGTGTGGTTCCTCTCGATGTTCGCGTTCGTGACGATGGAGAGCGTGTTCGCGCTGTTCCTGAAGGACTTCTTCAAGTTCGGCGAGCTGGGCGTCGGCATGACGTTCATGCTGGCGGGCGTGATGATCATCGTCGTGCAGGGCGGGCTGATCGGCCGGCTGAAGGACCGCGTGGGCGAGTGGACGCTCGCGGTGGCGGGGCCGCTGCTGTTCGCGACGGCGATGCTGCTGTACGCGCAGTCGTCGTTCGCGCCGGCGGTCTTCCTGCTGGTGTTGGCGGTGATCTTCAACGCGCTGGGCCGCAGCCTGCAGACGCCGGCGATGTCGTCGCTCGTCGCCCACGCCGCGCCGTCGGCGGTGCAGGGCGCGGCGTTCGGACTCTTCCACGGCATGGGCAGCCTGGCCCGCGTGTTCGGCCCGGCGGTGGCGGGCGCGATCTACCTGAAGGACCGCGCCTGGCCCCCCTTCGTGCTGGCGGCGGGACTGACGATCGTGGCGGCGGCGTGGACGATCGGCATCTGGCTGCAAACTCGACGCCTGCCGACAGCCGATGAAATCGCGCCGCAGACGATGAGTTGAGTTTGGCACGCCGCGCAAGTCCGCGCGGTATACTTCTCGTCAATCTCCTGCGGGGAGCGACAGTTTGGCGATCACCGTTTTCAGTTGGATGGCCTGGATCATCGTAATCGGCGCCATGTTGATCGGCCTGCTGCTGATCATCCTTGGCCGGCGCGGCCGGCGCGTGGGCGATCACCCGCACTGCCGAAAGTGCGGCTTCGACCTGTTCGGCCGGCCTGAAAACGCTCGCCATTGTGCCGAGTGCGGGGCCGATCTGGCCACGCCTCGCGCGATCGTCACCGGCGAGCGCCAACGCCGCCCGGCTGCGCTCGCGGTGGGCGCGATCGTGCTGGTGTTGTCGCTCGCAACGTTAAGCTGGATGTCGTACCACACCGCCCAGCAGATCCAGTGGATCCAGTATTATCCGATTCAATGGGTGATCGACGACGCCGATAACCTTACCAGCCCCACCCAACCCGCCGCGTGGAGCGAACTCGGCCGCCGGGGGATGCTGCCCGAGCTCAGCGAAGGCGATCGAGACAAGCTCATCAACTATCTGCTGAACACCCACTCCGATACGACCAAAACATGGGGCCCGCCGCAAGACGACCTGCTTCAACTGATTCACAAGCATCAGCCGTGGCGACAGGCCGATTGGGATCGATACGTCGGGAACGTCTTCTCGGTTTCGATCGATGCCCGACCTAAGCTGCGACCGGGCACGAACGCCTTGGCACGGGTAAGCGTAGACCTGACGCGCACCTTCCAACGCTTCGACGGCCGGATCAATAGCGGACCGGTCATGCTGGGCGAAACGGCGATCAGCAACGCCAATCTGATTCAGCAGCCGACGAGAACGTCCTTCGGACAGGATTTGAACCTGCACAGCTCTTCCACGGCATACTCGATCAAGCTGGATGCGAGCACAACTCAACCCGGCGCGCATGAACTGAAGTTCGCCGTGTCTTTTGAGGTTCGCCCGAAAGATGCCGACGGGCCAACGGCGAAGTTCGAAAAATCGGCGACGCAGACGGTAGAGGTCATCCCGAAAAACCAAAGCCTCGTCGAGCACGTCGACAAACCCGAACTGCGGCCAGCGATGGAAGCGGCTTGGGTCGCGAGCGATGCGGTGCGAGATGGAGACCAACTGTTTATCCGCATGCGCATCGCCAAACCGCCCGCGGCGCTGTGCATGGCAGCCTTTGCCCGCCCGTCCGGCGAGGGCGAGTGGGCGCATGTTGGCGATTTTTACGAGGAAGACCTGTCGGCGGACAAATGGCAGAGCGTATCGACGCAGAACAAGGCGATCGTGTCGGCGAGCGCGATCGACGTTGTGCTTCGCCCTTCCGATACCGCCGTCGGAAACGTTCCCAATCCCGCCGTTTGTTGGAATGGCAAGATGCAGCGGGAAGGCTTGCCGGTCCGCGCGACCGGCCCGCAGGATTTCCTCCAAAATGAATCGCTCCGGCCGCAAGTGGAAGCGGCGCTGTACGTGCGGAAGGCAGAGATCGCGAGCGATGGCAAGCGGATCAATCTCAGCGTCGGATGCAAGCCGGTAAACGTGCCATTGGCGTTCACCGCCTATGTACGAATTGGTTCAAACGAAATCCCAAGCGGCGAAATCGAGTTTGCCGCCGTGCCGCCACCTGCGACAGGATTCGGCGGAGGAAGCTACGGCTTCTCCGTGAAACTGCCCGAGAATAGCCCGCCGCCGAAGAAGATCGACGTGGTCCTTCGCCCCCGGCCGCTCCTGCACAGGGGGGCGTCATTGCCCTGGTATGGAACGGTGGAATTCAAAGACCTGGCGCTGCCGCACGGTGATGAGAAGTGGTAGCGGATCGCCGCGCGACTCACACGATGGCGGTGCGGCGGTCGATCAACTGAAGAAATACATGCTGGCGACGCCGTACGCGATCAGCATCCCGCTCGCCAACAGCGAGAGGACCGCCAGCAGGCAGACCTGATACGTGCGGTGTTCGTCGATCGCCCGGCCGATGAGGATTCGCATCGCCATCAGCCCGAACGCCGCGAGGAAGACCGCCATGAACAGCGTGTTCTGAAACGGCCGATCCTCCATCGTGCCGGCGGACTGAACACGCACCTGCGCCAGCATTGCCAGAATCGGGGAAAGCACCCAACAAATCGGGAGCATCGCGCCCCAGAAAACATTCGACCAATCTCGTGTTTCAACAAACATGATCAGGCCACTCCTCACTCCATTACATCGGCTAAAGTGTAGGTCGACTGTAAGACCGCAACTAACGCTAAACACATTCAGAGCTAATATTTAACAAACCGTTTGTTTGGCGTTAGGACGGTATTCATCCATCGATCCGCATAAACGGATGGATTGATTAAAACGGAAGTGCTATTATTGATGGGATCGAATATTCCCGACACAGAAAAGAAGACTATGGCCGACCGCAAACCGTTTCTTGATCTTGTCGCCGAGCGTGTTGTCGTCCTTGACGGGGCGATGGGCTCGAACCTGCAACTCCGCCCGCTCGACCTCCAGCGTGACTGGCTGGGGCACGAAAACGCGTCCGAAGTGCTGAACTTCTCGCGGCCGGACATCATCCAGGAAATCCACGAGGCGTTCCTGGCGGTCGGGTGTGATGCGGTCGAGACCAACACGTTCAACGGGTCGGCCAACGATCTTCAGGAAGCCGACCTTCAGGACCGCGCGGAGGAAGTGAACCACGTCGCCGCGCAGATCGCGCGTCGTGCGTGCGACAAGTTCGAAACGCCCGATCGGCCGCGATACGTCGTCGGGTCGGTCGGGCCGACGCGAAGGCTCGTCAGCCTCGGCATGACCAGTTGGGACGAACTGCTCGCCAGCTTCGTCCCGCAGATGCGCGGCCTCATCACCGGCGGCGCCGACGTCATCCTCATCGAAACCCAGCAGGACCTGCTGGCGATCAAGTGCGCCATCAACGCCGCCAATCTCGCCATGGGCCAGCTCGGCAAGCGCGTGCCGCTGATGGTGCAGGCGTCGTTCGACCAGGACAACGGCAACCAGATGCTCGCCGGCACCGATCCGTCGGCGCTGGTGGTGGCGCTGGAGCCGTATCGGGAAGTGGAAGTGCTGGGCGTGAACTGCGCCTTCGGCCCGTACGAGTTGGCCGAGACCGTGCGCACGATCTCCGAAAATTGGCCGCGGATGGTCAGCGCCCTGCCCAACGCGGGCCTGCCGATCATGGTCGAAGGCAAAACCGTGTTTCCGATGAAGCCGCACGACTTCGCCAAGGGCGTGCTGCGGTACGTCGAGGAATACGGCGTGAACGTCGTCGGCGGATGTTGCGGCACGATGCCCGAGCACCTCGGCGAGCTGTGCAAGGCGCTGGGGACCAACAAGCAGGCCAGGCGTCGCAGTGTGATCGCCAAGCCGCAGATCAGCTCGCTCTACACCGCCGAAGACATCAAGCAGGACCTGAGCTACCTGATCGTCGCCGAGCGCACGAACACCAACGGCAGCCGTCAGTTCAAGCGGCTGCTTCAGGAAGGCGATATCGACGGGCTGACCAGCATGGCCCGCGACGAGGTGCGCGACGGATCGCACATGCTCGACGTCTGCGTCGACTTCGTCGGCCGCGACGGCGTGGCGGACATGAAGGTCGTCGCCGCGAAGTTCGTCAACGCCATCCACGCCCCGCTCATGCTCGACTCCACCGACCCGAAGGTGCTCGAGGCCGGCCTGAAGCTCGCCGGCGGGCGGTGTGTGCTGAACTCGATGAACCTCGAGGAAGGCGAGGAAAAGCTCGCCCACATTTGCCAACTGGCCAGGAAATACGGCGCCGCCGTCGTCGCGGGCACGATCGACGAGGACAAGGAAAACGCGATGGCGCGAACGAAGGAGCGCAAGCTCTCGATCGCCATCCGCATCCGCGACATCGCCGCCAAATACGGCATCCGCGATCAGGACATCATGTTCGACCCGCTCGTGCTGCCCATCAGCACGGGCATCGAGGAAGACCGCCGCAACGCCCTGGAAACCATTGAGGGCACGCGGCTCATCAGCCAGCATCTGCCCAAGTGCTTTACCGTCGTCGGCCTGAGCAACGTCAGCTTCGGCCTGAAGCCGGCGGCGCGCGTGGTGCTGAACTCAGCATTCCTGCACGAGTTATGCGAGGCCGGCCTGACCGGCGCGATCGTGCACGCCAGCAAGATCCTGCCGCGCAACCGCATTCCCGACGACCAGTGGAACGCGGCGCTCGACCTGATCTACGACCGCCGCAAGGAAGGCTTCGACCCGCTCACGCACTTCGTCAGCCTCTTCCCCGACACCGCCGACGCCGCATCGGGCGCCGCCGCGACGAAGAAGAGCAAGTACGAGGACATGACCGTCGCCGAAGCGCTGAAGAACCACATCATCGACGGCGAGAAACGCGACCTCACCACGCGCCTCCAGGCCGAGATGGACGCCGGGACCAAGCCGCTGACGATCATCAACGACATCCTGCTCGACGGCATGAAGGTCGTCGGCGAACTGTTCGGCTCCGGCCAGATGCAGCTCCCGTTCGTGCTCCAAAGCGCCGAAACGATGAAGGCCGCCGTCGCGTACCTCGAGCCGTTCATGGACAAGATCGAGGGCTCGACCAAGGGCAAGATCGTGCTCGCCACCGTGAAGGGCGACGTACACGACATCGGCAAGAACCTGGTCGACATCATCCTGACCAACAACGGCTACACGGTCGTCAACCTCGGCATCAAGCAGCCCGTGGCCGACATCCTGAAGGCTTACGCCGAGCACAAGGCCGACGCGATCGGCATGAGCGGCCTGCTGGTGAAATCAGTCGCGGTGATGAAGGAAAACCTCGAAGAGCTGAACGCCCGCGGCGTGAGCGTCCCCGTCCTGCTCGGCGGCGCGGCGCTCACGCGCGATTACGCCGAAGACGACCTGGCAAACCTGTATAAAGGCCCGCTGCTCTACTGCCGAGATGCCTTCGACGGCCTGAAGGTCATGGACCACGTCGCCGGCGGAAAGATCGACGTCATCACCACCGAGCAGCGCGAGCGATCGCAGAAGCGCAAAACGCAGCGCGCCAACGCCGTCAAGCCGCAAAGCGGGCTGGCCGCCAACGCGCCGGCGATCGACAAGAAAAACCCCGTCCCCGTTCCGCCCTTCTGGGGCCGGCGCATCGTCACGGGCGTCAAGCCGCAGAACGTCTTCCCGTTCATCAACGAAACCGCCCTCTTCACCGGCCAGTGGGGCTTCAAACGCAAAGGCCTCAGCGAGGCCGACTACGACAAGCTGTTGAACGAATCCGCCCGCCCCGTCTTCGACTCCCTTCAAAAGCGTGCGATCGCCGAAGGCTTCATCGAACCGAAAGTGGTGTACGGCTACTTCCCCGTTCAGGCCCAGGGCGACGACCTGATCGTCTACCGCTCTGACGACTTCGCCCACGAAGCCAACTGCGCCTGCGCAAGCTGCAAAGCCCAGGGCGGCACCGTGGGCATCGTGAACGGAAAGCTTGCTCCGCGCGTCGAAAAACCCCGCGAGCACCTCCGCTTCACCTTCCCGCGCCAGGCCGAACGGCGCCGGCTGTGCATCAGCGACTTCTACCGCACCGTCGATTCCGGCGAGTACGACGTGCTGGCGATCCAGCTCGTCACCGTCGGCGACAAGTCGACCGAGCTGGCAGAAGAACTGCGGAAGCAGAGCAAGTACCAGGACTACCTCTACCTGCACGGCTTCGGCGTCGAGAGCGCCGAGGCGCTGGCGGAGATGTGGCACAAGCGCGTGCGGCAGGAACTGGGCTTCGGCTCGGAAGACGACGCCGACATGCGCAAGATCTTCCAGCAGCACTACCGCGGCAGCCGCTATAGCTTCGGTTATCCGGCGTGCCCGAATCTGGAAGATCGCGCCAAGATCGTGGAACTGCTGACCCCCGGCGAGATCGGCGTCGAGCTGAGCGAGAACTACATGCTGGTTCCCGAACAGAGCACCGACGCGATCGTGGCCCACCACCCGCAGGCGAAATACTTCGACGTGGATTAACCCCCGTGAAGCCGCGGGGTTTACCTCGCGCATTGCGCGTGCGTTATCGTCGAAAAGCGAGGGGTAAACCCCGCGGCTTCATTGGCGCGCGGATCGGGCCTACAATCCCGGCATGGTCACGTTCTCATCCACCGCCGCCGAGATTCTGGTGTACACGTTGCTGGCCGTGGGCGGAATTGTGCTGCTGTGGCTTGGCTACACGGTCGGCCGGCTGATCGCGACGTCGCGGTACGAGCGGTCGATCAAGAAGAACGAAGCCGACCTGTTCACGGCGCAGGCCGGATTCAAAAAGCTGTACGAAAACGAGATCGGCCAACTGAGATCGGAAAACGCGGCGATGAAAACCGAGGCCATCGCGCTCGAACACCGCGTCGAAGAATACCGCAAGAAGGCCGCCGGCTTCGGCGGGCTGTTCTCGTCGTCGTCCAAGAAGGCCGACGCGATGTACGCCCTGCTGCTGGAGAACGAAGCGTTGGAAGAGGCGCTTCACAAGCAAAACCAGAAGCTCAACGTCGAGCGCACCGACGCCGTGCAGGAGAGCCTGCGCAACATCGGCTACCGCCGCGTGCTGATGAGCCAACTGCTGAACGACAACCGCATCAAGGACTACGTCCGCGAAATCCTCGAAGACGAAGGCCGCCTTCCCCCGCCGGCAACCGCGGAGCAACCCAAGCTGCCCGCCGCGACGACCAACGCGGGGTAGTTTGCCGATCCTTGCGATATACTGCCCTGCGTGGGACTTAACGACCTGCTGGGGCTATTGATCGGACGACGTCAATCGATTTTGAACATCGCGCGCAGCCCGGCCGCGTTGTGGGTAGGGCTGCTGCTGGTCTTCAGCGCGACGATGGCGCGGGAGTACGACCAGCACTGGCTTCTTCATGACTGGTGGCACCTCTTGCTGCCTTTAGGGGCCTCGCTGGCGATATCGATCATTCAGTTTTCCATATTCTGGCTTCGCCGGCCACGGCCGAGCGACGCCTCTTTTCGCGAAAGCTATCGGGCGTTTCTCACCTGTTTCTGGATGACCGCGCCGCTGGCCTGGCTATACGCGATTCCGTACGACCGCTTTCTGTCGGAAGCCGACGCTGCCACGGCAAACCTGTGGACGCTCGTCGTGGTGTCGATTGCGCGCGGGCTGATCATCTGTCGCGTGCTTCAGATTATCGCCAACGCAAAATTCATCCCGACATTTATGGTGTCGCTTGGGCTGGCACAATTGGCGCTCGCCGTTTCGATCTTCGTCATGCCGTTGCCGATCATCGATATCATGGCCGGGCTGAGGTACACCGAGGCCGAGCGAATCATGATGAGCGTCGGCCTGCTCGTTATGCTGGAGGTGATGTACCTCGGCTGGGCCGTGCTGCTGGCGGCGCTGACTGCGTGGCTCACGTTGCGGACCGAATGGCCGCGCGATCGCGTGGCGAGCATTGGAGCCAAAACTTCGGTTGCGACGTGGGCGCTGCCATGCGCCGTTATTGCGATGTTCCTATGCTTGTTGCCGTTGACCCAGCCAGCACTCAATCGCGCTGCGGAATCAGACCAACTCATGGTCGCAGGGCAAATCGACGCCGCACTGTCGCACCTGAGCCAGCACACTCGTGAGGACTTCCCACCTCACTGGCGGCCGTTGCCTCACGTCGCCTACCAACGTCGGCAACCGGAGTTTTTCGACGTTTTTGAGCGGGCAATCGAACTGCCCGAAAAATCCTGGGTTCGCGAGTATTATCTCGGCGAGTTTGAGCGTGTTTTTTTTCTCGGCACTTATTGGGAATCCGACAACGCGGAAGAACGTCGCATCGACGCCCTGCTCGCCCATCCAGCGGTTACGTCTCTGGCAGATCGACACAAAGAGACGATCCGACGGCGGCAAGAGTGGAATCGGCCAGCGATCACACCTGCCACAACGCAATCGAACACTCTATGAACGACCCCACCCATCTCCTCAACTGGTACGCCGGCTGGATCAGCGTAGCGCTCGCGTTCGTCACGGGCGCGATCATCGGGCTAGGCTTTCACAAACCCGGCTACCTTGGCGGATACGACTCGCTGCGCCGGCGGATGGTGCGGCTGGGGCATATCGCGCTGGCGGCATTGGGATTGTTCAACGTGGTGTACTCGCTCTCTCCCTGGCCGGCGGCGGGAACGGTCGCGGAGCGCATCGCGACGCCGGCTTGGGTGATCGGCTGCGCGCTGATGCCGACGATCTGCTTTCTCACCGCATGGCGGGAGGACTTCCGTCACCTTTTCTTCCTCCCGGTCGTATCCCTCTTGGCGGCAGTGATCGCAACGCTGGCCGGCGGGCTATAAACGACGCGGCCGATTATCATATCAGTCGCCGTAACGCTGATATGATAATGCTTTGCGTTCGTTCCCGAACTTGTGGGGCTGCGTTTATGCGAATCGGCTTTCTGGCGATGAGCGGCATCCGGGCGCACGATCCGGAGTTACTGCGCCTCGGACTGACCTTGCCCGGGTTTGTGCACCGCAGCAAGCAGATCGCGTCGCTGCCCAGCCTGGGCCTGCTGAACCTCGCCGCCGTCACACCGGCGGGGCATGAGTTGCGATACTTCGAGGCCGAGTCCGACCGCAGCGAGCCTGCGGACGTTTACGACTGCGATCTCGTTGCGATCAGCACGTTTACCGCGCAGGTGCTGGAGGCCTACCACATCGCCGACCGGCTGCGCGAGCAGGGCGTGCTCGTCGCGATGGGCGGCCTGCACGTAAGCGTCCTCCCTGAAGAGGCCGCCCAACACGCCGATTACGTCATCGTCGGCGAAGGCGAACACACCTGGCCCCACGTCGTCCAACACGCCGAAAAACTCGTCCAGAATCGCAAGGCCAACTATTCCAATGTTCTTGAGAACATTGGAATTGAATCGATTCCATGCATTGTGAGATCGGCTGATTTTCCGGCGGTGGACGCGGGGGCGTTGCCGGCGCCGCGGTACGATTTGCTGGACGGGCGGACGTACAATCGGTTTACGGTGCAGACGACGCGGGGGTGTCCGTGGCGGTGTGATTTTTGCGCTTCGACGATCATGCTTCAGCGGCCTTACCGCAAGCGGCCGGTGGGCGACGTGGTGCGCGATATCCGGGCGATCCTCGATCGCCGGCCGGACGCGTTCATCGAGTTCGCGGACGACAACACGTTCGTCGATAAAAAATGGGGCCGCGAGTTGTGCGAGGCGCTCGAGCCGCTGAACGTGAAGTGGTTCACCGAGACCGACATCTCCGTCGCCGACGATCCCGGCCTGCTCGACGCGATGCGCCGCGCCGGCTGCCGGCAGGTGTTGATCGGACTCGAAAGCCCCACCGAAACCGCGCTCGGCGGGATCGAACTGCACGGCGATTTCAAACGCCGACGGTTCGATCGCTATCGCGACGCGATTCGCGCCATCCAGTCTCGCCGCATCACCGTCAACGGGTGCTTCGTGCTCGGGCTGGACGGGCACACAACTCGCGTGTTCGACGACGTCTATCGGTTCGCGATGGAGACGGGGCTGTACGACGTGCAGATCACCGTCATGACCGCCTTCCCCGGCACGCCGCTGTACGATCGGTTGCTGAAGGAAGGCCGGCTGATCGAGCCGACGAACTGGAAGCTCTGCACGCTTTTCGACGTAAACTATCGTCCGATCGGCATGACGATCGAAGAACTGCGCGCCGGAATGCGGCGGTTAACGACGATGCTGTACTCCGAGGATGCGACGAAAGCCCGGCGACGCGAATTTTTCTCGCAAGCATCATGAAACCACGGGGTTTACCCCGCGCGTTGCGCGTGCGTCGTCGTCAAAAAGCGCGAGGCAAACCCCGCGGCTTCATGATGATGAGCAGTGCGATCGCGCTTATCGGCGACGGCGGCGCAGGGGCATTTTGGCGCCGAGGCGCATCGCGTTCTTCGGGTTTTCCGCGGGCGGCGGAGGCGTTTGCGGCGTGGGAAGCGACGGACCGCGATCCGGCGGCGGACGGTGCTCGAAACCCTCGATCTTCAACTCGGGCACCACCATGTTGATCAGGTTTTCGATCTTGGTGAGCTCGTCCCCCTGGTCGTGGGTGATGAACGTGAAGGCCTTGCCGCCCTTGCCCATGCGCGCGGTTCGGCCGACGCGGTGGACGTAGACTTCGGGGTCCTCGGGCACGTCGTAGTTGATGATGTGGCTGATGTTCGCCACGTCGATGCCGCGGCTGGCGAGGTCGGTGGCGATCAGCACGTCGAACTTGCCGTGCTTGAAGTTCTTCATCACGCTGTCGCGCGCGGTCTGCCGCAGGTTGCCGTGGATCTCGCGGCAGTCGATGCCGTCGTGCTTCAGGTTCTTGGCCAGCTTCTCCGCGCCGTGCTTGGTGCGAGTGAAGATGATCGCCAGCTCGGGGTTTTCCTTCTTCAGCACCTCGCGCAGCAGGCGGTATTTGTCCCACGGCTGGACGGAGTAGTAGCCCTGTTCGACTTTTTCGACGGTGGGCTTGTCGTCGGCGCCAGGGGCGACGAGCTTTTCGACCGGCTCTTTCATGTACCGCCGGGCGAGGCGTTCGATTTCCTCGGTGAAGGTGGCGGAGACGAAGATGGTCTGGTGGCCGCGCGCGGCCTCTTCGTCGGTCTCGTCGGCGCGGCGTTCGCGCATGCCCTTGAGGCGGGAGAGGATGTTGCGGATGTCGTCGCGGAAGCCGATGTCGAGCATGCGATCGACTTCGTCGAGGACGATGAAGCGAATGTCGTAAAGCTTGAGCTGTCCGCGATCGAGCAGGTCGATCACGCGGCCGGGCGTGCCGACGACGATCTCGGGGCGCGATTCGAGCGCCTTGATGTCGCCGCGGATCTTCTGCCCGCCGTAGACGGAGATGCAGCGAATCGGCGTGTGCTTGGCCATCCGCCGGATCTCCTCGTCCACCTGCACCGCCAGCTCGCGCGTGGGCGTGAGGATCAGCGCCTGGATGCCCTCGCCGCGCTCGGCGCGGCACAGGATGGGGATGGCGAACGCGGCGGTCTTGCCCGTGCCGGTGCGGGCCTGGCCCAGCAGATCGACGCCGGTGAGCGCCTTGGGGATGAGCAGGGCCTGGATTTCGGACGGCTTGACGTAGTTGAGTTCGGCCAGGCCCTTGAGCACGCTGCCGCGCACGCCCAGCGCGGCGAACTCTTCGGGAAGGGGCGGGTGATCGGTTTTGTCAGACATATGAGGGTATTTCGCGATCCGTTAGGCCCCTCAGTATTCAGATATCCGGTGCGGCGGCAACCCCTCTATGATCTGGCATGCCGCTTCTGCTGCTCGACCTGGCCCACACGCTGGACACCGCCGCTGCCACCGGCAGCAAACTGGCCAAGCAGAAGGCGATGGCGGACCTGTTTCAGTCCGCCGGCCCTGCCGACCTGCCCCTGGCGGTGCGATATGCCAACGGCAGGCCCTTTCCGTCCACCGACGAACGCGTCCTGGGGGTAAGTTCGGCAACCGTCAGCGAGGTCATCCTCGAACTCCTGCGACTCGACCCGGCCGTCTATCGCCAGACCGCCATCCGCAAAGGGGAGATCGGCGAAGCCATCGCCGAACTATGGCCGGCGGCGACCGACACCGAAGCTGAACCCGAACTGACGCTCCAAGATTTGGCCGCCGGTTTCGACAAGCTGGCCGCCACCACCCTGCCGGCCGCTAAAAAGCCGGTTGTCTACGGGCTGTTCGCCCGGTGCGTACATCCGCGCGAGGCGTGCTACCTGGCCAAGATCATCCTGTCCGACATGCGAACCGGCGTGAAGGAAGGCGTCCTCCAGGCGGCGGTGGCGCAGGCGTTCGGGCTGACGCTGGCCGACGTGCAGCGCGGGATGCTGTTCCTGGGCGACCTGGACGACGTGGCCCGGCTGGCAAGCGAAAGGCGATTGCACGAGGCGCGGTTCACGCTCTTTCACCCGCTGCAGTTCATGCTCGCCAACCCGATCGAGTCCGCCGCCGAGGCGCCGGGCGACTGGATCATCGAAGACAAGCTCGACGGCATCCGCGCCCAGGCCCACAAGAGCGACGGCCGCACCGCGATCTACACGCGGACGCTCGACCGGACCGACGAAAGCTTTCCCGACGTCGTCCGCCAATTGCAGACGATCGACGCCGAATTTCTGATCGACGGCGAGATCGTCCCCTGGCGCGACGGCCGAGCCCTGCCGTTCGCGGTGCTGCAGAAGCGGCTCGGGCGGAAGAAAGTCTCCGCCCGCCAGATGCTCGACGCGCCGGCCAGGTTCGTCGCATTCGATCTGTTGTACCTCGACGGGCAACTGCTGATGGACGAACCGCTGGTCGAACGACAAAGGCGGCTTCGCGAACTGGCGGCGCGGTTTCCGGAGCTGATCGTGCTGCCGTCGTCGATCGTCACGACCGCGGATGAGGTGGCAATTCAATTCGAGCGGGCGCGCGAGGCCGGCAATGAAGGGCTGATGCTCAAATCCCCCGGATCCCCCTACTCGCCCGGCCGGCGGGGTGGGCAATGGCTGAAACTCAAAACCCATCTCCCCACGCTCGACTGCGTCGTCACCGCCGCGGAGTACGGGCACGGCAAGCGACGAGGCGTGCTGAGCGACTACACGTTCGCCGTTCGGGACGGCGATCGACTGCTCAACATCGGCAAGGCGTACAGCGGCGTGACGGACCAGGAAATTGCGGAACTGACGCAACTGTTCATGTCCATCTCCACGAGCAACAACGGCCGGGTGTTTCAGGTGGAGCCGCAGGTGGTGCTGGAGATCGCGTTTGACCAAATCCTCGAATCGAAACGCCACGCCAGCGGGTTCGCGATGCGCTTTCCCCGCATCAAGCGCGTTCGCTGGGACAAAAAAACGATCGACGCCGACACGCTCGGCCGCGTGAAGGACATCTACCACAGCCCCGCCAACCTGGGCCGGAAGGCCGAAGCGCCCGTCGCAACCGAACCCACGCTGTTCGACGGACTATGACCTCGTTTAGCGTCACGGCTTGCCGCGGGGTTTGATCGGAAAAACCCCGCGGCAAGCCGCGACGCTAGACGGAGGAGAAATCGGTCGCGGGGAAATTACAGCGATGCGCTTTTGTTGTAGCTGCGACGCCTGCGTCGCCCATTCGAGACGTTCGGAAAAACCAATGGGCGACGCAGGCATCGCAGCTACAATATTCGGTTCGTTGCTCTAATCGAATCCGCCGCTGCGCCCCTTCTTGATCTCGCTTCGCCGGCGTTTGCCTTCGAGCCGGCGCTGCTTGGCGCCGTAGCTCGGCCTGGTCTTCTTGCGGCGCTTGGGCTCGACGATCGCGCGGACGAGCAGTTCGCGCAGCCGTTCGATCGCCTCGGCGCGGTTCTGCTCCTGCGAGCGTTTTTCGTGCGAGTCGAAGTGGATTTCGTCGGCCCGGGTCAATCGATACCCCGCCATCTTGCGGAGCCGTTCCTGCGCGCCATCGGTCAGCCCGGTGATGTCGGCCACCTTCACCCACAGTTCGCAGCGCGAGTTCACCTTGTTGACGTTCTGCCCGCCGGGCCCGCTGGATCGCGAGAACTGGATGCGCAGCGCCCCCTCCGGCACGCGCACGCGGCCGATCTCGATTGCGGCTGCCGGAAGCGGCGGAAGTTGGCTATCATCAGACGGCACACACTCATCTTAACGGGAGAACAGGATGTCGGCGAAAATCGGCGTGGTGCTCAGCGGCTGTGGCGTGTTCGATGGGGCAGAGATCACCGAAGCGGTGAGCGTGCTGATCGCGATCGACCAGCTCGGCGCCGAGGCGATCTGCATGGCCCCGAACGTCGATCAGATGCACACCATCGACCACCTCCACGGCCGCCCGTGCGTCGACAAGCGGAACGTGCTGACCGAGTCGGCCCGCATTGCCCGCGGCAAGATCAAAGACCTCGCCAACGTCCACGCCGCCGAGCTGGACGCGCTGGTCTTCCCCGGCGGGTTCGGCGCCGCCAAGAACCTGTCCGACTTCGCCGTCAAAGGCGCCGAGTGTCACGTCAACGTTCACGTCACCCGCCTGGCCAAGGAGATGCACGACGCCGGAAAGCCGATCGGCTTCGCCTGCATCGCCCCGGTGATCGCGGCCAAGCTGTTCCGCGCCACCGTCACCATCGGCGACGACGCCTCCACCGCTCAAGCCATCGAAAAAATGGGCGGCCGCCACGCCGAAAAAGGCCCGACCGATATCTGCACCGACGAGGCCCACCGCATCGTCACCACGCCGTGCTACATGTATGACAGTTCGCCCGCGAAGGTCTTCGAAGGCGCGCGGAAGATGGTGGAAGCGGTGTTGAAGCTGATTAAATGACGCGTAGCTTCGCTAAAGCAATGCGACTTTTTGTAGCTGCGACGCCTGCGTTGCCCATTGGTTCCTTCCAGTGTCCCGAATTGGCGACGCGGGCTGGCATCACTCCTATATGAGCTGGTCCAGCCCGCCGAACGCCACGATCTCGTGGCTGTAGAACGGCTCGGCGTGCTTCGTGCCGATGCGGGAACCGAAGTAGTCGCCGGTGACCTTGACGAGGTTGACGAGGTCCGGATTCATCTGCGATTCGTACGCCTCGATCGCCTTCATCTTCTGCTCCACCGTCTCGGCCACGTCGATGCAGAAAGTGGGGTTGATGTTCAGCCGCAGGTGCGTGCAGAAATAATAGATGATCCGCTTAGGATGCCACGGCTCGCCGGGGATGGAGCTTTTGGTCAGCTTGGCATCGAACCGGGCGTCTTCGGCGATGCGGGTGACCGCGACGTGATCGGGATGGGCGTCAACGCCATACGGCACGAACAGCACGTTGGGACGATGCACGCGGATGAGCGCGGCGAGCTTGTGGCGCGATTCGAGGTTGTGCTGGACCTCGCGATTCCTCAGGCCCAGCAGTGTCCGCCCGACGCCCAGAATCTTCGCGGCGGCCGCCGCTTCGGCGGCCCTGCGTTCGGGCGTGCCGCGCGGGGTCGGCTCGCCGTTGGTCACGTCGACGATGTGCACGCGATGCCCCTGCTTCGCGAGCTTTGCGATCGTGCCCCCCATCCCGAGTTCCTGATCGTCCGGATGCGGGCCGATGACGAGAAATGATGCCATATCGCAAGTATAGCCGGATTACGGGCCGCGGAGGACGAAGCCGCCCGCCGGCATCAGTCGCGTCGGCCGCGGTTTAGCCGTTGAAGCATCTGGTCTTGCTGCTTGTTGATTTCCTCTACCGTCGCGTCGGCGCTCATGCGGATGAGCTCGATGAGGTCGGTCGCGAAACTCAGATAACGCACCTCGGCAAACGGGGTTTTGTCGCTGGGCGTGGTGAACCGTGCCACCTGTCCCAGCGGGCCGGTCGGCAGTTGCTGGCAGCGCTCGGACGCCTCGGCGATGCGGTCCAGCGTGTTCAGCAGGCCCTGGTAGCGGCGCGTCAGGCGGTTGGCCTCGTTCTCGTCGCCGCCGCCCTGAAGGGTGGCGGTGACGATGGCGGCGAAGTCGTTGCGGTAACTATCGAGGAGCTTGGCGAGCTTTTCGTTGTCGAGCGCGCAATCCGCCCATCGGTTGACGGCGGCGTCGACCGAGAGGCGGGCGTCGAGAACCGCGAGCGTGCGAAGCCGCTCGATCATCGACAGCAACCGCTGCAGCGATTGCAGCTTCGCCGCGTCGATCGCGCCGGTGGCGGCGGCGGTGTTGGCGTTGTCGGCGACGACGCCGCGAACGCGCGTCTCAAACGCGCCCCAGGTCGCGCCGGTGTACTTGGTCACGATCGCTTCATCGACCTTCTTCGCCAGCGATTTCTGGGCGTCCGACCACGTCCGGGCAAGCAGGTCGAGGTTGAGGATGAACGTCTGCGCCGCCTCATCGTCGGCCATCTTCACCAGCGACTGCGTGACGCGCTTCTCCAGCGCGCCGGTCGGCCGGGGCTTGAGCTCCAGCAGCGTCGCCATCGTTTGCGCGTGACGCTTGAGCACCTCGATCATCGCGATGGTCTTCTTCATGTCGTCCACGCGCTTGACCAGGTCGTCCGGCGAACTGGTGAACATGCCGGTGCTCTTGAGCCGTTCTGCGTCTTCCATGAAGCCGGCGCGGTGGTTCAGCAAAACCTTGAACTGCGCCTCCGCCTGCCGGCCGGGCAGGTCGGTGGTGGAGGTGGGACGGAGGGCCTGAAGCTGCGATTCGATCTGCGAGAACGCGTCGATCGCGCCGAGGATCTTCGCCGACTCGTTCGGATTTTCGCGCGCGTAGGCAAACGCGGGCGCCAGCGCTCGGACGGTGTCCGGCGGGAGCGACAGCGACGACACGCGGCCGGCAAGCTGGCGATATTGCGACATCGTCTTCAGCCGCTGCTCGGCGGCCTCGCGAAGGCGCGAATCGCTGTAGAGCGATACCGCCTCGCCAAGCTGCGCCTCGACCAGCGGCCGCGACGTCGCATCGACGCCAAGGTTCGACTGAAGCGCCCCCGCCAACTCCACCGCGGTGCGGAGCATGTCGGTCATCAGCGATTTCTCTTCCCCCTCCGCCACCCGCGCCGCGGCGACGGCGGACAAAAGCTGCTGTCGCAACGGAACACTGATGGCAAGCTGGGTAACCCTCGTCGCCAGTTGATCGATCGACGGCGGCTCCGCAGTGACGGCGGGCGTGCCGGCGTTGGCGACGGCGGGCGCAGGCTTGATCAAACTCGGGCGCATTTCGGGCGCCTTGGCGTCCTTGTCCGCCAGCACCGCGAGCAGCGGTCCGCGCAGCGTGCCCAGCAATTGGTCGAACGCCGCCACATCGTCCAACGACTTCATCCCGAACGTCAGCTTGTTGATCGCCAGCATCGCATCGCCCTGCTCGCGCGTCGGCGCAACGCCGCGCTTGCTGGTGGACCAGGCATCAACCGTCTCGATCAGCGCATTTAAATCCTTGTGCCGCAACCACATGACGGCCTGCGCGTCGGAGTACGGATCGACGTCGAGCGTCTGCTTCATCAGCCAGCGCTGGAGGATGCGCAGGTCGATCTGCATTTCGAGATACGCGGCGTCGGCCTTGGACGTTTCGGCGCGCTTCTGGATGAGCGTGGCAAGTTCGGTCTCCAATCGCGATGACTGCGTCTCAACGTAACCCTTGAGGATCGGCGGCGGGGATGGGGGCTGACGCTGCCCGTCCCGGCCTCCTCCCTGGCCCTGGCCTTGCCGGGGCTGGGCACTGGCGACAGAAACAGCGGCGATCAGACACAAACAACCGATGGATACAACGCGAAAAGACGTCATGCGTCCCCTCTGTACACTTTTTCCAGGCCTTCGACCATCACTTTGGTATCAAACCGTCCCACCGCAAACGCCCGGCCGCGGGCGCCCATGGCGCGGGAAAGATCGCGATCCGACAATAATTGAGACAACCGAGCGCTCAGATTGTTGCGATCAAACGGGGAAATCAAAAATCCCGTTTCGCCGTCGATGAGCCCTTCGCGGTTGCCGTCCACGTCATAGGTCACCACCGGACACCCCGCCAACTGGCCCTGCGGGAGCGCCCGCGCCAGCCCCTCGCGGCGAGACGGGTGTACGAGGATGTCCATCGCATTCACCAGTTCCGGAATCTTCGTCGGCGGGACCAGGCCCGTGAGGATGAAGCGGTCCTGCAAATTTAAGGAGCTGATCTGCCGCTCGAACTCGCCCCTCAGCAACCCGTCGCCTACCCACATGAAGCGGAGGTTGGGGTGCTTGGCGCACAGGTCGGGCGCCAACGCCAGCAGGTCATCGTGGCCTTTCAGGTAGAACAGCCGGGCGATCGTGCCGACGATGACGTCGTCAGGCTTGATGCCGAGCGACGCCCGCACCTCGTCTCGCGGGACGGGCGGATGGAGGAACGGCTGCGTGTCCATCCCGCTGTAAACAGTCACATACTGCTCCGGCCGCCCCACCCCGCCGGCGAGCGATTGGTCGCGCATCGCGTCGGCGACGCAGACGATCTTGTGCGTGATGGGCGCGGTGCGGGCTTCCAGAAATTTGTAGATGTCATTGACGGTTTTTTTCGTCGAAGCGGTGAACGCCAGCCCGTGGATCGTGTGGATGATCCGCCGGCACTTCGCCCGGTGCGCCGCGAGCCGGCCGATGATGCCGGCCTTGCTGGAATGGGTATGAACGATATCGGGATCGAGCGCTTTCAGCCGCCGCCGGAGGGCGCGGTAAGTGCGGTAGTCTTTCAGCGGGTGGATCGCTCGGATCATGTCGTCGATGACTTCGACGCGATACCCGTACTGCTGGGCCCGCTCCATGAGCGACCCTTCGGGTCCGATCGACGGTCCGGTGATGAGCGTGACGTCGTGGCCCAGGTCGTGCTGGCCTTCGCAGGAAAGCAGGGTGTTCTCCTGCGCCCCGCCGACGATGAGGCGGGTGATCACATGGACGATCTTCATGGGTGAGCATTAAGCCTATCCGCGATGCGGCGATGACGCCAAGGTGCTGGCTTTACGCCACGGAGTTGGAGGTGCCGTCCGTCAAAGCCTATCCGCGATGCGCGCCGCGCACGGCCGCAGGGGCGGCCCAGGCAGGGCAATCGCATGAGATGGTTCGGAGCCCGTTCCTGTCTTAAAAAACCCTTATTCCAATGTTCGTACGAACACTGGAATAAGGGTTCTCGATCACCGGAAAGCAGCCATCGCATCGCATACGATGATTCCCCTGCCGCGCGGCTCAGGCCGCCGTTCGCATCGCCTGTCGGGGCGAGATGACGATCGCGCGGGCCGGCATGGGCGCTGCCGGGGCTGGCGCGGGCGTCGGAACCGTCGCCGGCCGAACTGCGGGCTGCGGGGCGCGGCGGTAGTCGAAGAAGGACTTCAGCCGCAGGAAATGCTTTTCCATCGTGTGGTAGCACACCCACGCGATCGCCCACGAGCAGACGATCGCCAAGGTCGCGTGGATCACGATGGCGGCGGGATACGAGCCGGTCAGCTTCGTCAGTTCCGGCCAGCCGAACAGCTTGATGTACAGCGGCGCGAAGAACATGTGCGTGACGTACAACCCATAGCTGTACTTGCCCAGGCTTGCGAACACCGGGTTCGCCACCAGCCGCCCGACCAGCGAGCCGGACTTCAATTGCGAGGCCGCCAGCACCACCCACGTGCTGACGATCGCCAACAGCGAGTAGCCGAACACGGTCGTCAGCAAGTCATCACGATTGAATCGTCCATAGTGAGCAACGAGCACCACCAGCCCCGTGGCCGCGCCCAGCGCGAGAATCCGGAACCGCATCACCCACCGCCCGAGGGCGGACGGGTCCATGATCAGGATCGACAGCAGCGCGCCGAAGGCCAGCGAATCCACGCGGCACGGCGTCAGCACATACGGCACCACCGAATCGAATCCCGCCAGCATCAACATGCCGCGAAGGATCGGCGCGCCGAGGATGCACACCAGGCACACCTTGATCAGGTTTTCACGTGAGGAGACGAACCAGATCACCAGCGGCCAGACGAGGTAGAAGTGCTCTTCCACCGCCAGCGACCAGAAGTGGTTCACCGCGCCCCATCGCTCGCCGGTGAGCGCGATCTTGACGTTCGAGCCGTAAAGCCACAGCCAGCTCTGCCCGTCGATCATCGCGGGCAGGTCTCGCACGACCTTGTCGAAGTAATAGCCAAGGAACTGCGCGATCGCCGGCACCTGCATCATGGCAGGCAACGCCAAGAGCAGCACCGTCAGCACGAGATAGTAGACGGGGAAAATCCTCAGCGTGCGGCGGGCGTAGAAGTTGAGGAAATAATCCTCGCCCTTCCTTGTTTTCAGGAGAATTGCGGTAATGAGGAATCCGGACAGCACGAAAAACAGGTCCACGCCGATCCAGCCGGTGTGGGCCGCCTCGAGCATTCGCCGGGTGTAATAGGTCCCGCTGACCATCGGCGTGAAGTGATGGATCAGCACGAGCAGAATGGCGATGCCGCGCACGCCGTCGATGGCGGGCATGTGCATCAGCGCCGATCCATTCCGGTGTTCGTCGGACGCCGGCGAGGGCTGTTTCAACGTCTGGTTTACGTTCATGGTACTGCCTCTGACCGGCTCGCCATCCCTCGGTTCACTCGAACACCTGGCGTCCACGGTCTAAACTTGTTGGATGTATCGGATGGACCGATAACATTGGATGAGGCAAAAAATGCGTGTGTTAATCTCTCCTATCGCGGCGATGCTGTTTTTGGTCGGGGTGGCGCGGGCTCAGGTGGAGCACTTTGAAGTACGAAGTGGCTACGCCGTCACCGTGGCGGCGGAGAACTTCGGGCTGGCGCGATTCCTCGAATTTGACGACAAAGGCACGCTTTTCGTGTCCCAGCCGCAGCCGGGAAAGATCGTCGCTTTGTCTGACAAAGACGGCGACGGGGTTTACGAAACGAAAGCCGACTTTCTCGCCGGCTACAAGCAGGTGCACTCGATGCACTTTTTCGACGGCTGGCTGTACGCCACCAGCTCCGCCGACGGGTCGTGCAAGCGGGCGCGCGATACCGATGGCGACGGCGTGGCGGACCAGATCGAGGATTTCCTGCCCCCCAACTCGGTTCCCGCGGGAGGCGGACACCCGTTTCGGGGCATTTGCGTGACGGATCAGTACGTCTACATCTCCGTCTCCGACCCGACGAACATGCTCGACGAGCTGCCCAGCGAGCGCAAGTGCGTGTATCGGTTCGACCGGGATGGCAAAAATCGGATGCAGTTCGCCACCGGGCTTCGCAACACCGAAAAACTCCGCCTCCGACCGGGAACCGGCGAACTGTGGGGGCTCGATCACGGTTCCGACAATTTCGGCAAGCTCTACGGCGAAACCAAGGGCCGACAGCCCATCACCGACCTGTTGCCGGGCGAAGAGCTGAACCACATCATCGAAGGCGGCTTTTACGGACATCCGTATCTGTCGAATCACCGGATCGTCCGCCCCGAATACGCCCAGCGGCCGGACATCATCGAACTGGCGGAGAAAACCATCCCGCCGGCGTGGACGTTCGGCCCTCACTGGGCAGGGAACGGGTTCACCTTCCTCGAAAAAGACTACTTCCCCGACCACAAAGGCGACCTGATCGCGGCGTTTCACGGAAGCTGGAACAGCACGACGCGGGTGGGATATCGCGTCGAACGAGTGCTGTTCGACAAGGAGACGGGCAAGCCGTACGGCAGCCTTCAACTCGTCGGCACGCTCGGCCCCGACCCGCAACGGCCGCTGGCGAGACCGGTGGATTGCGTCGAGGCTCCCGACGGCACGATCCTTTTCAGCTGCGACCGCACCAACAAGATCTACCGCATCAGCAAGGCGGCCAAATGATCGGCACCAAAGAGACGATCGGCATCCTAATTTGTGTCGGTGTATTGAGTTACGTCCTTCTAACGCAATTCAGCGACCCTGCCGCCGCCGAAACCGAAATTGCGGCTGTTGACCCTGCCAGCGTTGTGCCGCCGGTGTCGTACTTCATCAATAACTGCTCGCGCTGCCACGGCCCGACCGACAACGCCTACGCCGAGTTTGAAAAACCGCTCCGCGGCGAAGAAATGAAGAAGATGATCGTCATCATGGCCGACGGTCCGGCGCTGGCGCCCCTCGACCCCGCCAACGTCGATCTGCAGTTCGAACTGCACAACGCCATGCTCGACAAGGCCCCCTACGCCTGGATCGATCCCGCCCGCGCCGACGTCATCGCCGGCGAGCTGATCGAGGGAACCGATGTTTACCTCAACACGGGAAGCGAACGCATCAAGGCCGCCATTACGGACGACTATCGCTTCGAATTGCCGAAACGCGAGGGAACGATCGAAATCGAACGCGAGCGCGACGGCAAGATCGTCCACGACGTACTACCGCCCGCAAAGTAAGTTTGAAGCAAAACGTGAAGAAGCGAAACCGCGAAAAGAGAAACCTTCTTCGCGCCTTCGCTTCTTCGCGTTTTACCTGCTGCGATGTGTTACCGCAGCTTCGTATCGCTGTTGCCGATGCCGCGAAGCGCCAGCGTGAGGGCATCGACGTTGCTCGCCAGCCGCTTGGCTTCGTTGACGTCGATGATCTGCCGCTGGAACAGCTCGACCAGGTGCTGGTCGAAGCTCTGGCTGCCGGCTTCCTTGTTGCCGACGCAGCCCTTGAGCTTGTCGAACTCGCCGTCGAGGATGTACTTCTGCACCAGCGGCGTCTTGGTCATGATTTCGATGACCGGCACGCGGCCCTTGTCGGCGCGCTTCTTGGCGAGGCGCTGACAGATGATGGCGTTCAGGTTCAGCGCGAGCTGCTGCTGCATCAATTCCTTCTGGTTCGGGTCGAACAGCGACACGATACGCTGTACCGCCATCGAGGCATTGGTGGCGTGAATAGTGGTGAAGACCAGGTGGCCGGTGTCGGCGGCGCGGAGGGCGGTCATCAGGCTGAAGGTATCGCGAATTTCGCCGATCAGGAGCGTATCCGGGTCCTGACGCATGGCGGCCTTCAGGGCGTATTCGAAGCTCTCGGTATCAGTGCCCACTTCCACCTGGCTGACCAACGACTTGATGTTCTCGTGCTGGTATTCGATCGGGTCTTCGATCGTGATGATTCGCTCGGACCGGGTCTTGTTGATCTTGCCGATGATGGCGGCGAGCGAGGTGGACTTACCCGAGCCGGTGGTGCCCGCCACCACGACGATGCCGCGGTGGAAATCGGCAAGGCTTTCGACGACCGGCGGAAGGTTCAGGTCTGTGAAGTTCGGGATTTTCGTGACGATACGACGCATGACCACGGCGTACTTCGTGCGGCTGTGGAACATGTTCACACGAAAGCGAGCCGACCCGTCGGGCATGGCGTACGCACAGTCGGCGGCGCCCTTGTGCTCGAGGTTGTGCAGCACCTCTTCCTTGCCCATCGCCAGCTCTTTGACGAACTCGTTCATCTGATCGTCGGTCATCCCCGGCGTGTCGAGAAACCGCGCCCGGCCATCCACGCGGATCATGGGGATGGAGCCGGCCTGAAGGTGCAAGTCCGAGCCGTTCACCTTGATGACCGTCTTGAGGAAGTCGCGCAGCTTCAACTGCCGCTCTTCAACGTGAATCTCCGGCTGCGGCTCCTCGTAATCGACGGCCGGCGCGTTATCTTTAAATTCAGCAACGTTGGTGTGCGTGGACATCTACGACTCCTCAAACGGTGTGGCTCTCGGTTGAAAATTAACGTTCAGGTAAATCTCCGCCAAAGGAATTTCAATCCCTAGGCTCGCAAACTGAGCAACCGCAGCTAAACCGGTGTACGACCTAAGCGTCCAACGGCCATCCTCATGACGAACATACGTCTCTACCAGCGGCTCAGACTGAGAAATGATTACGTATTCCCGCAACGACTCGAGAAGCCGATACGCGGTAAACTTCTTCCCGCGGTCATAGCTTTCAGTACTGTCAGGTAGAACTTCGAGTACAAGCGAAGGATTGCGAATTGTCGTTTGGCGATGATCAACGGGATCAAATACAGGTGGACCGCACACCACCATGACGTCGGGATATACATAACGCCCCGCTTCAACAAGGCCGAGGCGCATATTGCTCTCAAGTGCCTGACAAGGCTTGCCTCTGAGCCGGGCGCGAAACTCACTGCCAACATTGAGACAAACCTGGCTATGCCGGAAGCTGCCACCTGACATCGCCAAGACCTCGCCATTGTCGTATTCGTGGCGTTCGGTCGCGCGGTACTCCAGTTCAAGGTACTCTTGAACCGTACGGCGTTTCTTTGGGGTGACGACGACGCTCGACATAGCAGACCAATTATAACCACCTTGCCGCCTTCGTGCGCAACAATCGCATGTCACGATCCGGCCGGTTCCTGGCGGGAATGGCCGAATTTGCCGTAGAGGACGCTGGTGCCAAGCAATACGCCGCCCAGGCCGATGAACGAGAGGATGCGCCAGCCCGTCCCCACGCCCGACAGGTCGACGATCACCACTTTCAGCAGGGTGAGTCCCAGCAACCCCAGCGCAAAGTATCGTAGCGGGCCGTTTCCGAGGATGAAGCCGAGGATGACGTAGATCACCCCGCAAATCGCCCAGAACACGCTCCAGCCCACCTGCCGGACGATCCATTCCGGCCCGGCGGACTGGTCGTGGGCGTAGTGGTCGAGCTCGACCGACCCCACCAGCAAAAACAGCACCGCCGTCGTCAGCATCAGCACGTTTTTGACTACCCGGCCGGAGGCGGCAAGGGTTTTCACCAATAGCGTCAGGGTGATCAGCAACCCGCACGCCAGTTGCCAGTTGGCGAACGGCGTTCCGTCATACCCGCCGCCCAATGCCCGCTGCTGCCCTACATCGACCGCGATCCATTTGATCGCCGCAGCGATGATCGTGCCCAGCGCTACGAACGCCAGCAGCCGGGCCTTGGGCACCAGCGCGACCGCCAGGCAGATCCACACGTACCCGATCAGCATCAGCGTGCCGGCGGTCGGGGGCAGCATGAGCGACCCCAGCACCAGCACGCTCGCCGCCGCCACGTGCATGACCGCGCCGGCCTGCTCGAGCCGCTCGCGGATCGCCAGGCGCAGGGCGTGGACCTCGATCGACAGCACCTGCGCGATCAGGTGTCCGCCCACCATCAACGCCACCGCCATCACCACGCGGCCTTCGATTTCGACGCCCTGGAACGTAAACCATTCCGATCGCCCTGACCGCGTGAACTGCCACCCGCTCCACGCCGCCACCGCCAGCGCCCACACGCCGATCGATCCGAACAGGCTGATCGGCAGCCTCATCACATGACCGAGGATCGCCAGGCCCACCGCCAGCAGCATCCACGCCCAGACGATGGTCGGCCCGTCCAGCAGCACCGGCACCGCCAGCACCACCAGCAGGATCGCCTGCACCCGCAGGCTCTGGCTCATCGGCCGATACAGCTGACCCGCGGCCATGAGCGCGAAGCCCAGGATCGCGCACGCCAGCGCCGTCCCCAGCACCCAACCGCCGCGGATGAGATCAGTGCTGTTCCGCTCGATCAAAAGCATCCAGCCGACGAACGCCGCCGTCACCACGATGGAGAAGATCACCCCCGCCGCCGGGGCCATGGATTGATTGCTCAGCCGGGCGGCCCGGCGCGTCGTGAGGATCAATTCGGCGTGATAGAGAACCGCAAACCCGATCGCGAACGCGGTAAGCATCACGGCATGTTGCGACAGATCAACGCCGAAGATGATCGCCGGCATCCAGAACAACAACGTCGTCAGCGACACCGACCGCAACGCCCACCACTTGGCCGTCGCCAGCCAATGGCATAGCGCCAGCGCCATCAGCACCAGTCCGAGCAAGTACGTCAGGAAGCCGACGACGTTCGGCTTATCCGATCCGATGATCAGCGGCGCAATGGCGCCGCCCACGATGGCGAGCACCGCGATCGACACCAGGTCCGCTCTTGCCGCCAGCAATACGCCCGCCAGCGCCGACGCCAGCGACAATCCAATCGCAACGTTTTCGGCAAACAGTCCGTACCACGCGTGCCCCGCGTAGCTGGCGACGAACAACATCGCCACCCCCGCGCCGTACAGTCCCGCCGCCGCGGCCTTGTTCACCCGGCGAAGGACGAACTCGCCCAGCGCGATCAGGCCAAACCCGCACAGCGACAGGCACGCCAGCTTGGCCGGATCAGGCAAGCTGCCCAGCCAACCCTGGTCATACGCATATTTGAAGCCCAGCGCAGCGCCGATCACCAGCACGACGGCGCCGATCCATCCCGCCCACTTCAGGCCAATAGTCTGTTCCAGCGTCGTTTGCTGCTGTGGCGCGTTGACCGGCTGATAGCCGACCGGCTGCGGCTGGGCAACGGGCGATTGATACGCGGGCAATAACGGTTCCGGCGGAGGAGGCGAAGGCTGTTGCGGAGACGAAGGAGCGGGAATCGGCCTGACGGGCAGCGGCGGCGGCAGGACCCGCGCGCCGCGTTCGTCGAACTCCTCCACCGGCGCTACGGAGACCACAGGCGATGCCGGCGGTTCGCCGGCCAAGCCTACGCGCGACTCGATTTTCGACAACCGCCGCTCGATCTCCTCAAGGCGGCGAAGAAGTGCATCGTCCATGTAACCGGCTCCCTGGGCCGGCAAGCGTAACACGTTTTGCCGGCGCGGGCGACGTCTCGTCGTCTGCCGACGATCAATTCCGACGCCCCTCGACCGCCGCCTTCCAATCCTCGAGGAACTTCAGTCTGCGGCGCTCGTGTTCGAGATCGACGTTGCTCTTTTCCAGAAAGCCCTGCAACAACTGGCCCCCTTCTCCCGGCTTTCGCTCGACCGCCACGCCGGAGTGATCGCTTGCCTCGAAGAGACCCGGTCCCCGGCCCGACGTCGAAAGCTGTTCCGGACGTTCGAACGACCAGAGCGCGATCGTGCCAACGTGTTGCAACTTGTCGAACACGACGACCGACACCGTTCCGTCCTGGCTCACCCTCACTTCCGCCGTGTTGAGCGGAATGGCGACCGGCGGATCGAGCGGCAGGCCATCGCCGAGGCCGAGCACCAGCAGGCCGTCCTTGTTGACGAAGAGATTGCCGTTGCGCGTGTAGTAGACGCCGATCGCATCTTTCACGCGGAAAAAACCGGGACCGGAAATGCCCAGGTCGAACTGCCGGCCGGTGGATTCGAGGCTGCCCTGCTCCATGTCGAACGCGATCGCGAGCTTGCCGTCGTGGCCTTGGCGGGCGGTGCGTCGCTTGTAGCCGATGGTGTCGGCGTTGCCGATGTTCTGCGTGACGATCTCGGTGGCGTCCCAGATCGCCCGTAGCTTGGCGGTCTGCGGGCGGTTCTCCGATGCGTAAAGCAACTGCTCCGTCGTCAACGTCGGCCGGGATGCGGCGCAGCCGGCGAGGGTCAGCAGGATCATGACGGGAATGCTGCGCAAGACGCCCTCCTTGGTAAATCCGATCGCCTTCTTCTGATTGGTGGTCCTATTTTGCGCGAAGAGCGCCAAGACGCGAAGGGCGCAGAGATCATCCCCCTTTGAGCCTCCGCGCTCTCTGCAAAAAAGTCCCCAACCCAACGGCTACTACGGTGCCCCGAGCTTATGCCGGATGAAGTCCGCCCGCGCCGCCCGGCGGGCGTCGCCTTCGACTTTTTTGCCGAGCATTTTCTGAAGGTGGGCCGGCTGGGTCATCAACAGCAGTTCGTTCAGCGAGCGCACCTCGATGTCCTTCACCCGGCCGAGGTTGACGCCCATTCGGAGGTGGCTGAGCAGGAACAGCACTTCCTCGCTGGTCACCAGGCGGGCGCTGCGCAGCAGGCCAAGCGCGCGGAAGACCTTGTCGTCCAGCGCCACCGTCCGCTCGCTCAGCAGCGTGCGGCGGGCGTGGTGTTCGTAGTCGATGATCTTGGGGATGACGACGTGCTTGAAGTCCTGGATGATGTCCTCTTCCACCTTGCCCAGCGTCGTCTGGTTGCTGATCTGATAGAAGTCGCCGGTGGCCTCGGTGCCCTCGCCGTAAAGGCCGCGGACGGCCAGGCGCATGTCCTTGGCGGCGCGGAAGACCTTCTCGATCTCGCCGGTCAGCTTCAACGCCGGCAGGTGCAGCATTACGCTCACGCGGATGCCCGTGCCGACGTTGGTTGGACAGGCGGTCAGGTAGCCGAAGCGGGGATGGAACGCGAGGTCAACGACGCTTTCCAGCGTGTCGTCGATGGCGTTGATCTGCTCCCACGCCTCTTCGAGCTGAAGGCCCGACCGCAACACCTGGATGCGGAGGTGATCTTCCTCGTTGACCATGATGGAGACGGTCTCGTCCTCCCCCACCGCCACGCCGCGCGAACCGTCGGCGGTCGCGTGGGGCTTGCTGATGAGGTGACGCTCGACCAGCAACTGCCGGTCGATCTCCGGCGCGTCGGCCAGATCGACGTAAAACAGCTTGTTGGCGATCTTGTCGCCGGCGGCGAGGATCGCGTTGCGGGCCTTGGTTTCGATGCTGTTCCGCTGTGACCGCGTGCACCGCGAGAGGAAATTATGTCCCGCGATGTTGCGCGCCAGACGGATTCGAGAGGAAATCACGATCTCGCTCATGGGTCCGTCGCCGCGGAGCCATTCGCCTGCCCGAGTAGTGAGATCGCTGAGTTTCATAGTTGCCAGTTACCACAGCTGTCAGTTGCCAGTACATGCCAGGCTTTACTGGCAACTACTCACTGGCAGCTGGCAACCCTTATTCTGCCTCCGCCTGCCTGATCTGATCGCGAATCTTGGCGGCCCGTTCGTAATCTTCGGCCTCGACCGCGCGGGCGAGGTCTTTCTTCAGTCGATCGACGTCCACGGTCCGGCGCTTCGCCGGCACGCCGACGGCGCCCTTTCGGGTGGGCACTTTTCCGATGTGGTGCGTCGCGCCCTCGTGCGCCCGTTGGATAAGCGGGGCCAGCTCGCGCTCGAACACCTTGTAGTCGTTGGCGCACCCGAGCAGCCCGCCCTGGCGGAACTCGGCCCAGGTGATGCCGCAGTTGTCGCACTGCAGGCCTTGTTCTTTCTGGAGGCCCGAGTGGGCCATGACGAAGTTGGTCAGCAGCTCGTTGATCGGCTGATGACCTTTGACGGAACCGATGCCTTCGAGTTGAGCAGCGCAGTTTTCACAAAGGTGCTTCTCGATCTTCTTGCCGGCCTTGATTTCGGTCAGGTGGACGGTGGCGGAGTTGTTACAGTTCTCGCACTTCATAATCTCGCCCGCGGACCCCGGTAATTACGCTGCGGGATCGTATTGACGCCCCGAACAAAGGTCAACCAATCATTCCCGACCCTACGGCCGATAGATCGCGGCGCAGCCGGGAGCTTCGGTGACCGCCACGCTGAGTAGTTTTGCCGCACCCGGCACGTTCAGAGCGCCGGCGATCGCAAACGCGACGTTCTCCGCACTCGGATTCAATCGGCTGAATGCCGGCACCTCATTGAGATGCCGGTTGTTGAACGCGCCCAAAATACCGTCCAACTGTTTTTCCAGTTCATGGAAGTCCACCACGAACCCCACCCGATCGACGTTATCGGCCCCGACGGTGACCGTCACAATCCAATTGTGTCCGTGCAGCGGTTCGAGTTGATCGTCGTACATCCGGACCTGATGCGACGCGCAGAACGTGCGGGTGATGCTGATTTCGAAGGGCATAGTTCCCGCAAATTGTAATCGCGCGCCGGCCGGGGCTTAAGGCGCAAAAGAGAGGACGGCGCACGCCTTGCATTCCACGCCCATCTGCGCGAATCTGCGTTCACCTATGCCTCGCTACTTTCCGGATGCCGAAGAGTTTCGCACCCTTGCCGACGGCGTGGACGTCGTGCCGGTTTACCGCCAGTTGCTGGCGGACCACCTCACGCCCGTCGCGGCATTCGAAGTGCTGGGGCGCGACGCCAACGCCTTCCTGCTCGAAAGCGTCGTCGGCGGGGAGAAGATCGGGCGGTATTCGTTCATCGCCACCAACCCGTCCGCGCTCTACACCGCCATCCAGGGCGAGGCCTCGATCATCCGCTGGGGCAAGACCGGCGAGCAATTTAAAACCGTTGACCCCCTCGCCGACCTCGCAAAGCTCCTCCCGCCGCGCAAGGTGGCGCGCGTGCCGGGCCTGCCCACCTTCACCGGCGGGCTCGTGGGATACGCGGCGTACGATCTCATCCGTTATTACGAAGGCGAAAAGCTCGCCGGCGCCCCCAAAGACGACCGCGGCCTGCCCGACGTCATGTTCGGGCTTTATAACGAGCTGGTCATCTTCGACAACGTCGACAAGACGATCAAAGTCGTCGCCAATGCCTTTATCGAGGGCGACGCCGACGAGGCCTTCAAAGACGCCGCCCGGCGGGTCGATCGGATCGTCCAACTGCTGAAGCAACCGCCGGTCAGCCGGATGGGCGAGGTCGATCCGAAGAAGCCGCTCACGCTCAGCTTCTCCAGCAACCTGTCGAAGGAGCAGTACGAGGCCGGCGTGTCGAAGGGCATCGAGTACATCAAGGCCGGCGACATCTTCCAGTTCGTGCCGTCGATGCGCCTGCGCGTGGCCAGCCCCGCCAATCCGTTCGACGTCTATCGGGCGCTGCGGGTGGTGAACCCGTCGCCTTACATGTTCTTCCTCAAGACGCCGATGTGCAGCCTGATCGGATCGTCGCCCGAAGTGTTGTGCAGCGTTCAGGACCGCCTCGTCACCACCCGCCCGCTGGCAGGGACGCGCCGGCGCGGGAAGACGGAAGAGGAAGACCAGGCGCTCGAAAAAGAGCTGCTCGCCGACCCGAAGGAGCGGGCCGAGCACATCATGCTCGTCGATCTTCACCGCAACGACATCGGCCGGGTGTGCAAGATCGGGAGCGTGAAGGTGGATGAGTGCATGGTGATCGAGCGGTACAGCCACGTCATGCACATCTCCAGCAACGTCACCGGCATCCTCGACGACGACAAGGACGCCTTCGACGCCCTCCGCGTGAGCCTGCCGGTCGGCACGGTGAGCGGCGCGCCGAAGATCCGCGCGATGCAGATCATCGACGAAGTCGAACCCACCCGCCGCGGCCCGTACGGCGGCGCGGTGGGGTACTTCGACTTCGCGGGCAACACCGATACCTGCATCGCGCTGCGAACGATGGTCTACCGCAACGGCACATTCGACGTGCAGGCCGGCGCCGGCGTGGTGGCCGACTCGGTTCCCGCCAGTGAGTACCAGGAAAGCCTGAACAAGGCGATGGCGTTGCTGAAAAGCGTGGAGATCGCGACAACCGGATTTTGAAATGATAAATGTGGCGTGATGAGTGTGACGTGAAAGAAAGACTCTGGTTTCCTTTCACGTCACACTCATCA
>JBBCIV010000153.1:0-26972 GCA_037189665.1 Phycisphaerae bacterium | reverse complement strand
TTGGTCATCGCACAATCGACGACCGTCCAGCCTTCCGCGCTCATCGCAGCGCGGCTCCATTGAAGCTTCGTCGGCCAAAGAAATACAAGGTGGGCAAGCAGTACCCCTTCCGCGCTCATCGCAGCGCGGCTCCATTGAAGCTATCTGTCTGACAGCATGTTATTATTCTTTCGGTTCCTTCCGCGCTCATCGCAGCGCGGCTCCATTGAAGCGCGGACATTCGGGGCGAGGTGCCCGTGTCGGAGGCACCCTTCCGCGCTCATCGCAGCGCGGCTCCATTGAAGCTACTCGACACCGTCACGCGTCGCATCGCCGTCCGCACCCTTCCGCGCTCATCGCAGCGCGGCTCCATTGAAGCATGTTAGGACGACGCATCTATCCTGCTTTCTCGCGCCTTCCGCGCTCATCGCAGCGCGGCTCCATTGAAGCCCGGAGAGTGAGGCGACCGGCCTTACCCGATGCAACCCTTCCGCGCTCATCGCAGCGCGGCTCCATTGAAGCAACATGGATGTGCTTTATCGCGTGGCGGCCTGACGCCCCCTTCCGCGCTCATCGCAGCGCGGCTCAATTGAAGCCGATGGGAGTCGAGCATGCCATCGGCGTTCGGCTGCACTTCCGCGCTCATCGCAGCGCGGCTCCATTGAAGCGCGGCGTTGGACGTCCATGCCCACGCTCGTGCAGAAACCTTCCGCGCTCATCGCAGCGCGGCTCCATTGAAGCGCAATCTCTCGTTGTTTCAGGCCGGGCGTGAGGCGCCCTTCCGCGCTCATCGCAGCGCGGCTCCATTGAAGCGCTCGGTCGGTTCTGCGACGGTCGGAACGGGGGACGCCTTCCGCGCTCATCGCAGCGCGGCGCTATTGAAGCTTATAAAATTGAAGATTGCACGTTGGCTGTTGTGCCTCCGGGGAAAAGTTCCGCGTTGGCCGGGATCACCGCCGTGGTGGTATCGACGATCGTCGCCTCCGGCGTCGCTTCGGTAATGTCTGGCGAAAAGCAGGTTTCATCGTCACAGAGCCGTGTGGTCATCTCGCCGATAAGCTTGATCGGCCCGAGCTTGGCGTCCTTGGATACCGTCACGGGAATAACGAACACCCGCCTGCCCGAATAGACGTTCAGCTTGCCCGGCATTGGATAGGTTTCAATCCTGCCCGGCGGATCTATAACCGCAAAGGTCCCGAATTCGATGCCGGCAACGACATAATTCGCTAGTTCCAGCAGCGAACAGCGAGAAGAACCAGGACGTTGGAGTTTCCAACTTTTGGAAAAAACCATCTATCTGTAGGAAATACGGCGCCGAGTGAGCCATCTGAAAAACCTTCCGGGACCACCGGCAAGGCCCGCACGCGATCCGGTGAGGAGTCATCGGCGTGAAATGAATGACGGCGAACCGGTTCGCTTACGCCGCCCTCGGGTGCTCGATGGCGAAGAACGTGCCCGATAACGACGCGATGACAAGGAGCACGACGGCCATGATCAGGATGGCGATGACCGGTGAGCACTCGATCGAATCCATCACGAAGACCTGAGGGAAATTCCCAAAACTCGTTCGGAAACTACACTCATACAAAACCTGTAGAATTTACAAACTAACTCTACGAATATGCTATACTCTGGAATAATTTCCAGCATAGAATGTCGGGTATTTTCCCTCCACTTTTTCATGGAAAGTTCTTGATCGGGCGGCAGTTACTGAGAAGAGGTCGTGGAACGGATGGCGAAGGTGACAGAACTGAAAACAGATGATGACGTGCTGACTACCGCCGAATCGCTGAGGGACATCGACTCTTCCGCCACAGATCGTCCGTTTGAAACGGAAACGCTGGCAGCATCGGAGCGGGTTCGAGCGACGTTGTCGGCCTTGGTCGCGGCGTTGCCGGGTGAAATCCGCAAAGCAACGCATCTGCAGCGTCTGCTGGGCATCGACTACAAGATCTGCTGGCAGGTATTCAATGTCGTGCGGGCACCTGACCTGCTAACCTCGGCCAAGCACGCCCCTACTGCAGCGGCGCTCAAGCGTTTTCTCGGCGCCGCAAGCCAGCTCGGCGTAGACTCGCATATCGTCGACTCGGTGCGCGCCGCAAGCGAGAAGCTCGGGCAAGTCATCAAAACCCACGCCGACAACCGGGACACCTTTCATTCGATGGTCAACGGCGTCAGCGGCGCCGATGCGGATGCCGATTTCCAGCACCGGCGCGCGGCGTACCGGGCGATGAGCCAGATCTGGGGCACGCAGACCGACGTTCACATGTCGATCGCCATCGTACGCCGCTCGACATCGGGCGAGGGCACAGACGAATGCATGGTCACCGCCAAGCTGGGACTGCGCCGGCTGAGACCGAACGTATCGCTGAATGTGTACGGCTACCGACACCATTCCAGCATCGCGCTGCCGACCACGATCATCCGAAGCCCGCTCGATAGCGAATCGGCAAAGTTGTACGGCGCTCCGCTCATTGCGGAATTCACCTCCAAGCCCACCCCCAACCTGCGCACGGTAACCGGACCGGGCGGCTGGACATATCTCGAACTGGCCAACGAAGGCATCGGCCGCAAGAGCGCGGTCGATCTTACGTTCGGCGGCGTCGCATACGGCGTGCCCTATTCGGTCGATACCGACGGCCGCAAGATCTTCCGCGCCGGCACGACCTTCCGCGCCGCGACGGGACTTCACGTCGCCAACCTTCTGGTCCACCGCCCGTCCTTCGGCGACGTGGAGCCGGAGCTGACCGCTTTCCTTTCCAGCCCCGGCGATGAATCGCCCGCCGTCGCGCGATCGGCACCGCAGTTGCCGCTCTCGGATAAAGTGGTGCACCTGGGACGGGCCGACAAGGCCACCGCCACGCCGGACTTCGCACGTTTTCCTCAACTGCTCGCCGACGCCGCCCGGAAAGTAGACTGGGACCTGAGCGAGTTCGACCTGTTTCGCGCCCGAATCGAATATCCGGTGTTGAGCACGGTCATCCGCCTGCAGTTCTATTTCGACTAGACGGCGAGCCTGCGATCGGCTCACGGCAAGTGGATTTCCGCCGGGCGTTCAGGCGATCCGAACCTCGGCCGGCGCTCGCACAGCAACGTCGTCGACGATGCGCTGCACAACGCGAATGACGGTCGAAGGGCTCACGACTATTCCGGTCCTCTGCGCCGCGACATGAACCAGCAGAAAGCGCGTCCAGCGAGTGGCGCGAAGGCCGTGATCTTCCGGACTCTGCGTCAGCAGGCCGGCGACGACCTTACGGTAGTCGGCCGTCACGCGGCGACGATGGCGGCCGTTTTTGGCGCGCCGATCAGCGAGACCGTCAATGCCAGACTCGGCGAATCGCCTGCGCGTCGCACGTACCGCGCTGCTGTTGGTGCCGAGCTGATGGGCCACTTCGCGAATCGTGTCCACCTGGGTCGAACGAATGAGAATCTGGCAGCGCAACCGATACCTGGCGTCGGCGTGCATTAACGCCAGTTTCCGGAGTTCCGCGATGGTTTCCGAGTTTATGTTAAGCCGGGGCATAGGAGGGGAACGCTTTTCTCAGGGATAGAGCGGGGTCGACAGGTACTTCATGCCGGTGTCGCAAGCGAGAAACGCGATGGACCGACCACGTTCACGGTCGCGCAGAAGTTCAACGGCGGCGTAGAACTGAGCGCCGGTGGAATAGCCGCAAAACACGCCTTCGTCACGAGCCAAGGCCTGCGTCCACAAGGCGGCGGCTTCGTCGGTACAGGTGATGTAGCCGGCGACGTTGACGTCGCGGAGAAGCGTAAGCCGGTCACAACCATAGCCGCCTCCCTGGATGGCATGGCCGGCGTCGGAGCAACTGCACTTCGACAGCGACGAGGCAGCGCTGGGCTCGACAACATAAGCTCTCAAATCGGGATTGCGAGTGCGCAGATACTTGTACATGCCACCCAACGCCCCGCCGCTGCCCACAAACGCAACGATCGCGTCCAACTGCCCGCCACACTGTTCCCAGAGTTCGACGCCGGTGGTTTTCTCGTGGATGTCGGCGTTAGCGATGTTCTCGAACTGATCTGCAAAGTAGGCCCCGGTCTCGTTCACCAGTTCCGCAGCTCGCTGGCGAACGGCACGTATATCTCCTCCGGTCACGCGGCCGGGCTCTGCTCCAGTGATCTGGTCCACCAGTACCACTTCGGCGCCCAGCGCCCGCATCATCTGTGCGCGTTCGCGCGTATTTCCACGGCTCATGACGGCGTAAAACGGATGCCCCAGCGCTCGGCAGACGATGGCCAGCCCGGTACCGGTATTCCCGCTGGTGACCTCAACGACAGGCTGTCCCGGCGCAAGCAAACCCATCCTGTGAGCGCGACGAACGATCTCCAGCGCCACCCGGTCTTTCTTGCTTCCCCCCGGATTCATGTATTCCAGTTTCGCAAAAAGTCGGCCGCCTAAACCGAGCTGACGAAGGCTGCGAACGAGCTCCAGCGTAGGGGTGTTGCCAATCAGGTCGACGATGCTCGTAACACAACTTGTTGGCATATAACTGTCCTTCTCATCTCGGCGCAGAGAGAGGACAGAGGCATTGCCGCCCCCGTCGTAGCCACTCAAAATGGCCGGCACTTATCGCCTTGTTTTCCACTCGATGCGTCACCATTAATGGGCGATTTTCATCTAGACAGCGCATTTATATAATAATCCAGAAATTATTCTAGATTATTTTCAGAAAAAGCAGTGTCTCCCCATTCTTCGAAGGTTCACAATCAATCGATGATATCAAAGCCCATCGCAACCCGAGTATGCATCATCGGGTACTCCATATCGACGCGGTAGACGTCGAATTCGTCCAGATTCCATCCCAATCGGTCGGCCACGAATGCCACGATCTCAACGTACCGGGGAACCTCGCGCGTCCAGGCGTTGCGCGGGCCGCCATCGACGCGTTGAACCTGTTCGTTGAATGGCAATACCAGCGCATTGGGATCCATCTCGGTCACGTTCTCGCGCAAATTGCTGGCATAGACTTTCACAAACGGATTCAGCCGGGGAAAGGTCGGCCGATGGACAAGCATGTCGGAAACCAACCGCGCGGTGGGCGTTGTGATGCGCACGTTGGCGCCAAAGCCCCATCCTTTGCCCTGCGAGCCTGGTGATAGCGGCGAGTTGCGCGATACCTGCCCGAAAACCATGTTCACGGCCCCCTGCCGGCCAACCGTGTCGTTGGTCAACTCCGAGTAGCTTGTTCCGTCGGGGTCAGAGAGGGTGCGAAACTGCGGCAGTGGACGGCTGGAGAACTGAGCCAGGATCGGCGCCCCCGCCGCCGTCGAATCCACATCCAGCGGCTCGCGGGCGAACGAATCGGCACGCCCATCGCCGGGCGCACTAAGCTTGAACGAATCGACGATACAGCTCGCGTCGGCGCGCAGCCGGCGCAACCCCATGCGTGCCCGAACGTGCCCGTAATCAAATAGTCCGCCGCCTGCGGGGTGGATCATGCCGAACGTGAAATACGTGTCGATCTGCACGCCCCAGTAATGGCTGCAGGCGCGGAACATCGCTTTGCGATGCTGAAGATCGGCGCGCGGATCCGAAGTGGTCGCAATCGCGCGGACCATGGAATCAAATGTCGCTCGATCTCCCGCGTGCAGGCGGACGAGCTCCGAGAACGTGTCATACGCCTTCCGCAACCGCTCCAGCCCCGCCGGTTCCACGCCGCGCTGGGACATCGCGCTGACGACGCTCTGCATGGATGTGGGCGTGGGGACATGTGGGCAAAGCGTCAGTGGATCGCCTGGCGAGGCAAGCCGGAAGAGCTGCCAACTCACTTTCGCATTGATTCCAAACCGTCGCTGAGCATCACGGCTGCGTTCGATGCCTTCCGGTTCATTCTCAAAGATCGCAAGAAGAGCGGCGCGCAACTCCTGAAGTGCGGAGGTGGCATCGGCCGTAAAACAGCCCGACAGGTCCGTTTCGGCAGAAGGTACGGTGTTTGCAGGCATAAATACTCCCTTGCGCAACTTTGTCGACTTTATTAGTCACTTTCAGGGGTTGTAACATAATTTTTTCTTATGTAAACGCTCACGTATCCGCTACAGTAGCACTTGACGAATAGGAAATATTTCCATAGGATTACTATGGAATTGAGTTGAGCGGGCGAGACGAGGCAATGGATTCCGACCTTGGGCAGGTCGGACGAGCGGCACGGTGGCCCTCGTAAGGTGAAAGCTTGCGGCGTCGGTTGGATCGACGCCCCGCAAGACAGCATCCAGCAGGAAGCCTCAGATGAGACAAGCTTTTCGTATCGCCAAGCCGCTGGCGACACCCATAGCTCGCGCTTTTACATTGGTGGAGTTGCTGGTCGTCGTCGGCGTGATTGCCTTGTTAATCGGCATTCTGATGCCGGCACTGGGAATGGCCCGTCAGTCCGCCTATCGCATCAAATGCCAATCCAACCTCCGCCAGATCGGGCTGGCGTATCAGTTGTATCAGCAAAGCACCAAGGGGGTTGCTTCGCCAACCCACTTGGTCGTAGAGCCGACTGCCGTACCCGGACAATCGCTCCATAAGAAGGCGTTTTACGCCTGGACGACAACGACTTCCAACTATGACCCCCACCAAGGCTGGTTAACCCCCTACTACCGGAATATCGATGTGCCCGTCTGCCCATTGCTCACCGAAGAGCGCTTCCCGCTCAGGCCTACCGATATCCCCAACAACTACGCGCTAAGCTACGCCGGACACGGGCCGAGCAGTTCCTCGGGCATGCATTCGGCAAGATGGATTCGGCACGCTTCCGAGACGGTAATGTGGGCTGACGCGCTGGGCGTCACGACTACCGGCACGACGATACGGCTTGACGGCCTCCCAAAGCCTTCAGTGGGAATGCCCGGATTTCATGGACGCCACAACCGCAAGGGAAACGTGCTCTGGTTCGACGGCCACGTCTCCGCGGAACCGGTGTACGTACCGCGCTTTCCGCTGGTCCTTCCCGCGCAAAGCGCGGGCTGCGTGAAGATGAACGTTGGCTTCCTCACGCCCGTCCCCTCGTCCGTGAATGGCGCGGCGTTCCAGAACCACCCTGACCGGGACTACTACTTCAAACCGAGCAAAATCTAGTCATGTTCGAACGGATTACCTTAGTGAAATGGACCGGCATCATTCTGACGCCGGCCGGGAACAACCTAGGAAAACTCAATCACCTTGGAAGGGATGAAAAGATGAGCAAGCAGTATGTATCGAAATTTTCGGGCCGCCCCTCGCTCGCGACGGCGGCAATCTCCGCGATCGGCAGTCTGGCGTCGTCCGCGCTGGCGGCGGCGCCGCCGCAATTTGACGATGTGAACATCATTTCGCTTACCGGCCCGGGGTACCAAACCAGCGCCGGCAGCAGCACCAGCGTGTTCACTGCTGGCAACCAGGCCGGCGACGTGGTGGGAACAACGACCGCCTACGATGCCGGCAGCACCAGCCTGGGCCCTCGGTACTGGTTTTACGACGGCGGGTCGAAGACCACCGTGCCGATCGGGTTGTATGGCGGGATCTATCAGCCCATTTCCGGAACGTCCTCCTCTTCCGTCAACTCCGTTTACGGGCTTAGCGCGACGGGGTACGTAGTCGGCACGAGCATGGTTTACAACGGCGGAACTTCCGCTGTGGCTCAACACGCATGGGGTTTCAACCCCAACACTGGGATCACAACGCGCATCGGGCTTACCTCGGCCGCCGAGGGTTACCTTAGCGGCGAGATCCGCTCCAACTCCACGGTCCTGGGCGTCAACTCCAGCGGCGCGGCAGTCGGACGGTCCATTCGGTTTAACGGCAGTGAAAGCGGGTATTTTTCCGGCAACCTGGGAAATGACGTCTTCTACTACAATCCGCTCACCGGCAATTCCACGCGTATCGGTCCCAGCGACGCGAAGTACACCGACTCCAACGGGAAACGCGACGCCTCCGTCTCCCTCAGCGGCGGTGCCATTAACAACCAAGGCCGTGTCGCAGGAACGGCCGTCGTCTATTCCGGAACCGCCAGCCAGGGAAGCGACGTTTGGATCTACAACAGCGCCACGGGCGAGACGAACGTCGTAACGCAGCTCACCACCGTCGCCTCAGGATCGACCGAAGGCTTCGTCAGCTCTGCCGGCAATCGCAATCCGACGATCGGTCGATTGAACAACAGCGGGCTCCTGAACGGGCAGTCAACCGTATACGGAGACGGCTACACGCGCACGCAGGCGTGGGCTTACGACTCGGCTGGCAATGTGTTCCGGCCGCTCGGACTCAGCGGAGGAAGCTACACGTCGTCAACCGGAACGACCAACAGCCTGATCGTGAGCACCCTGATCAATGACAATGGCTATCTCGTCGGATCAAGCAACCGGTATTCTGGCGCCTCTCCGGCCGGGCGCGACGCGTGGGTTCATCACTTTGGCACTAATACCTACCGTGTAGTAAATCCAGCCGGCGGCCGATTCGATTCGGCCAACGGGACAAGAAGCCCAGAAGTAACGCACCTGAGCGCCGCCGGCGATGCGGCCGGCACCTCGGCCTACTACCCTGAAGGCGCGACGACGACCGGCGCCAACCGTCCCTTCTATTATAACTACGCCGCCAACTCGACCACGATCGTCGGGTTGACCGGAACGGACGGGAGCATCCCGTACGGCGACAACAACGGCGCCGAATCGAGCCGCATCAGCGCGATCAATGCCAACGGGCTGGTCGCAGGCTACACCAACCGGGCCGGCGGTGTCGCGTTGACTTTCGGCGTGATCGCCGTCTACGGGCAGGATGCGTGGATCTACAGCGCGTCCACCGATCAGACATACAAACTTCAGGGGTATGTGGATGAAAATGCGTTCCCCGGCCTGGCGTTCAGCCAGGTATCGTTCATCAGTGAAAACAATGTCGCAGTGGGCTATTACAACAGTGCCTACAATGAGGCCGGCTCCGCTACGGCAACGACCGCCTTCGCATGGACGCTCGAAACCGGCATGGTGGACCTGGGCACCCTTGTTACGCCAGACTTGGCAGCAGCAGACTGGCAAAGTCTGGCGCGCGGACTCTACATCGACGGCAACGGCAATGTGATCGCACAGGGCCTGCCGGACGTCTTCACGCCGGGGAGTGTTGCGATCGGCGTGCTGACGGTCGTTCCCGAACCGGCGATGTTGTCGCTTATCGGCTTGGGATTTGCCGGCATGGTTCGGCGCAAGCGAAGATGAATATTTGTCCGCCGCATTCCTTTTCGTGATGCCTTCCGAATCGGCGTGGGTACGCCGATTCGGAAGGCGTTCGCCTTGGGACATCCGATGAATCTCTGCACTCCTCCTTTCGGGCGTACACGAGCCGTCGACAAGATGAAAGGCTCGCTAAATCGGCCGAATACAGAGCTAAAATAGTGCGCTCAAAAGTATTCTAGAATTATTTCCGGTATTTGATTGAAGGTTTTGGTATTATCTTTTTGCCGCTTTCCGTGCTGAAATATGCCTGAATAGAAGCGTCAGCCGGGCTTGGTTGCCGAATCAGAGCAGCTCTTTTCGGGTGACTGAAGTATCTTTTTATCAGGGTCATACTTAACCTATAGAATTAACCTTAAATCTACCATGTTCTGCTCAACCTTCGTTTCCCGTTCCATCGCCGCAGCCGTGCTGTCCACGACGTTTGCTTTCGGTGCCTCCTCTTTCGCTCAAGACGCAATCTCGCCCAGCGACCCGCGAAACGATTATCTCGCCGCCGTGAAGGAACTGCGCGATAAGCTCGGCACTGAAGCGGTTCTTCGTAATGAAGCCGCGCGCGCCGAACTGGCGACCACCTTGGTCCCCCTCATCCGCCGAACCGCTTCGGCCGCCGAAAATCTTGCCCGCAGTTCCTCGGGTGGATCCACAGAACGTCAAACGAGGGCGTTCCAGCAAATCCACCTGACCTTCAACCCAATGCTCGTCGCATTGGGCGATAGCGCGACCATCCAATCGCTTGATGCCAAGATCGCCGGCACCGACGCAACGGAAGCGAAAGTGGCTCGCGGCATCCGGATCATTGGCGGCTTTCTCGCCGGTCCGGGTGAAGAGGAGCAACTGAAAGTGATAGAAGACCTTAGCGCGTTTCTGAAGGACGTCGGCAAGGATGACGAACTGGGGGACGTGATCGGCGCAATCGTCCTCGGGAAGCCGGTCGCGTCGCCCAAGGTGTCCGCCGCACTGAAGAAAAGCCTCGCCGACGCGGCCCCCGGCCGGCAGACCGCGGCCGCGCTGAAGCGGGAGGAGAGCAGAGCCGCCCAGAACAGCCTTGTCGGCAAACCGATTACGCTCGCCGGCGTTACGGTAGACGGCAAAGAGCTCTCTACCGAACAATGGAAAGGCAAAGTGATCCTGGTCGATTTCTGGGCCACATGGTGCGGCCCGTGCAAGGCGGAACTCCCCCGTATCAAGCAATTGTATAAGGAGTACCATGACCAGGGTCTGGAGATCCTGGGGATCTCCAACGATTACACAGCCCAGGCCCTGTCCAACTTCCAGGCGGCCGATCCCGAGCTGGCCTGGCCCAGCCTTTTTGACGCGGACTCGGCCGCCAAGCGCAAATGGCATCCGCTGACCCAGCAATACGGCATCACGGGCATCCCCGTCATGTATCTCATCGATCGCAAGGGCATCTTGCGCAGCGTCACCGCGCGCGGGGAACTCAATGAACTGATTCCCAAACTGATTGCAGAAAAGTAAGTCAACCCCATTCTGGATTGCCAGTAGCTCTATCGAAGAACACCAGAGAGATACAACGATGTCAGACAGTCGCCTCGCAAAAGCGCTGCGCCGCCCGGAACGCGCACGCCATGCCCTCCTCGCAACGCTTGCGGGCGCGGCTTTCCTGTCGGCCGGCGCATTGGCGGCACGAGGCGAGGAGGTGATCCCGATCAAGTTGGTCGGCAACCTGATCATCGCGGAGTGTACGCTCCAGACCCCCGCCATGGGCGTCCAGAACTGCGTCCTGATTGACCTGGGGTCCAAAGAGGGGCTTCAACTTCACAAGAGCACCGCCCAAGCGCTGGAGATCGCGTCTGCAAACACGCAGGTGGAAGTGTTATTCGGCGCGCCGGGCACACGCGCATCGAAAGTGACGGTCTCAAAAGTCTTGCCGGTGGCGGACGAAGACCAGCTGTCGATGCTCACCAGGACCTATGCCGAGCAACTCTCGGAAATTCCGGTTGGCGCCGTTCTGGGCCTGGGTGCGTTTCCCGATCGCATCCTGGAGGTCGATCTCGCCGCAGGCGTCATCCGTTTCATTTCACCGCCGCCGGACTGGACTGGGTTTAGCGTGGGGGAGGCGTTCAGCTATCGCGAAGTGCCGGCAGGGCTGATGCTCACCCACGATACACAGGAAGCCGATCACCCCAAGGTGGCGATCAGCACAATCCGTTATGAGGGAATGGCATCGCCTGACGCGAAGGCCAGGTGGAAAATCGGCTCATCGGAGGCCGCGTCGCTTTCCGTCGGCGCCTTTGATGCACGGCAGTACACCGCCTTCCGCATCGGCAATATGCCCGGTACCGGGAATGACCAACCCGACATTCAACTCGGCGCCCAGTTTGCCTCGCAATTCCATATTCAGATCAACACCGCCGCCAGGCGGATTTCGTTGAATCCGGTGGGCAAGCCCCACCCCGTCCCGGAAGAGCAGGCCGCATTGATCGCGTTGAGCACCGGAGACGTGGACGGAATGGAAGCGTTCCTGAAAGCGAACCAAGACAGCTGGCTCGCGGCTGAACTTGGCCTTGAAGTCCTGAAGCGTCGTACCGTAGACCGAAATGCGACGCCAGAGCAACTCACCGCCGCCATCCTCTTCTACGTGAACGGCGTCAAAGAGGACGAAAAGTCGGTCGCGCTACTGGGCTATGCCGATGCCCTGATCAGCTTCAATGACCCAAGCCGCAATGCTGCCATCAAGGTGACGCTGGACCTGGCGGCCGAACACAGCAGCAAGGATCTCAATAACAGCGCAGTTCACCAGATCAACGCCCGGCGAGGCCTCCTGGAAATGCGAAAAGGAGACCTGAAGGCAGCGCGTCGCTATCTGATGTCGGCCTCGTTCGGCCTGCCGCGTGATCCGAAGATCAACATGATGTTCGGTTCGCTCTATCGCAAGTTGAACCAGCCGGCGCGGGCATGGTCGAAGTACATCGACGCCACCTTGGTGGACGATCCGCCGCCCGCCGCGTTTGCGGCATTGGCGGAACTGAACGACGACTTGGCGTTTCGCGCCAATTTCGGCGGAGGCGACGCCGAAATGTTGTTGGAAGGCCGGGCCCCTTCCTTCTCCCCGTCCGTACCACGATCTCCGGAACAGAAGCCGGCGATGCGAATGGTGGAATTCTTCTCCGACACGCGATCGAAGACCGCCACCGGACCGCAGTTGGCATTCAATGGACTCCGCGACTTCTTCGCCGGCACGCCGGCAGTCTTCGTCGTCTACCATCTCGACGACCAGTTGAACAACCCGGTGGCCCAGGACCGGGCAAGCGCCTATGCCGTCCGGTCTCCCGGCACCCTGCTGGCCGACGGCAAGGTGATCGGCGACAAAGCCGGCGAACTGGAAAAGGCGGAGGCACTCTATGAGGCATATTTGCCCAAGCTGCTGCAAACCGATACGAGCGCCCCGATCGAACCCTCGCGGATTAAACTTACGGCCGGCACGGAAGGTCGACTCGTTAAAACGACCGTAAGCTATACGCCAGCCCAGATGCCTGCCGATGGCCACGACTTGCGTTTGCGCGTGCTGCTCAGCGAACAGCGCGTCTTTGTTCCTTACGGGCAAGTGCCGATCCAGTATGCCGTCGTCCGCGACGAGTTCACGCCTGCCGGCGGCGCAAAGATCACCGGACCCGTCGGCCCGCTCGATCTGTCGCTGAACGTCGACCGCCTGGCGGTAAATTTTCAACTTGATCCGGCCAGGCTCGAACGACAGGCGGATCGAATGGACATCCGCGAAGCCCAGGTCATCGCTTTTGTTGAGGACGCCGCCACTCATCAGATCCTCGATGCGATCACCGTCACCCCGGCGACCCGTCCTGCAGCGGTGCAGACCACCACCTTGGAGGCCAAGCCGTGAGCAGCGTGGAGTCTCAATTCGGCGAAGGGCTGGCGCAGGCGCAGGCACAACTTCATCGCGTCCGCATTCGCTCGGCGATCAGCCTGGGACTGAACCGCGGCGTGGTATGCGGCGCGACGGCAATCGCGATGACCGCAATGACCGCCCTGTTATTGCGGTTGGCAGGCGCAAGCGTCACACCCGCTCAATATGGCATGATAGTTGCCATTGCCGCGGGGGCCTTTGCGGTTCCGCTGCTGGCAAGCGTGTTTCCGGCGATCCGGAACAAACCGTCGCTGGAAGAAACGGCCGAACGGCTCGATCTGGCGACCGGAAACCACAACCGCGTGGCCAGCGCGCTGGACTTGGCGCGTCGCGGCAGCGGATCGGAGTTTGCCCAGGCGGCGATCGTCCACGGTCTGGAGTCGTTGAACTGGGTGCGGGCTCAGCCGCCGGCCGTGCCGGTCGTTCAGTGGCAATGGAAGCGGAACGCGGCCGTCATTGGTGGCGCTTTTGCCGTGGCAACGGCGCTGCTGATGGCGCCGGTCAGGATGGGTGCGGGGGAATCAACCGACCCGCGGCAGGCCGTCATGATCACGGAGAGCCTTGCCGGCGGGCCCACGCCAAAGCCCGCGACCCAGCCGACACGTCAACCGGAAGACGCACGGCCGGACTCGCTGGTTAACCGCGTCCGCAAGAGCTCCAGCGCATCGGAAAAATCAACCTCCGCAGTCGGTGGCAACGCCATTCCAAGCATCCCTGCCCAAGCGGCCGCAGGCTCGTCCAGCACCGCACAACAGCAAGGCCCCGAATCGTCAAAACCGGCGGACAAGAAAAGGACGCCCAATCCCGACGAGAACGATCCGCCATCTGTTACCGCCTCGGCGACGAGCAGCGCGTCGCGCCAATCGCCGCCGTCGGACGCCCGTGGCACAAGCGCCAAATCGGCCAGCGGCGGGAAGGGCAGCAGCGCCCAGCCCACCCTGGGACTCGAAGGCGACAAACAACAATCCCGCGAGAACGCCGAAGACGGCGGCCGAGACGCAGAGAGCGAAGAGGAAATCGACGCCGACAAGCCCAACGAGAGCGAACACCGCGGTGGAATGCGGCCGGTCCTTCAGGATCGCCAGCAATCTCCCACTCGGGATCTGGGCATGACCGGCAGCAACAAAGGCCCTCCCGGCAACGGCCGCGGTGGACCGACGCCTCCCAAGAAATCACGCGGCGCCGGTTCTCTTTTGCTCGGCGTGCCGGTCCCGGACTTTATCCAAGGCCGACTCCTGCCCGGCATCAGCCGTCTCTCACGACAGATGATCCCCCCTCAGCGCCAGCCCGGCGAACCTGCCGCCGGCGCTGAAACCGCCTATCGAACCGTCGATGAACCGCCAGTGGATCGGTTTGACATCCCCACCGACAGCCGCGACGCCGTCGAGCGATATTTCATCCGCCTACATCGTGACCCTGACTCCGATCAACCATCAAGCGCCGCCAGCGACGCGACCACAACCCGGGAGATTGCACCGTGACCACCCCAGTTCTCGCTGAAACCCAAAGCCCCCCCGCCCACACCAACGGCACTGTCGATCCTGCGGCCCAGGCAAAACGCATGCGAGAACTCTTCGTCTCGCTGCGCGACGAGGTGCACCGCGTGTTTGTCGGCCAGAGCGAGCTCGTCGATTTCGTGCTCTATTCCTTGTTTGCCGGCGGCCACGTGCTGATCGAGGGCGTTCCAGGCCTTGGCAAAACGCTGCTGGTGCGCACGCTGGCATCCGCCCTGAAATTGTCGGTATCGCGCATTCAGTTCACCCCGGACCTGATGCCCGCCGACATCACCGGCACCACCGTGCTGGTCGAAACTCCGACCGGCGGCCATAAGCTCGAATTTCAGCCGGGCCCGCTGGTCGCCAGCATCGTGTTGGCCGATGAGATCAACCGCGCAACGCCCAAGACTCAATCGGCGCTGCTCGAGGCAATGCAGGAACGCCAGGTGTCGGTGGCCGGGCGAACCATCCGCCTGCCCGATCCGTTCGTCGTGCTCGCGACGCAGAACCCGATTGAGCAGGAGGGCACCTACCCTCTGCCCGAAGCCCAGCTTGACCGCTTTATCGTCAAGCTCATGGTCGATTACCCGACCGAAGAGGAGTACCACCGCATCCTCGAACAGACCACCGGCAGCGAATCGCCGCATGTGGATGCCGGCTTCAGCGGCGACGACGTGATCTGGGCTCGCGGGATCGTCCGGCAGGTGGAGGTCAGCCGCCAAGTCCGCACGTACGCGATCCGCCTGACCACTGCCACCCATCCGACATCCGAGTTGGCGCCCGAGACGGTAAGGAAGTACGTCGATTTCGGCGCCGGTCCGCGTGCGGCGCAAGCCCTGCTGCTCCTGGGCAAGGTAAAGGCGCTGCTGGCCGGCCGGTTTGCCGTGTCAGTGGAAGACGTCCGCTCGATCGCCCTGCCAGTTCTGCGTCACCGCCTGATCCTGAACTTCGCCGGCCTGTCCGAACGCATCGCGACCGATGACGTCGTCCGCCAGGTCATCGACGTGATCCCCGAATTGTCCAAGGACTAGGGGAGCCAGACGATTTCTGAATTCGTAGCGGAAACGCGATACATGGCCGAGTTATTTCCCCCCTCTTTTCTCACCGCGATCGGCAGTCTGTCGATCCACATCAAACGCGCGGCGCCCCGCGCGCTGCACGGGGCACATCAGAGCCCGTCGTCGGGGGCGTCACTGGAGTTCCGCGACTACCAGCCCTACACGGCCGGCGACGACCTTCGGCGGGTGGATTGGAACATCTTTCAGCGCACGCGGCACCTGTTCCTCCGACGCTATGAACATCCGACGTCCGTGCCGATCCACGTGCTGATCGACAGCAGCAAATCGATGTTGCTGGAATCTCCCAGCCGCTATGCCACGGCCGCGCGGCTGGCCGCGGCGATCGCTTCGGCCTCGATTAACAGCCAAAATACGGTTGCCGTTTCCGTCCTTGGCAACGATCGTGCCACCCAGACGCGCCGCGTCACCGGACGGCCGCAGTTCATGCAATTGTTGGCCGACCTGTCGGAACACCGGCCACGCGGGGATTCGTCGCTGTTGGCCATTCACCGCGTCCTGCAACGGCGGGCCTCGGCGCGCGGCGTGGTGGTCGTCATCTCGGATTTCTTTGATAACGACGGAATTGAGTCCGCGCTCGGCTCGCTGAGGCGGATTCCCGATCGACTCGTGCTGCTGCGGATCACCCAGCCATGGGACGCCAACCCCCGGCTGCAACACGCCGACCACGCGGCGGACCTGATCGATTGTGAATCGAATCAGCGCCTGGTCGTCTCGCCTTCTGGAGAGGTCTACGACCGATACGTGGAAGCCTACCAGCGCTTCTTCGGCGCCCTCGATCAATTCGCCAACTCCCGCGGCGCCAGGTCGGCGGTGTTTGACGCGTCCCAGGAGACGATTCCGCAACTTCAACATATCTTCCCCGCCGGCGTGCTTACGCTGTGACCGGACAACACGCACCCATGGCTATCTTCGACACAACTTCGATTACGGCAATCGGACTGGGCATCGGAAGCGCGGCGGCGTTGTTCGCGCTGCACCGGCTGCGCGTGCAGCCCACGACCAAGACGATTGCAACGCTCCTGTTCTGGCGACAGGCCGTTCAGCAGCAGAAGACGCGCGTCCTCCCTGGCAAGTTCAGCCATCCGTTAACGTACCTGTTGCTGGTGGCGATCGCCCTGCTGCTGGCGATGAGCCTGATCGGCGACCAGTGGCAAACGACCACTACCGCTGGACCAACCGCCATCGTGATCGACGCCGGCTACACCATGGCCGCCGCCACACCGGGCGGTCAATCAAGGTTGGCCGAAGCTCAGCGCCGTGCTGCCGACGAGGTCCGTCGAAGTGGGGATGTATCGCTCATCGCCGCCGGAGCGCGGGCACGGCTGTTATCGGCGTTTTCCGATCCGCGGGCTCAGTTCGACGACCAACTCAACCGCATCCAATTGCACAACACGTCGCCGGATTCCGCCTCGGCGCTGCAACTGGCATTTTCGCTCCTCCCGCAAGACCACGGGCGCGTGATCTGGTACACGGATCAGCCTGCCGTCCCGGAATGGCTGCCAACGACGATCGCAAGCCGGATTCGTGTGGAGCATCTCGATGCGGCCGTCACGGACGCCGCGATCATCGGCGTCATCTACGAATCAAGTGCCACTGACGCGGCAACCGGCCGCCTGCGAGTGCGCGTCGGAGCGACGCCGGATATCAAACACCCCCTCTCGCTGAAAGCCTCGCCGGCCGCAGGTGCGGTCCAGACCTTCACCGTTCCTTCTGGCAGCGAATCGGAAGTGACGATTGAGGGTGTGATCGCCGACGGCGCCACATGGACGCTGCAACTCATCGACGCACCGGGGTTACCAGGAAATGACACCGTCACCGTTCGCCTTCCCAAACATTCCGCCGTGACGTTTCGCTTTCACGGCAACGTGCCCGAACCAGTGCGTGCCGCCTTGTTGGCGATCGGAACACAGGCGCAAGATGACGCGCCGGCGGCCATTGATGTCATGCTGGATGACGCCGCCGCCCCGAAAAACGTCCATTCCGTCCTGCGTCTGATTACCGTCGGTAGCACACAAACACCTTCAGGCGCAAAACTGCGGTTTGCGGCCGACACAGACGAAGGCCTCACGCTCGACGATATCGTTCTCGCGGCCGGGCCGGCGCTGAGCGAAAATGCGTCGCCGGTATTGCGCGCCGGCGACGTCGTGGTCGCCGCCATGAATAAGAGTTTGGATTCACGACGTGAATTGCGGCTAAGCTCTGCATTGTGGGATACCGGCAGCAATCTGCCGAAAAAGGCAGCCTTTCCCGTATTGATGCAGCGATTTTCGCGGCAACTGGCCGGCTGGTCGGAAGCGCGTTCCTTGCCGGGCGATCGCATCCTGGCTGATCCGCTGTGGGCGGATGACGAGCGACAATTCCAAACGCTGGTCTATTCGCGTCCTCCCGAAGCCGCCGCGAGGTCAGCTGTACCTGTCGTCGAAGAAACGACGGCGGAGACGGCGAAGGGATCGTGGCCGGTGCTCGAACTGCTGCTTGCCGCGGCGCTGACCCTGCTGACGGCCGAGGGGTTACTGCTGGCGACCCGAAAGATCGTCTGACACCTTGTGCGTTTTACTTGAAAGATCGCCGAACTTTTTACCGGATTGCAGTCGATCATGTTCATGACTTTCCCGCACTTGCTCTGGCTGCTGTTGCTGGCGCCCGTGATCGCCGTGGCGGTATACCGCGCCATGCGCCCCGATCAACGCCGCCTGACCACCGCGGTGCTGTGCGGCGCGTCGATCGCTTCGACCGTGGTAGCGCTGGCCAAACCAGTGCTGCGAACGAATGGCCGAACGCCCGTGATCGTTGCGGTGATCGATCTGTCCCCCAGCGCTGGCCAGGACGTGGCGGCCCAGACGAAGGCGCTCCTAACCGATCTCCGCCAGAATGCGCATGGCGCAATCGTGAAAGTTGTGACGTACTCGAACAGGGCCGAGGCGATCGATAACGAAGCGGCGTTGACCGACCCATCACAACTGGCGGAACTGCAGAACCGTCTGGCATCACCCGTCTGGCCAGGCGATCCGATTGACGGCGGCTCGGCGACGGCCGACGCGTTGCGACTGGCAGGCGCGTTGATTCCCATTGATGGCCAAGGCCGAATCGTGCTCAATACCGATGGCTTGGCCACGCGCGGCGATGCGGTCGCGGAGTCGCGGCGGCTGGCCGATCGCGGGATTGCCGTCACCATCAACACCATCACGCCCGCGGTCGGCCGCAAGTCGCTTATTCGCAACGTCGATCTGGGCACCGGAGTGCGCGTCGGACAAACCCTCAATGCCCACGTCACGCTGGAATCAATCGACGCCGCCGAAGTCACGCTCGTGGTGACCGATGGGCAGAATAAGCTCGCCACCCTGCCCATAAGCCTGAAGCCGGGCGAGAATCAGATCGATATCTCAATCCCGTTTCATCGGCCGGGCCTCGTCCCGCTCTACTTCGATCTCCAGCGAGGCGAACATCCCAGCGTCGATGGCGATCTGCTCGCGGCGACGGAGGTCTCCAGCCGCGCGCGCGTCGCAGTGATCCAGGAGAGCGACAACGAAACGTCGCTGGCGGCGCTAAGCGCCGTGCTGGGCAAATCGGCGGAACTTCACTTCGTCAGCGCTCAATCGGCGGCTGACGCAAACGCCCTGAAGAACTTCGACGCGATCGTGCTGGCCGACTTGCCTGTCGACCAACTCTCATCCACGGCACAGGAGAACATCCGCCGTAGCGTGCTGGACGGCACGGGATTGCTCGTCACGGGCGCAGCGCGCTCGTTTGGCCCGGGCGGGTACGCCGACTCGGCACTGGCATCAATGATTCCGGTGCGAATGCCGCAGCAGATGGTCAATCAAGACCCCAGCACAACACTGGTGCTGATCATCGATACGTCCGGATCAATGACCGGCCCCCGCATCGCGTTGGCAAAGGAAATCGCCCGCCTGGCGATCCGCCGATTGCAGCCTCACGACAACGTGGGCATTGTGGAATTCTACGGCGCCAAACGCTGGGCTGCCCCCGTTCAGTCGGCCAGCAATTCAATGGAGTTGAACCGCGCCCTCAATAGGCTGGATGCCGGAGGTGGCACCGTCATTCTTCCGGCGATCGAGGAGGCCGGCTATGCGCTGCGAAACGTCAACACGAGGACCCGCCATATCCTGATCCTCACCGATGGCGGCGTCGAATCCGGAGCGTTCGAACAGTTGGCCCGCAAGCTTTCCGATGACGGCATCACGATCTCAACCGTGCTGTGCGGCCCCGGCCAGCATAGTCCCTTCCTGGCCAACCTCGCTCAGTGGGGACGCGGCCGATTTTACCGTGCGCCGGACCGATTCAGCCTGCCGGAGATTCTTCTGCGGCAGCCGCAGACGTTCGTCCCATCGCCCATCGTTCAATCGCCGACCGCGGTACAACTTGGCGGGGATCTGCTCGCCCAACCCTTTTCTGGCACGGCGTTCGCGCCAGTTAGCCAGTTTGTTCCCACGCCAGCCAAACCTACCGCCGACGTACTCTTGCGAACCGCAAACGACGACGCACTACTTGCCCGATGGCAATACGGTGCGGGACACGTCGCGGCGTTGCCGATGCAACTCGGTTCGGCGGGGACGGCGCAACTTGGATCGCAGCCTGAGTTTGCGTCCCTCCTCAGCGGCCTTTTCCGGGCGATCGCCAAAGTGCCCCACGCCGACGCCCCACGTCTCACGCCTCATCTGCGGCCAGTTGGCTTGGAGGTCTCAATCGAAGCGCCGCCGCGATTTTCGACGGCAAACGAGCCGTGCGATCTGACCATCACCGACACCGCGGGCTCCATCGTTCGAACTGCCCATTCTCAACCAAACGCCCTCGGAAAATGGAACGAACTGTTCACGGGGCTCGCGCCGGGCGCCTACCGCATTCATGCAAACGTCGGCGGAAAGTCGTCGCGGGAAGCCATCGCCGTGCCAACACCTCATGAATTTTCTTCGCTTGTGGCCGACACGTCGTTAATCAACGCCATCCAAGGCTTTGCCTCATTGGCTGAACAGAACGCGACGCGAAGCAATGATACGAACGGTAATGCCCTGCTTAACCTGCAAAAGCCATTGGCGGTACTGGCGTTGGTGTGCTTGCTGCTGAACGTGCTGGCCCGCCGTTGGCCAACACAGCAAAATACCCGCGCGGTCGCGATCACCGGCGCCGGAGCGAAAACGGCAGCGATGATGGTCGTGGTCATCTGCATCGGCTTAAGCGGTTCGCAGGCCATCGCTCAGGCAACCCGTCCGACAAGCCAAACGGTCTGGATCCCCAACCAACCCATTGAACCTCAACTTCAGAAAGCGTTGGTCGAAGAAGGCAATGCGACCGCGATCCTCACGGCCGTCAAAGCGGCGTGGGCAAACAACCCCGCCCTTGCTGCCGACGTTGCCAAGGCTGCAATTGAAAATGGCGACATCGGAACTGCGTTGGAAGCCGCCAAACAGCGCGCTCAGGCCAATCCGGCAGATGCCGGCCTGGCTGATGAACTCGCGCGGTTGCACGAATTGCTCGGCGACGTGAAATCGTCCGAGCAGCAATTGCGTTTAGCGATTGCGGCGGAAACAGATGAGGCCATCGCCAACCGCCGACGTATCCGTCTGGCGCTGCTGCTCCTCGATGACGGCCGTACCGCTGATGCCATCTCCCTGCTTGAGCAAGCGATCGCGGCGGACAAGACCGGCACGCTCGCCCGGCAGGCGGCGATATTGGCGAATCTCTACGGACAATACGACGCGACCGTGTCGTTCATCGACAAGTCCAAGACGACCGAGCCGACCGACGCGCCAACGCGCTTCCTCTCCCGGCTGCTGGAAGGCAACGCCCGATTGCGCACCACCGAGCCGGCCGAAGCGACACCGGCATTTCAGGCCGCCCTCGAAACCGCCGGCCACCCGCGCGATCGCCGTTACGTTTTCGAACGGATCATCGCGGCCGCGCGGCAGAGCAATGCGTTGCCCGCGTTGGCCGACAAGTGGCTCGGAGACGCAAACCTCCCGGCGGATCGACTGTTGCCGCTCGCCACCGTTTTGCGAGAACTAGGCCGCCTCGACGATCTGCTGCAACTGTGGCGACGCGAACCATCGAGCAACGCCCATCGCGATGCCCTGCTTTCGTCGCGCATGGTGAACGAGGTCATCGGCGCCGCGCTCAGCGCCCGTCGAGGCAAAGATGCCGAGGCCATCTGTCAGGAACTGCTGAATCGGAACCCCAACAGCGAACAATGGGTCACGGCGCTGGCGCGAATCCGCCTGGACCAGGGGGAAGCGGAGTCGGCCGACCAACTTTTGAACGGGCAGATAATCGCAGCAAGTTCGCCCATCAAGCTCGCCAGCCTCGCGCGAATCTGTCAATCGCTGGGCCGAGACGAGCTTGCAATCAAGGCCGCTCGGCGGGTGACCGAGTTCGGCCCGGAACAGGAGACGACCGGCCTGCTGATCGAAGTCGGCATCCTGGCCCGGCAGGGAAAGCGCGAAGACGCTCTGTCGCGGTTGAACCGGGCGGCCAAGACCGCGCAGATCGACGGGAAGCAGGTGGCAGCCGTCGCCGACATAATGGAGCAGAACGGCGCCCGCACCAGCGCGATCGAACTGCTGCGCAACTGGGTCAAGTCTTCCCCGAACGAAGACATCATGACCCGGCTGGCGTGGTTGCTTGAAGTCGAAAAACAGCTTCCTGAGGCGCTGGATATCTGGGCTACGCTCTATCGCCAGGCGATCGAGCCGGCCAGAAAGGCAGATGCCCGGCAGCGAATGCTCGACCTGGCATCCCGCGCCGGCTCGATCTCCGACCTCGCGGCCGACGCGGAGGATCGTTTGCTGGCAGGCAAGGGCAACCTGAATGACGTCTCGCTCCTGATCGACATCTACGTCGGCGCCAAAGATCCCACATCGGCCGCCGAAGTGCTCTACAGCTATCGCGACCTGATCGGCAGTGAGGCGGACATGCTTCGCCAACTGGCCACCCTCTATCTTCGCTGCGAGCGTTTCGGGCAGGCCGACAAGGCGCTGTGGCAGTTGGTCGACGCGCACCCCGAGTCTGCCATCGACACCCTGCAGGAACTCGCCGTGATCGCGCTGGAGCGCAAACGCCCGCTGGACGCCCAGCGGGCATTGGCCGAGATCACCAGGCGAAACGGCGAAACGGCGAGCGCCGCGGAATTGCGGGCCGGCATTCTGGACCACCTGAATCGCCCGCTTGATGCCGCGAAGGAATATCGCAGGGCTATCGCCGACAACCCGAGCCAGGTCGAAAGCTGGCTGCTCTGGGCCGCGGCGATGTCCAAAGCCAAGTTAAAGGAACAGGCGATCGCGAGGCTGCAGGCGCTGCTCATCCAGATCCCGGACGATCGCAAAAACGATGATCTATTCGCCGTGGCCATCGATGGCCTGCTGAACCTCGAATCGCCGCGGCCCGTGTTGCAGGCGGCGCGCCGGCAATTGGTGCTCCGCACGTTGGCCAACCCCCAGAAATTGGTCTTTTACGAGATGATCGGCGACCTTTCGGAATCCCTTGGCGACAAGGCGATGGTCGTCCGAACCGTTGAGGCAAGCGTCCCGGCCGGAGGTGAGCAGCGGTCCGAACAATTGCGGCAACTCTTGAGCGCCGCCAACAACGCAGGCCAGGCCGACCATGCCCTTGAAATCGGCCGTACGCTCATCGCGTTGGGCGACTATTTCCCTCCCGACGTGTTCCTTCAACTCGGCAAACAACTGGTTGAGAAAAACCGGGTCTGGGAGGCCGATGCGGCGTTTGCCCGCGCCCAGGAAAGCGGCGATCAGGACGCGATCGCTCAGCAGGTGATCGCGATCTACGAAGGCGCTGGCCATTTCCGCGAAGCCCTAAGATTTGCTCACCCGCTGGTTGCCCGGCAACCGTATGACGCCGCGTTGCGCGTACGGCTCGGCGGCCTGCTGGAACAATCTGGCGAGGATAGCAAGGCGTTTGACGCCTATCTGAGGTCCCTCGAACTGGTCCTCCTGCGCGAACAAGGCGATGGCGCAGCCGCCTCTCCCAAACGTCCCCCGGCCGTGCGTCGCAATCCGCAGGCTGCCGGCGGGGTTGCGCTTGTGGTGGGCGGGAGAGGCCAATCCGTCAGCGAGTCAGATCAATTGCTTGAACCCTGCATTCGCGGCGCATTGACTTGTGCCAGGACGCCCGACACGCGCGCCGCGCTGATCGGCAAGCTTAGCGCATTGGCTCAAGAGCAAATCGACTCCAGCAAGCGGCTGGGTGCGAAACAGCCCTCCGGAGCACTGCTGCTCATTGCCGATACCCTCCGCCGCGCGAGCTTCGCGCTCGGAACACCACAGGCCGCAGACGAGATTGATCGCCAGTTGCTGTCAACATGGCCATCTCATGGGCCGCTTCGAACCGTTGTTGTACAAGCTCGGGTCGACTGGGGTCTGCTCGACCGCGCCGCTGCGTTCGCCCGGTTGACCGGCGCCGAATTGCCGGCAGCGGTCAAGGTGGCTGCGGCATTAGCACAGCCGACCACCGCGGTCCCCGCCACAATCCGAAATGTCCCTCCGGACTGGGCCGCGCTCATGCTTCCGCAATTGATCGCCCGCGATCGACTAGATGAGGCGCGTCAGTTACTCGCGTCAGCCAACCCCGACGCGCCTGCTGACCCATCACAAACGATTCGCGTTCTGGTCACGGCCGCCGACCTGCTGAAGGATCAGTCGGCCAAAACGACTTGGGCCGAACGATGGGTTGAGCAAGCCATCAAGTCCGCCCCAGACCGCCGGATGGCCGATATCCAAGCGGCAATGCGCGTCGCGTGGCCACATCTGCCTGCCGAAAGGAAAGCGGCGTTTCTTGATCAGATCAGCGCTCTGGCGATGGAAAGCCAGGAAACTGGCGGACAACTCGCCCTCTCTGCCATGCGGCTTGCTGCGACGGAAGGCATCGTTCTGGCCAACTCCGACAAAATCGCTTTGCAGGCAGTCAGCGCTCCTTATGTTTCTGCCATAACAATCGTTGAAGTGCTTCGCCTCGCGCCGATCGAGAGCCGGCCCCAGGTGCTGGAGAAAGCACTGAAATCGCCGGACGGCTCGCGCCGACTCGGCATCCTGCTGGACATCGTCGGAAGGCTCGACGCGCCGCTCGACGACACGACACGTCAGTCGCTTGTTCGCCAGATCGAGCAATGCCCGCCGGTCTCTCCAGACGCGAGAGGTATTGTTGCCGGTTCGCTTGCCTCCCCTCGTTGGTACATGAATTCGCATCAGCCGGAGTTGCTGCGTTCGGTCGCGGAAACGCTTCTGAGCCGGCAGAAGGACAACATGGCGTACGGCATAGGTGCCGCGGCCGCGTTTGCCACGATCGGCGATGTTGCCCGGGCCGACCAGATCGCGTTGCCAATCATTGATCAATTACGTGCCCAACCGCCCGTTCCCCGGGCGACAAATATCAACGCAACTCGCATCACTCATCAGCCGCCAGAGCCCAGAATGCTGGCCGATGCGATAGCCCTGCTTTCACCGCCTGCCCGTGAAAAACTGCTGTCTGAAATTCTGAAAAAGGCTGAGGCGGATCGCCCCGCGGAGCCGAAAGCCCTGCAATGCTGGGGGGCCCTGACCGACTTCATCATATTGAACGGCGCCGGACGACGGGAGGAGGCGTTCAATCGCCTTCGTATCGCCGCCAACCGGTGGCCGGACGACGCTGAGATTCAGCGTCTGTTGCTGAACCTGCTTGATACAGACTTCCGGTACGCCGATTTCGTGGACCTGTACGCCGGCGAGTTGGCCAAGGCGCCGACGGAAAACGCGATGCTGCGCGGCACGGCCAATCGTATTTACACCGCCCTGAATCGAACAGACGAAGTGCAGCAATACCTGCCCGCCAACTTCAGCAACTCTGCCAACGTTCAACGCTGGCAGGAGGCATACAAGACGGGCAATGACGCCCGGATGTTGTCGGCATTCCGAGTTGTGGCGTTTGAAAGCCGCGCTTCGGGCCCTCCTCGCAAATTACGAGCGTCGGCCTATTCGTTCCTCATCAACCGCCAGCAAACTGCGCTGAGCGGCGCCAGCGCGTTCCTCGATCGGTCAAATGCAGTTCAATCGCGTCCCGAAAACCCCTATCAACACGTCGCAACCCGTGACTGGGCTTTCGATGAACTCGGCGCAATGTTGAGCAGCGTGGACGTTACCGCCCCAGAGGTGGACTGGCTCGCGGACGGCGTGCTGGCGGCAGCCAACACTTCTGAAAAACGACAAGCTGTTATCCAGCGGCTTCTCAGCCGCCAGGCAGAGAGTGCCCTTACTGAGATTGACCGTGCCCTTCTTTTGGGTATAGGAACGCGGCCGGAATTTGACCTGCCGGCCCAGCTTGTGTCGGAGTTACAGGCGTCGTCGATCAGCAATCCAACACCACAAACCTTCGCCGCAATCGCGCGCGGACTCATAGAACGAAAACTGGCGGACAACGACATCGCGATCCAGTGGGCCGTCGCTCAGGACACCGCTGATCGCAGCAGCGCGCAACCTAACGCCGCCCTGAATTGGCTTCCAAGTATGGGCTTGGCAAACGTCGCCGCCACACGTGACGATTCGTCGCGCGATCTCGCAAAGGTGACCGATTTGCTGGCCATAGGGCAGCCGAAAGAAGCCGAGGCGACCTTCAACAAACTCCGCCTCCTTGGTCGGCTGAGCGTCGTCGACCAGAGTTCGCCCAGTCTTCTTTGGGCACGCATCGCGGCCGAGCAAGGAGATGTTGAATCGTTCCGATTGCGGCTTCGTGGCGCGTTGGCGGCCTTCGTTCCAACATACTCCGCCACTCAACTGGCCGATCCTCGCGAAGCATTCCCTGCCGGCAAGATCGAGCCGGACCGCGCTGCGGCGCTCATTCGCGTAGCGGTGGAAGAGATCGACAGGTTGGCGATTCAACTTCCCGGTTCAACGAACCTGACACGGCAACTCGTGTTGGTCGGATTCTGGTCGGCGGCCAACGGATATATGGCCGAGGCTGAAGCCGTGCTTCAGAAAGCGGCCGCACTAGCCGACAAGCAAGGCCTGGGTGAACATCAGTTATGGGTCGCCGACCTGGCGCAACGCATGGAGAAGACAGTCCAATCCATGTCAATCCAGCGCCGGCTGCTCGATGCCCGAGCATTGCCGCCGGATCGCATCGTGGCCTTCCTGAAATACCTGGCCGGCGTTGACGCCGCAGCCGCCAAAAAACTCGCCGACGACGCTGCACGTTACGATGCTGATCCACAACTACAGGATCTCATCCGCTCGATGAGATAGCGCCCAATGATGCCCTGCGGTCTTGATCCACAAGGCGCAGCAGTATGGCCAGAACCACGTGCGCGACGCCAACGAGCACGTGGTTCGGGCC
>JBBCIV010000152.1:0-11843 GCA_037189665.1 Phycisphaerae bacterium | reverse complement strand
GCTTGCGAGCGTCTGCGGTCAAGGATGTCTTTCACGCGATACACTCGTCACGCCACACGACATCCTTCATTTCCCTCCGGCTTCGATAAACACATCCATCTGCTGTCCGACGTAGATCGGGAAATCGGCTTTCTCGACCTTGTAGATCACCTGTAGCACGCGGGTATCGACGCGTTCGGTGCTCTCGCCGGTGAGCGATCGCTTCGGGACCACGTACGGCTCGATCCTCACGAAACTCAACTCGCTTTTGAGCGAACTGTTGCCGCGCAGGCTGCCGATGGCGCGGGAGTTGGGCTTCAGGCGCCAGGCGTCGTTCTCGTCGATATCGACGCGGACGTGCATCTGATCGGTGTTGCCGATGAGCATCAGCGGCGTGTTCATCACGCCGGCCATCGCGTATTCGCCGGCGCGGGTTTTAACCTGAAGCACGGTGGCGTCGACCGGCGCGTAAACCGTCCGGCGGTTCCACTCGACCTTGAGCGCTTCGACTTCCGCCTTGGCGCTGGCCAGCTCGGCCTCGGCGATCCTGATGTCCGCCGTCCACGCGCCGGCCTTGATGCGGGCGAGGTCGGCCTCGGCGCCGGCAAGCTGGGCCTTGGCGATCTCGGCCGCGAAGACCGCGCGCTGGTATTCATCCTCGCCCACGGCATTTTGCGCGTGCAGTCGGCCAAGACGTTGGAGCTGGTCCTCGCGATCGGCGAGGCCGGCCTTGGCCTCCACCACCTTCGCTTCGGCGGGTGGGACGTCTTCGGCGCGAGGGCTTTCCTTCAACTTCGCCAGCCTCGCCTCGGCCGCCGCGACAGCGGCCTGACGGGTGACGAGCTGTGCGCTCAGATCGCTGGCATCCACGCTGAAAAGCTTCTGCCCGCGCTTCACGTGTTCGCCCACCTGCACGTAAACCGTCTCTACCACGCCCTGCACCACCGTGCCGATCGCGATGTTCTCCGTCTGCGCCTCAACCAAACCTGCGCCGGCGATCTGCTGCGTGTAGTTGCTCGTCGGCGGCGGCGCGACGGGCTCGGCGGGCGGCAGCTCCTTCTGCGACGCACGAACGGAATAGATCGCGAACGCGACGCCGATCACCGCAATCAACGGAAGGATGTACTTACGAATCATAGTGTGTGCCTCTCAATGCTTTAGTGACCCTCAAAAGGAGCCGGGAGTCAGCCGGAAATAAAGGCTCGCTTTTTCTTCTTCTGACCCCTGACTCCCTGCTCCTTTTAAGATTGTTCAGATTTCGGCGGCGGCCTGCTGGCCGTCGCGTTTGTCTTCGGTGCTTTCAATGTGCCCGTCGTCCATCCGGGCAATTCGATCGGCGAACTCGAAGATGCGCTGGTCGTGCGTGACGACCACGAGCGCCCGGTCTTCGCCGACCGCCACTTCCTTGAACAGGTCCATGACCTTATGGCCGGTCTCGTGGTCGAGCGCGCTGGTGGGCTCGTCGCAGACGATGAGCTTCGGATCGTGAACCAGCGCCCGCGCGATCGCAACGCGTTGCTGCTGCCCGCCCGAAAGCTGCGACGGCAGCGATTTGATCTTCGAAGCCAACCCTACGCGTTCGAGCACCGCGCTCGCCTTCGCCAGCGCTTTGGCGCGCGGCATGCCGTTGATCAGCAGCGGCACCGACACGTTCTCCGCCGCGGTGAGCGTGGGCAACAGGTTGAACGACTGGAAGACGAACCCGATCGTCTCCCCTCGCCACTTCGTCCGCTCGCGGCCGGACATCTCCATGTAGTCGTGCCCGAACACCCGGCACTCCCCGCCATCGCGATCGAGAATGCCGGCGATCACGCTGATCAACGTCGTCTTCCCGCAGCCCGACGGGCCGACCAGCATCAGCAGCTCGCCGACGCCAATCGAGATGTCCACGCCGCGCAACGCGACGACCTTGTTGTCGCCCTTGCCGTAGGTCTTGGTGACCTGCTTGCACTCGACCGCGAGTTGGGTTTTGGTTTCCGTCATGGTTTTGATTCAAATTCTGGACTGGCCACGGAGACACAGTGCCTTACGTACGGAGATCATCGCGTCGATGATCCGGTTCGCCAGCGCGTTCAACGCCGGATTCGGCTCGTCGTCCTCACTCACATATGCTGGATCCGCCGCTTTCATCAACTCTTCCTCTCTGCATTTCTTCTCTGTGCGTCTCCGTGGCCAACCCCGTCTTCATTTAAATACCACCGCCGGGTCCAGCCTGATGACGGTGCGAATGCTTAACAGTGCGCTCAGCCACGAGATCGACAACAGCACTGCCAAACTGCCGAAGAACAGCGTTGGCGGGATTTCGAAGAGGATCTGGTCGCTGTCTTTCACCAGCCAGCCGAAGCATGCCGCCAGGCCGATTCCGAGGGCCCATCCCATCAAACCGGTGACCGTCGCCTGGAGGATGACCATCCACACCAGTCGTAATGAGCCCGCCCCCATCGCCTTCAGGATGGCGAAGTACCGCAGGTTATCGTGCACGAAGTTGTAGAACATCTGCCCGGCGATGCCGACGCCGATGATCACGCCGAACAGCACCGTGATACCGAAGAAGACGCCAAAGCCGCCTTCGAACACGAAGAACGCCCACGTCTTCTCTCGCAGCTGATCCGGCGTAAGCGCCATCATGCGAGTGGAGTCGGCGATGCGCTGGGCCACGTCGCCGGCATCCACGCCGTCGTTCGGCGCGGCAAGGATAAAGCTCGTCCTCCTTCGCTCGGCGGGCGCGAACTTGATGGCGCGGTTGAAGGTCGTGAACACCGTCGCCTCGCCCTGCATCTGAAGGATCGTCTTGCACACGCCGACGATCGTGGCGCGTTGGTCGTTCAGCTCGACCGTTTCCCCCACCGTGATCGGGCGCTTTTCCGACGTCGGATCGCCGGGGTTCAGGCGCACGGCGAACATCTGCGTTGCGGTGCGTTGATCGATGATGATGCTGTCGGCGTGACGAAGGTTTTCGACCGTCCCCTCAATCATCGTGATCGGGTGCGGTCCGCCGATGAAACTGGAGTCGTCGATGCCGATGACCAGGCACGTCTCCCCGCGGCCGTCGGGGAGGCGGGCGCGGAGGCTGCCGCTGTAGTACGGGACCGCCCACGCCACGCCAGGCACGCTGCGCACGCGCAACAGCATGTTGTCGAGCATCGGCCGGTTGTCGCCGAGGAACTTCACGTCCGGGTCAGCGATCCACAGCTTCGCCTCGGGAATGCGCTTCAGCGACGTTGACGTCAGCGACAGGAAGCCAAAGAAGATCCCCATCTGCTGCACGATCAGCAGCGCGGCGAAGGTCAGCCCTGAGACGATGCCCAGGTACTTGGCTCGATCGCCAATGAGCATTTTGAGTGCAAGAAGATTCATAGATGCCGCAATGCGAAGTCGCCGCAGACGCCCGCTTCTTACGTTCGCCGGCCGCGTCGCACGCCCCCCGTCACTTGAACACCATCGCCGGCTCAAGCCGGACGACGCGAACCATCCCGAGCATTCCCGCCAGCAGACAGCAGATCAGCACCGCCGTCCCCGCGATGAGCGGGATCGGCCAGCTCATCTCGAACGCCAGGCCGCCTTTTACCAGCAACATGCCGCTCAGGCTCGCCACGCCGACGCCGATGCCATACCCGATCAACGCCACCACCACCGTCTGCACCGACAGCATCGCCACCGCGCGGGCGTTGCTCACGCCCATCGCCTTGAGCGCGCCGAAGTGGCGCAGGTTGTCCAGCACGAACGTGTAGAACGTCTGCCCCGCCACCAGCAGGCCGATAATGACGCCCAGCGCGATGGTGATGCCGAAGTTCACGAGGATGCCGGTTTCACGGAGAATCCACTCGCGCGTCAACGCCTCAAACTGCTCTCCGGTGAGCGCCTTCACGCCGCGGACCTCCGCAATGCGGCGCTGCACATCCTCGGCCGACGTGCCATCCCTCACCTTTACCATCATGTAGGTGAGGCTCCTGCGCCGGTCCTTATAGAGAAATTTCGCGCGGCTGAAGGTGGTGTAGAAGATCGGCTCCCAGAAGAACTCCTTGGTCGCCCGATAGCTGCCGACGACCTTCACCTCGTTGTCGTTGAAGCTGAGCCGGTCGCCCACCCGCATCGGCCTCGGGCCGCCGGGGTGGCGCTTGAGCAGGAGCGACGTGGCGGCCATCTCGGCGTTCATCAGCACCGCCTTGTCCTGACGCAGATCGGCCAGCGACCCCTCCACCATCGTTGGCGGGCCGCCGATGAGCGTCGCGTCATCGATGCCGACCACGCGCACGTTCCGCTGCGTGCCGTCGGGAAAGACGGCATTGAAAAAGTTCATGTAAACCGGCACCGCCCACTCCACGCCTTCCACCCCTCGCACCCGGCCGAGCTGCGTTTCGACCATCGGCTTCAGATCGATCGTGAACTCCACTTGCTCGTCCATCACCCACAAGTCGGCGACGTCGGTGTCGCGAATCCACGCGCCGGTCTGACGGGCAAAGCCGTTGAAGATCGACGCCTGCTGCGTGATGAGCAACGACGCGAACGCCACGCCGACGACCAGCGCGCCGTACTTCAGTCTATCTCCAAGAAGCATTTTCAGGGCGATCAGCAGCATGTTGTTTCACCACGCGAAAACATCCGTCTTCACGCACCGGCCTCCTTGCACATGCCGGCGATCAGCACATCGAGGATCGCGTTGGCGCGCACCTCGAACGGCGCCATCGTGAGCCAAGGGTCGTCGCACATGGTGATCTCCAGCGCCACCGCGCCGTGCACCCCCGCCCAGAGCGTCTGGCAGATGACGTCAGGATCGGTGAAGTTCTCGCGAAATCGTCCCGCCTCCAGGGCGCCGATGACCACATGACGCAACACGGCATAGCCGTCGTGTGACGGATCGCCGATGCGACGCAGGTCTTCTTCGACCGGCACCACTTTCACGCGTCGCATGAACATCAGCCGGTAGTGCTGCGGGTGCTGCACGCCGAAGGTCATGTACGCCATCCCGATCTGGCGGATGCGCTGGACGGGGTCGGAGATGTCGCCAGCCGCGATCTCCGCCTGCGTGAGCGAGGAGAAATCCTCGCGGCAGATCTCGCGGAGCAACGCCTCCTTGTCTGCAAAGTGCAGGTAGATTGCGGTGGGCGAATACTCGATCGCCTCGGCGATCTTGCGCATGGAGGTCTGCTCGACCCCGTGTTCGACGAACAGCGTGCGTGCGGCGTCCATGATCTTTCGGCGCAGCTTTTCCTTCTCGCGTTCTCGCCGTTCCGGGATGCCCATAGCCGAACACTCCTGATCATTCTCGCTCGCGCGAACCGAAACCGAGGGACGGGCAACCGGACGGGGTGGTCCAGGACAGGTGTCCTTCTCGGGTTATGCCCATCCCCCGGCTTCGATCCGCGAACAACAGAAAATTAGTAAACAGTGTTAATTAAATCAACGTTGATCTTGAAAATCTATTCGTCAATTATCCTTTGAACACGATCGCCGGCTCCAGCCGAACGACTTTAATGATTGCCACCAAAGCACTTAGAACGCAGATCGCCGCGATCGCCACCGCCCCGCCCACCAGCACCCACCACGGCATGAAAAAGGCGAGCTGGGTTTCGCCGGCGTTCGATCCCATCCACGCCGCCGCTCCAGCGCCAAGGCCGTAGCCGATCATGCCCACCAGTAGCGATTGCATCAGGATCATCCGTAGCAGCAATCCGTTGCCGGCGCCCATCGCCTTCAGTGAGCCGAAGTGCTTAATGTTGTCCTGAGTGAACTGGTAAAACAGCAGCCCCGCGATCGCCGTCCCAACGATGAAGCCGAGCACCACGGAGATGCCGAAGTTGATCGGAATACCCGTGTTGATCATGAAGTACGTGACGGTCTTTCCCTTGAACGACTCAAAGAAACCGAACGGCACCGCCGCGCCGGCATGGGGGAGCGCTTGAAGGCCGGTCTGCTCGGCGATCTGCTGGCGCACCGTGTCGATGTTCGCGCCGTCGCCGACCTTCACCAGGATGAAACTCAGCAGTTTGCGTTCGCGCGGCGCGAAGAGCGTGGCCCGGCTGTAGGTGGTGTAAATGACCGGCTGGCTTTGGAAGGTCGGCGTCACCTTGCAGATGCCCACCACCACCGCGCGGCGGTCGTTCAGCTCCAGCGTGTCGCCGATCACCAGCGGCCGGCGGGTGTCGTCGGGCAGCACTTTCGCCAGTTTGCCCTTCGCGCCATCCTGATCGACGAAAATGCCTTCACTGCGCCGCAAGTCGGCAAGCACGCCCAGCCGGCCGTTGGCGTCGGGAACCATCTCGGGTGGAGCGCCGACCATCGATCCGTCGTCGATGCCGATCACATTGCAGTTCTGAAACGTCCCGTCGCTCAGCCTCGCCTTGATCTGGCCTTTGTACAGCGGCACCGCCCAAGCAACGCCCTCCACGCCGCGCACGCGGAGCAGTTGCGTGTCCTGAAGCGGCTTCACGTCGTCGACGAACTGGACCTTTGAATCCATCACCCAGATGTCGGGCTGGCTGGTATCGGTGAGAAACCCGTACGTCCGCGACATCAGCCCGCAGAAGATCGACATCTGCTGGATGATGAGGAACGACGCGATGAACAGACCGAAGATCATGCCGATGTACTTGGCGCGATCGCCGGTCAGCATTTTGAACGCGACGAAGTTCACGGACGGCCTCCGCGCTGCGGATATGGCAACGGCCTGTGACGCGGCCGTTTCTTCGGGCCCGCCATCTGCTGAAGTCCGGCGTAGGCGAAGTCGGTGATATGTTCCGCCAGCCGCTCGATTTGTTCGGCCGAGCTGCCCTGCCCGGGAAAGATCCGCTCGATCACCGGCCGGCAGTGCTTGTGAAACATGATCTGCGAGATCACCGAAGAAATCGCGAAGAACTGCTCCTCGTCGCCGAGCTTGCGCCCGACGACCTCCTCCACCAATGACGCGAGGTATCGCTTGTTCGGCGTCATCACATCGCGGACCAGTTCGTCGAGGACGTGCGTCGGCTGGATCATCTCACGCGACATCAGGCGGGAGAGGACGGAATCGGTCTCGTGCAGCAGCATCCTGCCGATATAGCCGCGAACGAACGCCGACAGCTTTTCCTTCGGCGTGGGCCTGGACGTCAGGCCCGCATCGATGGGGTGCGCCTGCTGTCGTTCGGCCATCAGCTTCTTGAGGACCTCGGAATACAGCTCCTTCTTTCCTCCGAAGTGATAGTTGACCGACGCGATGTTCGTGCCGGCAAGATCGACGATCTCGCGCACGGTCGCATGCTCGAAGCCCCGATCGGCGAACACCTTGCCGGCGGCCTCGAGAATGCGATTGCGGGTCGGATCAGATGCGTGCCTGTCCTGCTGCGGTGTCGAGTCCATCGCAGAACAGTATTCAAACATACGTTTGAAACGTCAAGTTAAAACCCGCGTTTCATCCGTCAGACCTTCACTCGTTTGAGCTTCCAGATCTCGCTCGCGTACTGCTCGATCGTGCGATCGCTCGAGAATTTCCCCGCCGCCGCGACGTTGAGGATGCTTTTGGCGGCCCACTCCTGCTGGTTGCGATAGGTGTGCGCAACCGACTGCTGGCACTGCACATACGACGCGTAATCGGCCAGCAGCAGGTAGCGGTCGCCGTGGTGGAGCAGCGCGTGGACGATCGGCTGGAACAGCGCCGGCTCGTGCGGGCTGAACGCGCCGCTGTCGATCATGTCGAGCACGTGCTTCAGCTCGCCGTTGGCGTGGTAGTACTCCCACGGGTTGTAGGTGGGCGACAGCGCCGCGACCTCGTTATCGAGCAGGCCGAAGATGAAGATGTTGTCCTTGCCGACCTCCTCGCAGATCTCGACGTTCGCGCCGTCCATGGTTCCAATCGTGAGCGCGCCGTTGAGCATGAACTTCATGTTCCCGGTGCCCGACGCCTCCATCCCAGCGGTCGAGATCTGCTCCGACAGGTCGGCGGCGGGGAAGATGTCCTCCGCGAGCGACACGCGGTAGTCGGCCAGGAACACCACCTTCAACAGATCGCGCACGGCCGGATCGTTGTTGACGACGTCGCCCACCGCGTTGATCAGCCGGATGACGTGCTTCGCCATCCAATATGCCGGCGCCGCCTTGCCCCCGAAGATGACGGTGCGCGGCGTGTGGTGGGCATCGGGGTTGGCCTTGATGCGGTTGTACAGCGTGATCACGTGCAGCACGTTCAGCAGCTGTCGCTTGTACTCGTGGATGCGCTTCACCTGGCAATCGAAAATTGAATCGGGGTTGACGTTGATCGCCAGTCCGCGCTTGGCGTATTGGGCCTGGATGATCGACGTCAATTCCAGCTTGTTCGACCGCTTTACCTCGCGCCACTTCTCCTGAAACGAGGCGTCGTGCGCGTATTTTTCGAGCTTGCGCAGTTCGTTCAGATCGATCGCCCACTTCGGGCCGATCGCGTCGGTGATGAGCGAGGCGAGCTTGGGGTTGCACTTCAACAGCCAGCGTCGCTGCGTGATGCCGTTGGTCTTGTTATTGAACTTCTCCGGCCAGAAATCGTGGAAATCCTTGAAGATTTCCTTCTTCACGATTTCCGTGTGCAGCGCCGCCACGCCGTTGACGCTGTGCCCGCCGACGATCGCGAGGTTCGCCATGCGCACGCGCGGCTCGCCGCCTTCCTCGATGATCGACATCCTGCCGACCTTCTCCTCGTCGTTCGGATGCTTGGCGCGCACCTGCTCGAGAAAGCGATGGTTGATCTCATAAATGATCTGCAGATGCCGCGGCAGCAGCCTGCCCAGGAGCGCCACCGGCCAGCGTTCCAGCGCCTCGGGCAGCACCGTGTGGTTTGTGTACGCGAACGTCTCGGTGGTGATCTTCCACGCCTCATCCCAACTGACGTCTTCCAGATCGACGAGGATTCGCATCATCTCCGCGATCGCCAGCGCCGGGTGGGTGTCGTTGAGCTGGATCGCGACTTTTTCTGAGAAGCGGTCGAACGTCTTGAGCCCCTTCGGCTCGTCGTACATGTGATATCGCTTCTTGTACCGCCGGATGACGTCCTGAAGTGTGGCGGCGACGAAGAAGTATTCCTGCTTGAGTCGCAGTTCGCGTCCGAGCGAGACGTTGTCAGCCGGATACAGCACGCGGCTGATGTTCTCCGCCATCGCGCGCTGGTCGATCGCGCCGATGTAATCGCCTTGGCTGAACTCGTTCAGGTCGAACTCGTCCTGCATGTTCGGCTTGGCGCTCCAGAGTCGCAGCGTGTTGACCGTCTGGTTGCCAAAGCCGGGGATCGGCGTGTCGTACGGCGTGGCGAGCACGTCGCTGGTGTCGGTCCACTGGTTAGTAAGCCGGCCTTCGTCGTCAATATATGTGTTCACCCGGCCGTAAAACTGCACCCGGAACAGGTCGCCGGGACGCGGGATTTCCCACGGGTTTCCGTACCGCAGCCACGCATCGGGCACCTCGTGCTGCGCCCCGCCGACGATGCGCTGGTGGAAGATCCCGTAGTCGTAGCGGATGCCGTATCCGTAAGACGGATAGCCGAGCGTCGCCAGCGAATCGAGAAAGCACGCCGCCAGCCGACCCAGGCCGCCGTTGCCGAGGCCGGCGTCCCACTCGGCCTCGCGAAGCTCTTCCAGCGTGTAGCCCAGCTCGTGCAAAGCCCTGGCACACTCGTCCATCAGGCCCAGGTTCACCAGGCTGTTGCCCAGCGTGCGGCCCATCAGAAACTCCAGGGACAAGTAATACACGCGCTTGGCATCCTGGTCGTAATACGTGTCCTGCGTCTTGATCCACCGCTCGATCATGCGATCGCGCACCGACAGCGCCAGCGCCACGTACGGCTCCCATTCGCTATCGATGTGCTTGGGCAACTCGGCGAGCGTAAATTGAAGGTGCGCGAGGACATCGCGCACCAGCGACTCCGAATTCATGCCGTGTTCGTTCTTAATCTGCTTGGCGGACTCCACGAACTTGGCGGGCACTTGCTTGGCGGCACGAGGCATGGTCGATCTCCAGATGCATGGGAGCGGCGGTCGCGGTGGGCACAGCATCGCGGGGATGAGGTGGATAATCAATCCAGGCCGCCGTTCCTGACAGATATCTAACCTCTCGTTAGCACCCGCTTGATTGGCCGGACGTAGCGTTTTCCCCATGGTGAACCGTACTGCCGCCACGGATCGGACAACAACACGACCGCAACGACTGTTCAACCTCGAGCCGATCCGGGGCAAGATGCCGCGACCTATCGGCACGCTCGTGCAGAAGCCGCTCGAACGCCTGCTGGCACTTCCGGGCATCAACGGCATCTACGACCGCGCGACCCAATCGGCGGTGGATGCGCAGGAGTTCTGCAACAAGTGCCTGGCGGACATGGACGTGTCGGTCCGCGTCTCCGCCGCCGATCTCGACCGCATTCCGCGAGCAGGCCCGCTGGTGATCGTCGCGAATCATCCGTTCGGCGGGGTCGAGGGGCTGATCCTCGCGAGCGTGCTGCTGCGCGTCCGGCCGGACTTCAAGGTGATGTGCAACTACCTGCTCGGGCTCATCCCCGAACTTCGGCCGATCTGCGTGTTCGTCGATCCGAACGGGTCCGACACACAGCAAAACGTTCGCGGGCTGAAACAATGCCTCTCTCACCTCCGCGCCGGCGGAGCGCTGGGGGTGTTTCCATCGGGGACGGTCTCTCACCTCCAACTTTCCACGCGAACCGTGGAAGACCCCAAGTGGAGCCAGCACATCGGCGGGCTGATTCGCCGAACGGGCGCGACGGCATTGCCGGTGTTTTTCGAAGGAAAGAACAACGCGGTCTTCCAGATCGCCGGGCTCATCCACCCGCGGCTGCGCACGGCGCTGCTCCCGCGCGCGACGCTCAACGCGCGACACAAGCCCGCGGTCATGCAGATCGGGCGGGTGATCTCGGCGCGCGAGATCTCGTCGTTCAAGACCGACGACGGCGTCGCCGATTTTCTGCGGAACCGGACTTATGCGCTGGCGGAGCGCCGGATCGGCGTGCCCGCGCCGTGGCGGCGGGTGCTGAGGCGGATCGTCGGGTTCAATCGACCGATCCGCCACGCCGCGATCGCCGAGCCGATCGATCCGTCGCGGCTGGAGCGCGAGCTGTTCCAGCTCCCCCGATCGCAGCAACTCGCCGAGTCCGGCGAACTGACGTGCTACCTCGCCACTGCGCGTCAAGCCCCACAAATGATGCACGAGGTCGGCCGGCTGCGCGAGGTTACCTTCCGCGCGGTCGGCGAGGGAACCGGCATGTCGATCGACGTCGACGACTTCGACAAAACCTATCACCACCTGCTCGTCTGGAACCGCGTCAAACAGGAACTGGTCGGCGGCTATCGGCTCGGGCTCGCTGATGAGGTGACATCGCACCTCGGCCCAAAAGGGCTTTACGTCCACACGCTGTTCGACTTCCCGCAGTCGTTTCTCGACCAACTCGGACCGGCGATCGAGCTCGGCCGATCGTTCGTCCGCGCGGAGTATCAGCGGTCGTTCGCGCCGCTGATGCTGCTGTGGAAAGGGATCGGCGCGTTCGTCGGCCGCCATCCGAAGTATCGTTATTTGTTCGGCCCGGTGAGCATTTCCAACGCCTATTCGCCGCTCAGCCGCGCGATGATCCACGAGTTCATGCTCCGGCCGGAGAACCGCCACCCGCTGGCCAGCCACGTCTCGCCGCGATTGCCATTCAAGATCCGCAAGCCGATCCACGCCCGCCTGCCCTCGCTCACCGCGCCGCTGCAGACGCTCGACGACCTCAGCGAGTTCGTCAGTGATATCGAGCCCGACGGCAAGCCCGTGCCCGTGCTGCTGAAGCAATACGTCAAGCTCGGCGCCAAGTCGCTGGCGTTCAACGTCGATCCGGCGTTCGGACAATGCCTCGATTGCCTCTGCATCCTCGATCTGCTCAACGC
>JBBCIV010000151.1:0-8864 GCA_037189665.1 Phycisphaerae bacterium | reverse complement strand
TTCGAAGCCGGTTGCGTTGCTGTAGTGGTGAAGGAGTAGCACGCAACCAGCAGGCGGACGCATACCGCCGCAAAGCACAGTATGACGATGACCAACGGCATCAGGTCGTATTTGTTGTAAACGTAGGCGCTTTGGAATAGTTGCAGGCACGTGATGAGCAGGCTTAGTAGTAATGCCCACCCCGCAATGCAAGTGAGCTTGAGCGATCCGAAATGGACAGTCCTCGTGGCGTACAACAACATGATCGAGGCAACGGGCATCGCGAGATAGACGGCGAACTTGACGACTGCCCATAGCAGATCACTTCCGCCAGCGGCAGGGGGAAGCGTGAAGAGACTGATCAGGCTGAAGAGCACGCCGAATCCGCCGATGATGACGAAAAGCACGCCGAGCCATATCGACAACCGACTGATGAATCGCAGACGGGGATCGATCTCAGGACGTTGTGGCGGCGGCTGTACCGGCGTGGCGTATGGCAATACGAACTCCGCGGAAGGCGGAGACGAGGACGAAGGCGGAATGGGCGGTGGCACGGCCATGTTTGATACCCCACAAAAGAGTTGGTTTCGTGCTCGTTCTTCCTCAGGATTGATTGCCGAGGGCGAAGAGCGGACACCTGTGCACTATATCATGCGACCATCGCCGCTGTCGTGACCGGGGCACTGCGACTACCGCGACCGACGCGCGGCGGTCTGGGCAGTATATCGGCCGACGGAGACCAGTACCCTCACGCCATGCCAGAACCACAGCAGGCAATACAGCAGCGGGAAGAGAACCGCGACCTTCGCAATCAGCCCATCGAAAAACCAGATGTAAAGCAGGCCCAACGCGATCGCTACGCTCGCGTACAGCAGCGATATCACCGCGGCGACGCCCACGATGATGGGCCAGAACCGCACGCGGGCCACGTCGAGATAGGTCAGCAGCGATAACATCACTGCCAACGCCGGGCCGAGCAGCAGCATTGCGGTGGCAAAGCCCCACAGGTTCAGCGTAAAGCCGCGCGTGCTTTCCAGCATCACCATGAATGCGATGACGCCGCCGAGCGACGGCAACGCCAGAAAGCCGATCATGACGGTGAGCCGCGTCTCCAGTTCGTCTTCGTCCACCAGATGCTTGTTCTGGACTGGGCGAGACGATTGATAAGAGAGCGTCCCCACCGCAGTCGGACGGCTGCGATCGGCGGGCGGGTCGTTTGGCTGCGACGTGTCCATTGCGTGCTCCCGCCGCCGCGCGTTTGCGTGGGTCAATCGCTGGGCAGGACGATGTTCAACGCCGCGTTGTTTCCATCGGGGCAGTTGACCTGGCTAATGCGGTCCCCCTCAGCGCTGATGCGCTTGGTCCACTTGGCATCGCCGGGCTTCTTTATTTCCATGCCTTCCATCTGAATGAGCTCGAGGTCGATGACCATTTCGCCTTTCTTTGCCTGTTGGCGTGCAGCGTTGTATTTCTCCTTGGATGTTTTTTCCAGGCGTTCCAGATAGGCGACGAACGGCTTGCCATCGGCACATTTGAAAACGTAGCAGCGGACGGCCTCCTTCCCATCTTTATCAAATGGGGTGACCTTGCTCGCGTCGTCAGCGAAATAGGTTTTTCCGTCGTCGCTGGTGTAGTACATCTGTGTGACGACGGTGCCGGCATCGCGGTCATTCAGGCCGAAGATCGCCTCGCCAATCCGAGCAGGAAAGAAACGACTGCTCCGGATGCCAGCAGGGCGGAGACGACGGCTGAAATGCGTGCGAGCATATTGACCCCATGAAAAAGAACGCGGCCGATTGTCGTTCGGCAATCGGCCGCGTGCAAGATGATTCAGGATCGGGCGCGATCGCCAGGATCAGTCGTTCGGCAGAACGATGTTCAACGCCTGGTTGTTGCCGTCGGGGCAGTTAATCTGGGTGATGCGATCGGCCTCGGGACCGTTGCGCTTGGCCCACTTGGCGTCGCCGGGCTTCTTCACTTCCATGCCTTCCATCTGGATCATTTCCAAGTCCATGGATGGCGGAGCGCCTTCTGGCGCATTGGCGGACGCTTTCAATGCGGCCTCGTACTTCACCTTCGCGTCCTTTTGCATGCGTTCAAGGTAGGCTACGAACGGCTTGCCGTCAGAACACTTGAAGACGTAGCAGCGGACCGCTTCCTTGCCGTCCTTGTCAAACGGGGCGACCTTGTTCGCGTCGTCAGCGAAGTAGGTGGCGCCGTCGTCGGTGGTGTAATACATCTCGGTCACCGGCGAGCCCGCACCGTCGCCGCCGACGATTTGGTAGACGATGAAGCCCAGCGCGATCACGATGATGCCGATCGTGATGCCGGTCGTAATAGCCGGATTCTGATTCAGTGATTCTCGAATACCCACGGGCGGTCTCCTCTATGTGTTGTCGAACCTAAACGTTCGCGGACGCGGAATTGATACGTCCTGTGACTCTGAAGTGTAGCACTCCACTGCCGGGCGGACATTATTACAGAAGATGTAAAACGGACAAGGGTTTAAGCATATTCGCGACACGGCGCACCGCCGTCCGGTAAAACCTGAAATGGGGCTCAAAAGGCGGAATAACGAGACCCACGCAGCATTTCACGTCGACACGTCGGACACCGCAGGGGGGGCATTTTGTCTTATGCGAATGAAAATGATCGAAAGCCTTGCACGTGGCGTGCTCGCCTTATTGTCGCACGGACATCGCCCGGCGGATCTCGCGGTCGATTTCTTTCTGCTTGATCGTCTCGCGTTTGTCGTGCTTCTGTTTGCCTCGCGCCACGCCGATCTCGACCTTCACCCGGCCGTCTTTGAAGTACATCGCCAGCGGGATGAGCGTGGTGCCGCGGATATCCAGTTCCTGCTGCAGTTTCTTGATTTCCCGCTTGTGAACCAACAGTTTTCGTTCGCGCCGCGGCTCGTGGTTGTAGACGATCGCGGCCTTGGAATACGGCTCGATGTGCGCCCCGGCGAGGTAAAGCTGGCCATGCGTGATATGCGCGAAGGCGTCCTGCAACTGGGCGTGCCCGGCGCGCAGGGACTTCACTTCCGAGCCGACAAGCACAATGCCACACTCCAGCTTGCTCTCGATGAAGTAGTCGTGCAGCGCACGACGATTGGAAATTCTCGGGCCCTCCGGGGCCTTGGACTTGGCCATTACGACAATCTTATCCGACGAACCGGCCGAAGCCTACACGCTTTCGCGGGTGATGGACGACACTGCTCGCGTCAGCCATCACCCGCAAAAACGGCGTTGCGACGGGGTGCCGACCGGGATTATTCGTCCGATGCGCCAGCGGTCAGCGGTTGCGATAGCTTGGCGGCCAGCACTTTTTTGTGAATTTCCGCCGACAGGTCTTTGTTGTCGAAGAGGAATTGCTTGGCGTTTTCACGGCCCTGTCCGAGGCGGGTGGGGCCGTAGTTGAACCAGGCGCCGCTCTTCTCGACGACGTTGGTCGCGACCGCCAGGTCGAGCAGATCGCCTTCGTAGCTGATGCCGCGGTCAAACATGATGTCAAACTCGCCATCGCGGAACGGCGGGGCGATTTTATTTTTCACCACGCGGGCGCGGGTGCGAGCGCCGATGGAGGTGTCACCGTCCTTGAGCGTCTGCGTGCGGCGGACGTCGATGCGGACCGACGCGTAGAACTTCAACGCTCGGCCGCCGGGCGTGGTCTCGGGGTTGCCGAACATCACGCCGATCTTCTCACGAATCTGGTTGATGAACACGACCGTGCACTTGCTCTTGGCGATCGCGCCGGTGAGCTTTCGCATCGCCTGACTCATGAGGCGAGCCTGCAGGCCGACGACGGCGTCGCCCATCTCGCCCTCGATTTCCGCCCGCGGGATGAGGGCTGCGACTGAGTCGATGACGATCAGGTCGACCGCATTACTGCGGACGAGCAGTTCGCAGATTTCCAGGGCTTGCTCGCCGGTGTCCGGCTGGGAGACCAGCAAATCGTCGAGGCGAACGCCGAGGCGCTTTGCCCAGGACGGGTCAAGCGCATGTTCAGCGTCGATGAATGCCGCCACCCCGCCCGCCTTCTGGCAATTGGCGATGATGTGGAGGTTGAGCGTGGTTTTACCGCTGGATTCCGGCCCGAACACTTCGATGATTCGGCCGCGCGGGATGCCGTAGCCGCCCAGCGCGATATCCAGCGACAGCGAACCGGTCGGAATGCCGTCGATCGACGCCGGCTTCTCTCCGTCCAACTTCATCACCGCGCCCTTGCCGAACTGCTTTTCGATCTGTTGCACCGCCAGCGACAACGCGCGGTCGCGAGCCGGATCGGCAGGGGGGGTCTGCGGTTTCACTTCGCGGACGACGGGCTTGGAGTCGGAACCGTTGGACGATGCGGACGACTTGCTATCGACGGCTTTGCCGTCGGCTTTCTCGAGGGTCTTGGCCACGACGGGCCTCCTTCATTGTTGCACCCGGGTATCTTGGTCAGCCGGGCGAGAATAGCACGTTCGAAATCAGGATCGGGCTGGGGGGGACTGCGATATCGGCAGAGGAGCAATACGCTCCATGTTTCACGCATCGGCAAGCCGACCAGCAAACGACCTGTTTAAACCTGCAACTCTTTACATGACTTGATCTTGCGATGCAGGCCAACTCGGCCCCATCGCGACCGAACTGGACGGAAGTCACCACCGCCTGGGTTCGGTCTTTGTTTGAATGATCGTTAGGATATTGATCGGGTTGAGTGTTTGCAAGACTTAAATCAAAAATTTGGGATCGGGACAGGGGGGTGCGGCGGAGTGTCGAAGCAGGAAAAAAAGAAGAGTGGGTCATCAGCAATGACGCCATATACGCCGCCCGCATGTTCTCAGCGACACTTCTACGTCCATTCCTTATTCTGACATTCCAATGTTCTCAAGAACAATGGAATAGGAAGGGCACACATTCATGTGACGATGTTGCGAGAGGGAATGTGTGGGAGCGAGGGCAGGGGCGATGACGAAAACGGGTTAGGGAGCAGAAGGAGCGAGAAGCGTGGAATCGAGTTCGCTTCGATCGACGCCAGCGCAAATCGACGGCCATCCGCGTTCATCTGCGGTTCCAAGTCCAAGCTTTTACCTACCGAGGGAATCGGCCCAGTGGGGCGTACTTGGGGCCCTTCGGATCAAGCGTGCTTTGGTAGAGCGTGAACTGGTGGACGCGGAATGGTTCGAGCGATTGCGTGGCGGAATCGGCCGCCGAAATTGCGCGATCGAGCCCTTCGCCGTGCGGCGGAATCTTAAAGCGGGCGATCGTGATATGTGGGGTGTATCGGCGGTGATCGAGCCGGTAGCCCAGGTTGCTTACCACCGGTGTCAACTGGTCGTACATGCCCGCCAGCAGTGCGACATCGCCTTCCAGCCCCATCGCGGCCACGCGGGCGCGTCGCTCGTCGGGGAAGTACAGCAGTCGTCCTGTACGAAGCGTCAGCACGGGCATCGCGACCTTGGAAAACGCTTCGATCAACGCCGGCAGCCGGCTCACCGGTGTGTCGCCGAGGAAGTGAAGCGTGACGTGAAGGTTCTCGGGTTTCGGATACGTCCCGGTGTTGAACAGCGGCTTCACCCGGTTTTGCGCTCGCTGCAATCCTTGCCGGACGACGTCCGGCGGGTCAATGGCGAGGAAGAGCCGTAAGTATTGCTCGTGCGGCACGGGAGGGGATGATACGTGAAATACAACGAGTGCGTCGTGAAATGACCTGAGGTCTTCCACGACGCACTCGATCTGCTTTTCTGGCCTTAATCCTTTAGAAGCTCATCGCCTGCTTCAGGTCGTTCCAGCGCTGGTCGATCTTCTCGCGATTGGTCGATTGCAGCCCGGACAGCGAGAAGTCGCTGATCGTGTAGCTGGCGACGCACGTGCCGTAGGCGAGGGCGCGTTTCACGATCGCCGGCGTGACGTGGCCTTGCGTGGCGAGGTAGCCCATCATGCCGCCGGCGAAGCTGTCGCCGGCGCCGGTGGGATCGACGACCTTGTCGGCCGGGAATGCAGGGAGAACGAAGGTGTCGTTTTCCGTCACCAGCAGCGAGCCGTGCTCGCCTTTCTTGATGACGACGAACTTCGTCCCGTATGAGATCACCTCGCGCGCCGCCTCGATGAGGTTCTTCTTTTCGGTCAGCAGTCGGGCCTCGCCGTCGTTGAGCACGAGGCCGTCGATCATGCTGATGAGCTTTACCAGCTCCTTGCGCTCGGTCTGAATCCACAGGTTCATCGTGTCGGCCACCACCAGGCGCGGCTTGACGATGCTGGCGAGCATCTGCTGCTGGAGCACCGGATGGGTGTTGGCGAGGAAGAGGTACTTGCTGTCCTTGAACGCATCGGGAATCTTCGGCGCGTTCTCCGCCAGCACGTTCAGGTCCACCTGCACGGTCTGGGCTTCGTTCAGGTCCTTCAGGTATGAGCCGTGCCAGCGGAAGGTCTTGCTGCCCTTGCGCGTCTCGAGGCCGGAGATATCGACGTCGCGCCCCTCGAACACGTTGAAGAACTCCGCCGGCGCGTCTTCGCCGACGGCGCCGACGAGGCGCACGGGCGTGAAGAAGCTGGCGGCGTAGGAGAAGTAGATCGCCGACCCGCCGATGACGTTATCGCGCCGGCCGGCTGGGGTTTCGATGGTGTCGATGCCGATGGAGCCTGTGACGAGGAGGGACATAATGCGTAGCCGTTCCGTGTAATGTAATAAGGTTCTCTGTCTCTCGGACGAAAATCAGTCTTCCGATCCTGCCGCGCCCTTGCCCCCGCTGCCGAGCGTTCCGCCGGGCAGTTGGCGGATTTTCACGCGATTTTCGGTCACGGTATATAACATGCCCGGCTTGGGCGACTTATACCGCGCGAACAGCCGGTCGATCGCGTCGTCCTGCTCGACGTCGCCGCCGGCCAGTTGCAGGTAGACGATCGCGCGGGCGAATTTCTTTTTGCCCGCGATCGCATGGTCCACCAGAGAGCGATCGGTGGTGATGAGGTCGAGCTGTTTCTGGGTAGCGTGCTTGAGCAGGTCGTCCAGCGTGGTGTCTTTCTTCGCCAGCAGTTCGGCGGCGGAGTTGGTGACATGGCCGTGCCGGACGATCGCCTCGATCGCCGCATTCGTGAGATTTCCGTGGGTAAGCCAGCGCATTGGGCTGAGAAGCATACCCGTTTCGCACCATTGATGCGACACGTGACGGGATAACCGCAGGACGTGGCTTCAGGACGCGGTTCAACACCCAGACGTCGGGCAAGTCGCCCCATTTCATTCGCTACCGCTGCGGGCGGTCGGACGAATCCTGGATCAACGACTCCAGTTCCGACGGCGGGCACGTGACGATGTCGCCCTGCGTGCGAAGCGCCTTGGCGGCCAGCGCGGTACCGTAGCGGAGGCCCTTGGCGAGATCGCCTTCCAGCCAGCCGTGAATGACGCCAGCGGCAAGGGCGTCGCCGGCGCCGAGGCGGTCGAGGATGGTGGTCGGCCGGGCAGGTTCGCGGATGATCGAGCCGTCCAGCCACGCCACCACGCCGTCGCTGCCGACGGTCAGGACGACGTTCTTCGCACCGGTTCGGTCGGCAAGCGCCTTCAGGAGGTCGTTCGGGTGGGGGCTGGTCAGACCGAAGACGTCGCGCGCGTCTGCCCGGCCGATGAACAGCAGTTCGGCTTGCTGGACCAACGGCAGCAGGGTTTCGCGGGCCTGGTCGGGCGTCCAGAGCTTGCGGCGATAGTTGACGTCAAAGCTGATCGGCACGCCTGCAACCTTGGCGCGTCGGATGGCTTCGATCACCGTCGCCCGGCACGCCGTCGACAGGGCGGGGGTGATGCCGGTGAGGTGCAGCAGACGGGTATCGAGCAGGCGCACCCAGTCGATGCGATCGGGCGACAGGCCGGCGGCGCAGGAGGCGGCGCGGTCGTAGGTGACGCGAACCGGCGTCGGCGGGGCTTCCAGTTCCACGAAAAACGTCGCCGCCCGGCCGGTGGGGCACCATTCGAGCAGCGTCAGATCGACGTGCGAGCGGCGCAGCACGTTGGCGATCAGCCGTCCCGGTGGGTTGTCCGGCAGCCGGCTGCACCAGGCGACCCATCGGCCCAGCCCGCCCAACGCCGCCGCCACGTTGCTTTCCGCGCCCGCGGGGCTGAGCTGCGCAGAGGTGGCCGTCTCCAGCGGTTGGCCGGGGGGCGTGCCGATGCGGAGCATCGTTTCGCCGATCGTGGTAACGTCGTATCGATCAGACATGGATTGCGGCCCCCCAGGCTTCGCGCATCGTCTTGGCGCGAAGCGTGATCTCCTCCGCCTGCTGCGTCGGCCCCGACACCAGCGATGACCCCGCCGCCACCGCGAATGCGCCGGCGCGACGCCATTCGGCAATGTTTCGAGCGCCGATCCCGCCGGTCGGCACAAATTGGATGTCGTCGAGCGGAGCGCGGATCGCCTTGAGATACGTAGGCGTAAGCGTGTCGCACGGGAACAGCTTCAGCAGCTTGCATCCCATGGCGGCGGCGTGCTGGGCTTCGGAGGGGGTGAAGACGCCGGGCAGATGCAGGACGCCTGCGTGCTGCGCCCGCTCGACCGACGCCGGATCGAACCCCGGCGAAATGAGGAACTGCGCCCCGGCCGTGACGGCGCGATCGACGTCTTCGGGCGAGCGAACGGTGCCCGCGCCGATCAGCATCGCGTGGCCTACTTCCTGCTGGAGCAGCTTGATGTGATCGAGCGCACCGGCGCTGTTGAGCGTCACTTCCATCGCCGTCACGCCGCCCTCGCGCAGCGCATTGGCGATCGAGAGGATCTGCATCGAATCGAACGTCCCCCGCACGATCGCGATGACAGAGCTGCGGCGGATGTGGTCAACGGTGTCTTCAGTGGAGGCCATGAGTGTAGTTTCTACCAGTTTGCGACCGATCCGTCTTTCCTTCGCGTCTGCGGC
>JBBCIV010000150.1:0-9305 GCA_037189665.1 Phycisphaerae bacterium | reverse complement strand
CGCCCCCGCACGGGTGGGGTGGGAACGAGTACATCTACAAGCCGCAACTGTGTTGCGGCAATTTTGTGTGGTGTTTCCATTGGGAACAACGGTCTTCGCTTTTTGCTTGCACCGAATGTCCAACCCGTTAGCTTGTTCTTTCGATGTCCCGGCACATCGGCAATGACCTCACCCTCGGCACCACGTCATCCGGGTCTGACGTGGTTCTTTCGGGCGATCATCGTAATCGCCATATGTACGTCGTCGGAGCGTCACGCTCCGGTAAGAGCAAATTCCTCGAATCGCTCGTGCGTCAAGACATCCGCAACCGCTACAAGACCGGCTGCGGCCTTATGCTGCTCGACTGGCACGGAGAGTTGTATGACTCCCTGATGCGCTGGCTGGTGTATGAAGACATGGACGAGACGCTGCCGGTCTTGCCCATCGACCTGCGTCGCCCGGAACGGATCGTCGCGTGGAACCCGCTTCGCAAACGCGAAGCCTACGCCTCGGTCGTGGTCTCGAACCTCATCGACACGATGGCGTACGTCTGGGGTGCGGCGGGCACCGATGCAACGCCCACCTTCGCCTCGACCATGCGTGCGGCCCTCCATGTGCTCTACGAGCACAACCTGTCATTCATCGATGCGCGGATGCTTCTGTCGCGTACGCCGTCGCCACTGCGGAAGGCGATCACCGAGTCGGTATCGCATGAGGCCGTCCGCGAACAATGGCGGTACTGGAACGGCCTCAAGCCGGAAGCCCTCAACGACGAGTGGAAGAGCACCTTGAACCGGCTGGAGCGGTTCGTGGATAACCCGATGCTGCGGTTGATGCTCGGACAAACGGGTTGTTCGATGGACCTCAAGCGCGCCCTGGAGGAAGGCTGGATCATCCTCGTATGCCTCTCACGGATGTACGGCACGACCGACAGGGACCTCTGCGAGACCTATGCCACCATGCTCCTCTCGGAGTTGTGGAACGCCGCTCAGGAACGAGGCAAGACCGCCAGGGACGGCGTCAAGCCCAAGCCGTTTTACGTCTACATCGACGAGTTCCAGCGGTTCATCACGCCGACATTGGCAGAGAACCTCGACGAAGCCGGCGGGTTTGGGCTTCATCTGACGCTCGCGAATCAGTTTCCGTCTCAGCTTTCAGATGACGGCGAATTCGGTCGCCAACTTCAGAACTCGGTCATGGCCAACGCCGGCACGAAGGTCGTCTTTCGGGTGGCCCTGCAGAAGGATCTCGATGCGTTGGCGATGGAACTGTTCCGCGGCGTGATCGACCCCGACGAGGTAAAGCTGGTGCTGGAGTCGACCAAGGTGCTGGAGTACGAGGAAAGCGTCGAGACGATCGTCACCGAGGGCACCAATGAGTCACGCGGGCTCTCATACCGCGATGATCCGGAGGAGGGGACGACCCAGAACGTCGACACGACCCTGAGGACCGAGCAGGAGCGAACCCTGTTGCGGCCCGTCCTCGGCAAGGAGACCTCGTCGATTCAGTACCGTCCGCTGGAGGAGCAGATCCACACGGCGGCGGTGCGGATCAACACGCAGCGGGAACGGAATGCGATGGTCCGTCTCGCCGAGACCCACCGGCCGCTCGCCCTCAGGTCCGTCACCATCAAGGACGGCCTCGCGAGCGACGAGCAGGTCGAAAGCTATCGCAATACCATGCTCGATCAGTGGGACTTCGTCATCACCGCAGACGCGGCGGAAGCGAACGTGCGGAACCGCGCGAAAGAACTTGAGGCGAAGTTCGCTTCTTCACCCGTTCTGGACGACGAGCCGGCGAAGACGCGGCGGCGGGTGAAGTGAGCGTGCGATATACTGTCAAGCAGCATGCCCGCGTCACCGGAGTCCAATCGCCTTGTCCTTCAGCCGCGGGACATGGAATTGCTGCGGGGACTCTACGAGTCACGCGTCCTCAAACTTTCACACATTGCGGCATTATTCTTCGACGGCAAGTCGGAGATGGCCCGCAAACGCGTGTCGCGTCTCAAGCAGGCAGGGTATATCGCCGAACGGGAGCGGGATGGACGGTATGCGGCGTCCCTGCTCACGCTGACCAAGGCCGGCTTCACGCTGCTCAAGAACGGCGGACAACTTGAGGGGTATCCCTCTCTTACGGTCGAGCAGATGATGCGTCGGGGCAATGTCTCGCCGCTCACGCTCGCCCATGAACTCGACATCCTCGATCTTAAGGCTGCGATAGTGACGGCGGCACGCAGCATCGCCGGCGTTTCAATCCATACCTTCTCCACCTGGCCCGCCCTGCATCGGTTCGATGCCGCCGACCGCAACGGCGAACTCCAGACGGTCAATCCCGACGGCTTCATTCGCCTGCACGAGAGCGAGACCAATGGAGAAGTGTATGAATCGATGTACTTCCTCGAAGTCGACCGCAGCGAGGAAGGCCAGCCAACCCTCATCGCCAAGTGCGAACGCTACCGCACCTTCTATCGCGAGGGCGGCATGGCCGAGCGGCACGGCGCGTCGTCCGAGGAGTATGAGGATTACTACTTCCGCGTGCTGGTGACGTGCAAGACGGCCGACCGCCGTAACAACCTCATCGAGCGGCTGCTTCAGTGTGAGCCACCGATCCTGTCGCAGGTCTGGGTGACGACGTTCGACGAGGTGATATCCGACCCGCTTGGTTCGGTTTGGATGCGTCCGAAGGAATACCGGGACGCGATCAACGGTGCGCCGGTCGAGTTGCGGCCATCGCAGTCAGGCGGCTTCGCATACCGCAAGCAGCCGGCACGGGACGCGTTCGTCGAAGCGAACGTCGCGAAGCGGTCACTCCTGATGCCGTCTCAGTAACCCATCATTCGCCGGTGCGAGCCGTGGAGCCGGTCTGTGCTGTACTGCCGGTGCCCACCGTGCTTCCCGTCTGTGCGACATTCCCGGTCTTGGCGGTGCTGCCCGTGCGCGCTGTCGATCCGGTCTGGACGGTGGAGCCGGTCGAGGCGGTCGATCCCGTTTGCGTAGTCGTGCCCGTCTTGACGGTCGTTCCCGTCCGTACCTGCACGTTCACGGGGGCAAAGCCCTTTGGAGCTGGTTCGGAACGTGGCGGTTTCTTCCGCTTCGCTTGTGCGTTCTGCCACTCTGGCGACGCACGCCAGTCTCCGAAGAACCTCGGCTCGGGTGTCGTTACCGCTGGTTTCGGTTGTGGCTGTGGCTTTGCCTCGATGACAACCGGCCGCGGAGTTGGACGCTCCTCCAGCCCACGAGAGAGGCTTCGCAGGACAGGGCTGCACATGAGCCGCAAGGCGTTCATCGCGATGAGGGCGGTGACGACGATGAGCGCGGTGGTTGCGACCTTTTTCCCGAGCGGCGTGAGTTGATAGTCCATGTCGCCTCCCTTCGTCGGAGCGTCAAGATATGACGACTGGAATCCTCGTTCTCCTAGACACCCTGTCAAGAAAAAACTTCTGCCTTCCACCCCTCCGCGCGGACCCGCGCGGGATGGTTTGGAGGATGTTTTTCGGGCCACGGCTCAGCCCGCTCGAAACTGCCCTTACACTCCGCGCCATGACATACCCGCCGTATGTGGAAAGGAGGTGAAACCATGGGCAAGCAGGAATCCGACCAGCACCGCATCGGGTTTGAACGCGGTGTCAAGGGTGAACCCGAGTACAAGTGGAGCGAGTTTCTCCAGACCGGCACTGCCGGAGAGGCTCGGCACGAAGGCTACAACGAGGGCCGCGAAGAGCGGCTCAGCAACGAAGCGGCCAAGCAATCGAACGACAAGTGAATGCTCGCCGACCGGTGCGGAAACGCGCCGGTTCGGCTTTGGCAGGGAAGGTGGCTCAGCCGGACGCGATGTTTCGCGCGTATGTGAGCGTAGAGAGCACGAATTGCTTCGTCGCTTCGTCGGCGTCCTGCGTGATGGACTGCACCAGATGCTTGATCTCCCGGTCGGCGTCCGGTGAGGCCATTCCGTCCGGAAGGAAGAGCTCGTACGGCTTGATCTTGAGGGCAGCGGCGATGCGGTCGATCGCCTCAAACGATGGCACCTTGACTCCTCGCTCGATCCCGGAAATGTGGGCGAAGCCGAGCTTCGCCTTCTGGCCGAGTTGTTCGAGGGTCAAGCCCCTGAGCTTGCGAAACGTCCGAAGCCGCCTGCCGAAGATGTCACGGGCTGAGTTCACGCCCCGATGATGCTACGGAGGGGCTGCGACAGGCTGTATCACTTGATGGAGCAAGAATGGCTTGTTTTTATATCTATTGGATAATATAACCGATCCCGATTGCTCTGTGGGGCAAAGCATGTCGAACGGTTCAAGGGAAAGAGGTGTTGGTCATGGGTAAGCGATATCTGGCAGCGATCATAGTGATGGCTCTGGTGGCCGGCTGCGCGACGCAGCGGCACGCTTCGGGGTAGCCGATCCGCGACGATGACGTCGAGCAGATCGTCAAGGGCAAGACGACGATGGAGCAGGTGATCGCGCTCTTCGGCGAGCCGACGCGGGCAGTGCCGATGGGCGACGAGACCATCTACACGTACGAGTACCGCGTGACGAAGGCGAGGACCGCCTTCTTGCCGTACTACGCCAGCGGCGAGAGCACGGACGAGGCCGACAAGCTCTCGATCGTATTCGACAAGAGCAAGGTCGTGAAAACGTATCACCTGCGGCGCGGGGTGGGCAAATGAGAATGCCAGAATCCGAATCGCAGGTGCAGGTCGGACCGCCGTCGGTGCCAGCTACTCCTCGCACGCCGTGGACGGTTGCGGCCTTCCACCGATACCGCGACGGGTATGCGGTCGCCGGCTTCGTCAATGGCGTGGGCTGGTTCGTGATCGTCATCGGGCTGTGCGTCCTGACCTTCGCCGGCCTCATTATCCTGGCAGCGATGGCGGGACTTTCCTCGAAGGACAGCGCGGCCGCGATCGTCTCTGCACTGGGTGTGCCGCTGGCCATCGCGATGGCGATCTGGGGCGGCATCTTTGCAGTCGTCGGCCTGGCGATCCGCTGCCTGGCGCAACTGACGCTGGCGACGCTCGACACCGCCATGCACACCTCGCCGTTCCTGGACAACGAAGACCGTGCCGCTGCGATGGGCTTGCGGGCCGGACAGTAAACCACCGCGGGGCTCATCGACGCAGACAAGGCCATTCTGACTCAACACTTAAAAGGGAGAAGGACCCATGCACGCAGAACCACTCGAACCCCGCCGCATGCTTGCGGCCGTTGATCCGGACGACACGATCGCCGAAGCGCACGTGATCGGTGAAATCCGCGCTCCGTTTGTGGTCGCGGACGCCATCAGCGATCCGACCGACGTTGATATGTTCGCCTTCAATGCGAAGGCCGGGCAAACCCTGCGGTTCGACATCGACACCGCCGAGAACGGCTATCCCGGGCTCGGCTCGTACCTGCGGCTTTTCAACGGCAACGGCCTGCAGCTTCGCGCCAACAACGACGCCGCCGCGCCGGACGAGCCGGTCGTCGGCTTCGATTCCTACCTGGAATACACCTTCGCGGCCGCAGGGCGATACTACGTCGGCGTTTCGAACTGGTTGAACACGGGCTATGACCCCGCCACAGGCAGCGGCGATTACACAGGCTATGCCCACCTGACCGGTTCGTACCGCCTGGAGATCAGCGATCCCAACTACGTGCCCACGATCTCGGCCAGCCTGACACGCGGGACACTCAAGGTGTATGGCTCGGAGGGGCGAGACGTGATCGGCGTCGATACGGTGAACGGCCGCATTCGCGTCGGCGGCAAGGCCGACGGCATCGTCTTCAGTTACCCCAACAGTTCGGTCACGCGCATTCTCGTGGATGCGGGCGGCGGCAATGACCGGGTGACGGTGGAGACGACGCTGTCGCTTCGCACCACGCTCGCCGGCGGCGCGGGTCATGACGTGCTGCTGGGCGGCAGCGGCAACGATCACCTCGCCGGGGGAAGCGGGAACGACAAGCTGGTCGGCCGGAAGGGAAACGACGTGCTCGATGGCGGCAGCGGCATCGACCTGGTCGAGTACTCCGACCGTGGCCGTGGGGAAGGCGTGGTCGCCAGCCTCGACGGGCTGGCCAACGACGGCGGACCGGGCGAAGTCGACTTCATCCTCCACAACGTCGAGAACCTCCTCGGCGGCGGTGGTGACGATGTTCTCTACGGCAACGCCGGCCCGAACGTGATCGCCGGCGGCCGCGGCGCCGACACGATCAGCGGCGGCGGCGGCAACGACCTTCTCTTCGCCTTCCTCGAAAGCCGCATCGATGACGGCGCCCGTGACGTCATCAATGGCGGCGCTGGTGTGGACACCGTCTTCGCCGACGCGCTGGACGTGCTGTTCAACATTCCGTGATGCGGGGCATTCCAATCTTGCGAGACGTACCTTCGCCCCACACTGCCTGATATTTCAGGCGTGCCTGTCTCGGGCCGTGCTTGGCTGTGTTAGCGCACCGTGTTTTTGATGTGAGTCACAAGCCGTAGGACATTGAGTGGGTCCAGAAGGTTGCGCTCCAACTGAAGCACAACGCCCCGTATCAAAGCGGGATACGGGACGACGAGATGTCGTCCTTGTTCCCCTCGCATCATGCACACCTGGGCCGACGCTCCGCACAGAATGTGTGCGACATGATCCGGATAAAAAAACGGCATGCATGGTGGATCGAAATTCGAATGGAGAACTGCGTCACAGCTTGGCAAGCGAATGCTCCTACGCAGTTTGCCGGAACATGGAACGGCAGTCGATGGCGGGAATCACAGACTTAAAAATAGAAATCATTGGCTCGCCGAGAGTTTTTTCTTGACCGACTATAGGTCACCCGATCTACTGGCGTCGTCTACTAAGGGTCTGTAATGGGGATGCTCGCGGGGGCATCCGACGGAACTAGATCACAACACATCGAAATACGTTCACAGGGATGTGAAGAGGGAGCATTCATGGCGGCTTGTATCTCAGCGGCGGTGTCTCGTGCAGTATCTGCGACTTTGTCACAGTTCAGGCGATCCAATTTTGGCCGACATCAAAGCGGATCCCTAATTGAATCGCTTGAGCGCCGTCAGATGTTAAGTGGGACCGCAGACTTCGTTGCCCCAAGTGGGCTTAGCGCAGCATCACCGTCTGGTGGTTTCATCTCGCTTAGCTGGACAGACAACACGACGGACGAAACGGGATTTCAAGTAGAGATTAAGCTTCCGGGAGATGGAAACTTTCGTTTGTATAGCACAGTAGCCGCCAACACGACGACCGCGCTGATTCCTGGCATATACTCATATGCATATGAAGCGCGGGTTAGAGCAGTTAGAGTCGGAGCAGATGCTTATTCAGAGCCAATTGAAACCCCAGCTAATCCTGAAGCACCAGATGGAGTTTCTGCAACTTTTGATGGCATAGATCTTGACGTTGAGTGGAATGACAACGCGACGGACGACCTGCAATATTCTATTCAAGTTGGCAATGTTATTGGTATGCGGGATTCTTACTCCCCAACTGTGCCTGCAGACTCTACGCAAGGTACATATGTATCCGCAGTATATGCCGAGTCCGCATGGAACATGATAAAAGTTCAAGTTGACGCACTTAGTGCAACGCAAGGTAGTTTAGTATCTGCGCCGATTTGGGTTCCATTTACCAGATCTCTTTCTGCGCCAAGTGGACTGTCTGTCGAACTTGACGATGTAAATGAGGAATTCACCGCGACTTGGGAAAACGTGAGCGGAGCAACCGGTTACAGGATATTTGATTGTGCCGCAGAGTATCCAAATGTTATCGCAGAAGTCTCCAGCACTTCTGCCATTATTAGCTACTTCAATAAGAGCTATCCAACCCATTATTATGCGGTGCAAGCAATTACCCGAGACGGAGGCGGTGTTCTAACGGATTGGTCTACCTTCTCCGGTGTCTGGGGACTATCATTCGGTCCATCCGCACCTACCAATCTAACTGCTGTTCACACCAATCCATTAGGTCGCGGCCCAATTGGACTTGCTTGGAATAATGTGCCAAAGAATGAAGAAAAATATGAACTGCAATGGAGTGATGCCTCTGAAGTGACATGGCACGACGACGATACTTCGGCAGACGTCGCATCGATTTTGCTGGAGCCTCCGGGTGATTACGGCTGGATTTTCGGCAATACCTATAAATTTCGTGTTCGGGCAGTAAACAGCGATGGTAACTCTTCCTACGCAACGACATCCATCACTCTTGAACGCAAGGAGCCGTGTGGGTGTGGTGTAAATGCCGTGGGTAATGACGGCCGGGTCGGCGCGGATGGGCCGAGCATTACATCGACCAATGGAAGTTTCGATACAGGACAGAATGTCGGCAGTAGCGGAATGCCGCGCGAGGGAGAGGCCGCGTTATTTCAGCTTGGTGGAAATAGTGCGCTCACCGTCGTTTACAGCGAAGGTGATCAAATCTATTTCGACTGGGACGACGTCAATAACGTGTATGTGGGCGATTTTGGTATCACCGATACCCTCGTCCACAAGGGCGGGGAATTCATTCTGGCGGACGCGGTCGGCAATCGAATTACTTTTGCCGACTCTTTTAACGACACTCCCAGTGGCGCGCTATCGAAAGCAACATCGCGTCTAGACGCCGGCGGTAACCGCGAACGCGTTGCATCGTTCAACGGGTCCGGGCAACGAACGGATGTCAGGATCACCGATAGTGACAACATCGATCGGGAGTCGTGGCTATACACATACTTCTCCAGCGGTCCAGCAGCAGGACGTATCCAGACAATTACTCAGCGGATCAAGAACGGCGGAGGTTGGACTCCAATTCGAATTCTTGACTACACGTACCATGACGGCGAAGACGACCAAGGTCTTGCCGGTCAGATCAGAACCGCCAAACTGACCGACGGCAGCGGGAATCCGCTCGAAGAATATTACTACCGCTACTACGTCGAAGGAGAGGAGGGAGGATTTGCAGGAGCTCTGAAGTTCAGTTTCAGTGATGATTCCTACCAGAAATTGCTCGAAGCTTATTCTGCTTCGGAAGCCGACTCGCTGACAGACGAACAACTTGAGCCGTACGCCGACACGTATGCGGAATACGATTCGCAACAGCGAGTGGCATTGCGAAGGGTGCAAGGCGCTGGTTGCTCAACTTGCACCGGTGGCCAGGGAAGTTACGGGTACGAGTACGAAATAAGTTCCAATGCAGCTGGCCCGAATAGCTGGCGTCAAAAAATCACAGAGACTCTGCCCGACGGCAATCAGAATGTCACCTACTACAACTCGGCCGGCCAAGTCATGCTTTCCGTCTTTGTTGAGACGGCGACAGGAAGCAAATGGGGAACGTTCCATCTGTATGACTCCGATTGGCGCGAAGTACTTACCGCCACG
>JBBCIV010000149.1:0-26695 GCA_037189665.1 Phycisphaerae bacterium | reverse complement strand
GCACCCTGGTGCGCATCGCCGCAGCCAATCCCGCACGCCTAATGAAGCGGGCGAAGGCCGAACGGCGATTCCGGCTTACGAACGAAACCACTGACGGCCGCATCGAACGCCTCGCGCGTCATCCGCATCGCCGACAGCACGTCGTCGGTAATCCGAACATCGCGGCCTGATTTCAGCGCAAGCAAACCGCTCAGCCGAACGATCTCTTCCATGTGCGAGAAGCTGAGGCCTTCCGACCCTTCTACCAGCCGGCCGACGGTCTCGAGATCGATCTCCAGCAAACGCGTGCGAAAGTACAGCTCGCGCGCCGGCCTGCGCGGGCACGGCAGCTCGATTGTGACGTCAAATCGGCCGGGGCGGTTGCTGAGCGCCGGGTCGAGCCAGTCCGGATGGTTCGTGGTCGCGATCAAGAGCAACCCGCCACGCACCCTCTGATCCACGCCGTCGAGCAGGTTGAGGAACGTGCTGACGTTCACCTGATCGAGCACGTAGCCGAGGTCCTCGATGACGAGCAGCGCCGGCGCGTGCTGTGCCCAGGTGGTGAGCGTCGTTGAGAGCGCATCGGTGTTGAACTCACCGCCCGGCCGCAGGAGGATCGCCGAGACGTCGGGCAGGCGCGCGCCGATCGAGCGGATCAGCGACGTCTTGCCGTTCCCCGGCTCGCCGTACATCAGCACGCCGCGCCGGTATGGAACGCCGAGGCGTTCGTACAGCGCGCGCACGCCGGGCTTGAAAAAGCCGATCACCTCCGTCTCGATACGGCGTTCGAGCGCCTCGTCGAGCACCAGGTGCGACGTATCGCACGACACGCGCGGCGAACGCGATTCCAGTCCGTATTCGGTGGCGATGTGCCAGAACGGCTTGTCGCCGGTACGCGACAACTCGATCAGTTTCTGCCACAGCCGGCCGATGCATTCCGCCTGGGGCGCGGCGACGAAATACATCGCGCACGTGCGGCCGTGATCGCCGATCCAATACCAGCGGGCGACGACCACCTGAATCGAACGCAGGTGCAGGAAACCGCCCTGCCAGGCGCGCGGCGCGACGGCGGGATCGCCGTCGTCGAAGATGATGGGGACCAACCCCTCCTTCAACGCCAGCGCCCCATCAGCGGCCTCCCAGACCGCATCAGGATCAAGCCGCGAGAGCACGTGATCGATCCCGTGCAGCTCCGAGAGCCGGGCGTGGAAGATGCGGTATTCGGCCAGCTTCGCTTCGTCCAGATAGGCGCGCAGCTTGGCGATGCCCAGTTCGGTAACCACGACGTCCTCGGGCAGTGCGGGCAGCGGAACGCCGGGCGCGGTGTGAGATTGTCCTGTGAGCGTGAGCATGCGTTTCCCCCAAATCAACGCGCACGTGCCCAGCGGGCCTGCGCGAAAAAATCAGTCAAAATGAATCAGAACGGTGAAAACAAGCGAATCAGCGTGATGGTTTCAGCATCACGCGAACGGCCGCGGGCGACGATGTCGTCGGGCAATTGAAGATGGGCAGATACCTGCGCATGAAGAGAATCCTGAGCGGCGGATAGTATCGCCGGCGAAAAGCCTGACAAGGAAAAAATCAGCGGGGGCATCCTCCCCAACGATGAAGCCGCCTCCCTTGGCCTCCATCCATTGCCCATGAACAGCAGAGTTCGTCTGAAACCCGCCAAACCCTTCTCAATGCCTCTCGCTAAGGCCGCAATTGTTGGTTTCCGCCTCCCTTTCCCTCCACTCGCGGAATTGTGATGATGCAACAGGTTATCCACACTTTATTCAGGGGATTCCTGAGCCAGTTGTGTATAACTTTGTGGATAAGCGACTTAGGGGTGCGGCGTTTTGTGCCGTTCGAAGAAACTTTAAGAAAAACCCTGACGTCCTAGAAATTCTTCGTTGCCATTCTGTGGAAGCCAGTGGTATAAGAACCCTGTCGAGAGTGATTGATGGGTTTCAAACCCTATGCCACCCTGGTTTCCACTGATTGGCGAGTACGAACTGACGATCGATGACAAAGGTCGTCTGCTCGTTCCCGCAGAGGTTCGCAAGCGTCTGGAGACGTTTGGCGAATCGGACGTTTTGGTGCTGGTAAACATGGGCGGCCGCGGGTTTCTCTATCCGGAGAAATACCATCTGTCGCGGATCGGCAACGTGAAGGTCGGGATCGTTCCGACGATTCAGGAACAGCGGCTCATGCGAGCGTTGTTCGGCCAGTCGAGTCGGCTGCAGTGGGATAAGCAAGGACGCCTCCTGGTGTCGCCGAAGACTTCGACCGGACTGAAACTCGATCGGGAGATCACGATTGTTGCGGCCGGTGATCACTTGGAACTGTGGAACCGCTCAGACTGGGCGGAAGAACAGTTGAGTCTGCAACAGCAGATGCCCGAGTTGATCAACGCCATGTCAAGCCACCTCGCTTCCGCCGCGGAGTGAGAACGGCTGGTTCGGGTTACGTGTGAAACGCGGCGAAGTGTTTCCAGGGAAGGAAGCACGTCCGACGGCTCCGGGGAAGCGGAGCGAGCGATCACGACGCTGACAGAAACACGGAATACGCGCGACGCGACCCCGCGTCTCGCGATGAGTGGAAAGTCTGCCTCCACTGCCCTCCATTTCGATCCCGCCGCGGGCTCGAAAGCGCCGGTTCCACGGAAACGTGGAGCAAAGCGACAGGAGGAAGCCGACAGCAGACCCACACTCAACCGCCCCCGACGCTCCGGCGGACCGCTCTTCATCTTGTCGGCCTTCAAGGGCCTGAATGAAGAAGAGAGGCCAACAGAACGACGCACGCTATACGACTCGCCCGGCATCCACCGGACGAACCGCAAGCGAAACGGCGGTAAAACCGCAAATCGCATAAAAAGCCTCGCTGGCGACGGATCGCGGGCTAAGCTTTGAAAATGCGATGACGCGGGGCAAACGACGGAAGTACGGGTAAGGATTCCCAAGCACGGGAGCGGCGTTGCAGCGCCGAGGTCATGGAGGACCAGCCTTGCCTTATTGTGGCCAAGGCCTCGGCCGACTGATGTGTCGGGGCGTCAGTTGTACCGTCGTCAGGCGTTCGAGTCTACCGCATGCCTCTTACTACCTAGCACTCACGCATCGGCCATCCCGATGCACCGGGTCGTCCTTCCGACTCGGATTGAACATAACCCAAACATTTTAACAACCCGTGAACATGCAGGCAAGTTAATTCTGTTTCACGTATGATTTCTAATCGACAGGATTTACATCAAATTGACGCACCGCACCGACGACGGCCCGCGGGTGCGTTTAGGGGTTTAGGGGAATCGCGGCTCGCTGACCCGGCGGAAGGCGCGATACATTAAGAAGATGGACCTTCCTGCCACCGGACACGATCCCGTCATGATGAACGAGGTGCTCGAGCACCTCGCCCTCCGGCCGGGGCAGACGGTCGTCGATTGCACCGTCGGCCGAGGCGGGCATTCCGAGGCGCTCGCCCGCGCGGTCGCGCCCGATGGCCAACTCATCGGGCTCGACTACGACCCCCGAAACCTCGAATACGCCCGCCAGCGGTTTGGCTCCCTCCCCGCGCGCCTCTTCCACGCCAACTTCTCCGAGATCAACCGCGTTCTCGACAAGGCGGAAACCGGCCCGGCCGACGGAATTCTGGTCGACCTCGGCATCAGCACCAACCAGTTGTTCGATGAAACCTACGGGTTGTCGTTCTCGCGCGACCTGCCACTAGATATGCGACTGGACACGCGTTTTCGCACCAGCGCCAAGACGATCGTGAACACCTGGCCGGAGGTGAAGATCGCCGACCTGCTGTTTCAACTCGCCGACGAGCGTTTTTCTCGGCGGATCGCGAAAAAGATTGTCGAGTCCCGCAAGCAATCGCCGATCAACACAACTGAACACCTGGCCGAGCTGGTGCGGAGCGTTATCCCGCATCCGCGCGGCAAAGGCCGGTCGACGTCGAAGGCAGGCGCCGAGATCGATCCCGCCACCCGAACCTTCCTTGCCTTGCGCATGGCGGTCAACGGGGAGATGACCAACCTGGAACGGCTGTTAGGGCTGGTTCCGAGTTGTCTCAAGCCGGGCGGCAGGATCGCGATCATCAGCTTCCACTCGACGGAAGACCGGCTGGTCAAGCACGTGTTTCGGTCGGCGGAGCAGACCGGGCAACTGAAGGTTCTCACCTCCAAGCCCCTCATTCCGTCCGATTCCGAAATCAGTGCCAATCCGCGGGCCAGGTCGGCAAAGTTGAGAGTGGCAGAGAAAGCAAGTTGATAGTTGCCAGTTGATAGTTGATAGGCCGCCGGAGTTGTGGCCCTTTCTATCAACGATCAACTACGGACCATCAACTACTGGAACGTCCCATGACCCGCGAAACCAAGATCGGCCTGTTGGTTGGCCTCGCCTTCATCATCGTCGTCGGCATCCTGCTGTCGGAGCACCTGACGACCACGACCGAACGCCCCGCCGCCCCGCTTGCCGAAGCGGGCGACACGGTCCGCAACGGCATGGCCGCCCCCGGCGTCAGCATGCATGAAGCCGCCCCGCCGGTGCGCGTGCCCGAGCCGGCAATGCCGGTTCCCGTGGCGCGCGATCTGGCCCCCCAGCCCCAGCCGACGCTGCCCTCGCATGTCGCGATCGGCCCGGGCAGCAACCCCGCGCAGCCGCCGATCGTCATCGATAACCGCACGCCGATCGTCCCCGTCCCCGAATCGTTCGGCCAGGCGCCGCAAACCCCCGCCGGCGGCGTGGTGACGACACAGGACCAGTGGTCGGCGCTGCAAACCGGCCACAAGCCGATCGTGATCGACCCCTTCGCCAATCAGCCGCCGCACCCGGTCGCGCCGATCGCCAGCCTTCAAGGCGAACAGCTCGTCCCCGTTCAGCCGAACAACACGAACGCCCTGCCGATCGTCATCAACACGCCCGGCGCCTCGAACGCGAACCCACAGCCAACGATGGCGGCCAACAACGTGCGGGAATACAAGGCCCAGCCCGGCGACAGCCTCTCGCGCATCGCCGCCCTGTTGCCCGGCGGCAACACCAAGGCCAACCGTGAGGCGGTCATCAAGCTCAACCCCTCGCTTCAGAAAGACCCGAACAAGGTCATCGCCGACCGCGTCTACCTCCTGCCGATCGACAAATCGCAGCCCTCGGCCGTCCCGGCGCCGCTGGTGGAGCAGCCGTCCCCGATCGTCCGCTCCACCGAAACGACGACGCCCGCGCCCCCCGCTCCCGCGGCCACGCAGTTCCGCACGTACATCGTGAAAAAAGGCGACTCGCTCACCAAGATCGCCGTCGAACAGCTCGGCTCGAAGAACGAAGTCGGCACGATCCGCAAGCTGAACGAAGACGTCCTCAAGGGCGGCGACCTCATCAAGATCGACATGAAGCTCAAGCTGCCCGTCAAGTCGGTCGCGTCGAGCAACTGAAATGGATTTGAGAGTGGTCAGTGGTCAGGCGTCAGCACAGCGCATATCTTTTCTGACGCCCGACCGCCGACAACTGACCCCATGCTGAAGCTGCTGCTGTGCATCATCGCCGCCGTCGTGTTAGCAGGATCGCTGCTGCACCTGAAGCACCAGCGCATGGAAATTCACTACAAGACCAACCAGGCTCACAAGCGATTGCAGAACCTCCAGATCGAGCTGTGGAACCAGCAGCTTCAGGTGGCGATCTACACCGCGCCCAACGCGATTGAGAACACGGTAGGCTCGCACAACCTCGACCTCGTCCCGGCCTCGCCGATGCGAACCAACCTGAACGGCCGCGACGATACTACCCGGCCGTGGGTTTCCGACGCGGAGTAGTCGCGGGTTGCTCAAATCGGCAGGTCGCATCCGAAGCGCCAGCCGCCCGGCCGTGGGTTTCCGACGCGGAGTAGTCGCGGGTATCCTATCCCGCGACTATGCCAACACTCCTGACGCCTCCGCTGCAAAGCCCCTCGTTCATCAAACGACACCCCGCCAACCCGCTGGTCACGTGGAAGGACGTGCCCTACCCCGCCACCCTCATCTTCAACGCCGGCGTGACGAAGTGGCAGGGCAAGTACGTGATGGTGTTCCGCAACGATCCCGGCGAATGGGGCGCGGCGAAGTTCGACGGTCGCGCGACAACGTGCGGCCTGGCGACGAGCGATGACGGCATCAGGTGGACGGTCGCCGCACAGCCGGTATTCAGGCTGAGCACCGACGAGATCAGCCGAGCGTACGACCCGCGGCTGACGGTGATCGACGGGCAGATGCACATGTGCTTCGCGGTCGACACCAACCACGGCGTGTGCGGCGGGATCGCGCGGACGGACGACTTCGAAAAGTGGGACGTCCTCTCCATCTCCGCCCCCGACAACCGAAACATGGTGCTTTTCCCCGAGAAAGTCGGCGGGAAATACGTGCGATTGGAGCGGCCGATGCCGGTGTACTCGCGCGGGCGAGACCGGTTCGACATGTGGTACAGCGATTCGCCCGACCTGCGTTACTGGGGCAACACGCAGTTCGTGCTGGGCGTAGAACACCTTCCCTACGCCAACGACAAAATCGGCCCTGCCGCCCCGCCGATCAAGACTGCCAAGGGCTGGCTGACGACGCTCCACGTCGTCGATCGCGACAACACCCGCGGCAGGAATGGCTGGGAACCCACCTGGCAAAAGCGCTACTGCGCCGGCCTGTGCCTGCTCGACCTGAACGATCCGTCGAAGGTGATCGGCCTGATGCGCGAACCGCTGCTGGCGCCGGAAGTGGAATACGAAACCGACGAAGGCTTCCGCACACAGGTGATCTTCCCCACCGGCTGCGTCCTCGAGCCCGACGGCGAAGTGAAGATCTACTACGGCGCCGCCGACACGGTAGTGTGCCTGGCGACGGCCCACGTGGACGATCTGGTCAACGCCTGCACCCCGTTCGAGAAATAGACGAACATGGCGGGAATGGACGCAGCACGCGCGCCTGCGCAGAGACGCGCGAGAGGGTTATCGGTCATTCATCGCTGGCCATTCGAACTTCATCGGCGGGCTTCGATTCCAGCGACAGACCTGAGAATGCCGATGTTATCGTTAGCGCCCTGGCGCGATTATGTCGTACGAGGACCGACACTGTCCGTTCTTAAACCGAAATGACGCGCGATGCGCCGAGCGCTTCACCGTCGGCCACATGCAGCACGCGTTCCGGTATTGTTTCGAGCACTACAAGGCCTGCCCGACGTACCTCGAACTGCTGGTGGAACGACGCGTGCGGCGGGTGAGTCAGAACGCAGTGATCCACCATGCCGTCGAGCCGTCCCCCAGCCTCATCCAGATCACGGTCGCCGGCAAAGCCGCTGCCTGAACTGCTTCCGTTCCTCGGCTACCTCGCCTCCGAACGCGGCCTCGCCCGCAACACCCTCGACGCCTACCGACGCGACCTGACCGACCTGATCAAATGGCTTAAAAAAAACTCCTCCGCCACTCCACCACCCCCCCCCGGCCCTTCCAGGCTCACCCTCCCTCAATCCGCCCTGTCGTCTCCGCAATCCATGCGGCCATCTTCGCCAAGCCGCGATTCCAATGTTCTTCAGAACATTAGAATAAGACCCGATGCAGTTTATGCGGAAACGGGTGCGAAGACCGACGACGCGGCATTGGTTGCAACAGGATCGGCAACAAGCTCAGAATCCGCCCCCGAGGCGACAACTGCTGATATCGGAAGCCGCCCCACCGCCGACCAAACGCTCGACCGGGCGACGGCAGACCAGCTCAGGCAGTATTTGCAGTCGCAAAGCCGCGCGAAGCAGTCGACAAAAACCGTTGCCCGGCGGCTGGCGGCGATCCGCGTATACCTGAAGTTCCTGGAGGTCATGGGGCAGGACAAGCAGGACATCTTGCAACAACTCGAACGGCCGAAACCCGAACGCGACCTGCCGAAGATCCTGAACCAGGAACAGGTCGCCCGCCTGATTGGCGCCCCCGACCCGGCCGACACGAAGTTCTACCACCGCGATGTCGCCATCCTCGAACTTCTCTACGCCGCCGGCCTGCGGGCGAGCGAACTGTGCACGATGAACATCCGCGACGCCAACCTTCAAGTCGGCGCGGTCAGGCTGTTCGGCAAGGGGTCGAAAGAACGCATCGTGCCGATCGGCAAGGCGTGCATCCGTGCCATCGAAAACTACCTCCGCGACGGCCGGCCGCGGCTGGTGGAAACGCGAGCCAGAAGCCAGAAACGTAAGCCGCCCCGCGATGCCGATGCGGCCGAATCGAAAACGCACAGGCCGCCCAACACCATCGTCGGAAAGGCCAACGCGCACGGTGACGACGAGCGACTATTCCTTTCCCGATCCGGCAAGCCGTTCGACCGCATCAGCCTGTGGCTGCTCATCAAACGGTACGCCACGAAAATCGAACTTTTCCGGGAAGTCAGCCCACACGTCCTTCGCCACTGCTTCGCCAGCCACCTGCTCGGCGGCGGCGCGGACCTGCGCGTCGTCCAGGAACTGCTCGGCCACTCCGACATCGCCACCACTCAAATCTACACCCACGTCGACACCGCCCGCCTCCGCAAGGTTCACAAACAGTTCCACCCCCGCGGATAACCTTCGCCCCCGCACAAACGCCCCTCAATCAGCCAGGGCAAAAGTGACCACCACCTGCTTGCACGGCTGCACATCGCGCCCCCCCAAACGCGCCCTTTCTCATTCCCTGCCAATTCGCACCCTTCATTTTTACACGGAAAATCACTATTCCAATGTTCTCGAGAACATTGGAATAGCAATCTGGAGCCGAGATCAAAAAGAGTGGTGCACGGCGCGGCGGGGTCTCAAGGCGGGTGTGTGGAAAGCGGGAAGGGGTGCGTCGTGGCGCGCCACGGGCACGCGACCGGGGCATGCGTGAATTGCTGGGTGAAGCGGGTAGAATCCTCCGCTTTGTACATCACAGGAAACAACGGATGCGCATCGCGGTCACTGGTGGGTCGGGCAATATCGGAACGGTTGTTGCGAGACGGTTCATCGAGCGGGGCGACGAGGTCATCATCCTCGATCGCAAGGCGCCGCGCGTCGAGGGGGCGAAGTTCCTCTTCATCGATTTGCGCGATCGCCAGTTCCTCCAGCCGGCGATCGAGAAGTGCGACGCCGTCGTTCATCTGGGCGAGATTCCAAACGCCGCCGCGGGCGAGTCGCCGCACGACGTGTTTGTCCGCAACTGTGCGGCCGGCTCAACAGTGCTGCAGGTGTGCGCGGACCTGAAGATCCCGCGCGTCATTTACACCAGTTCATGCCAGGTCTACGGCTTCTGGGGCGGCGGCGACGAACCGTGGAAGTCGATCTCCATGCATCGCCTCCCGATGGACGAAACCCAGCCCGTACACCCGATGAACCCGTATTCCCTGGCGAAGGTGGCGATCGAAAACTACGCCGCCATGCTCGCGCACTCACAGGGGCTTTCGACCGCGGCATTTCGGTTGCCTGTGGTGATGCAAAAGAAATGGAGCAGCCGTTGGGTGGATTGGATGCGCAACACGCCCAAGAGCTATCGCGAATCGTTCGACGGCTTCTGGACGTTCGTGCACGCCGAAGACGTTGCCGATGCGTATGCGCTGGCGGTCGACAAACCGCGGCCGGGGTTTGAGGCGTATCACCTGTTCGCGCCCGACATTCTCGGCTTCGAGCCACTAAGGGAACGCCTTGCCGACCGAAACGTCATCAACGTTCCCGCGCTCCCGTCCGATTGGCCGGCGTTGGCAGCGCCGGTTACCACCGCCAAGGTGCGCGAGCATTTCGGATGGGAGGCAAAATACTCTTTCGCCAGGATCGCAGCCGATATCGACGCCGCTGCGACGAAGGCGCAGGCATAGCGGGATCGTTCTTCAACACACAGCATCATGATGCCGCCCATGACCACCCCAGCAAGCCCGATCCAGGATCTCGCTCAACGATTGCTTGCCGACCTCATCGAGAGCGGCGCGGAGATCGGCGTTCAACTTGCCATCCACCAGCACGGCCGACCAATCGTGGACGCGTTTGCGGGGCGGCTCCACGCCAATGCTGATGAGCCCGTCACCGGCGACACGCTGTTCGCCGTCTTTTCCACCGGCAAGGCCATCGCGGCGACCGCGGTGCATCGATTGGTGGAGATGGGTTTGCTGGAATACGACAAGCCGATCGCACACTACTGGCCGGAGTTTGCGAAGCACGGCAAGGCGGGCATTACGCTGCGTCATGCGCTCAGCCACACCGCCGGCGTTCCGCAGATGCCGGACTGCACCGCCGAAGAGATTGCCGATTGGGATCGCATGTGCGAGTTGGTCGCCGACCTCAAGCCGTTCTGGGGGCCAGGCGAGCGGACGCACTACCACGCGATCACCTACGGCTGGCTGATCGGCGAGCCCGCACGGCGCGCCGCCGGGCGCGATTTCGGGCGCATCGTGCAAGAGGAAGTCTGCGTGCCGCTGGGCATGGACGCGTTTTACTTCGGCATCCCCGAGGCGCTCCAATCGCGCGTCGCGACGATGCCCGAACCGGCGGGGAACAACTTTCCCACCCCTGCCGCCGACGACCCGGTTGCGGGGCGGAACATCCCGAAGAACCTCTGGCCGCTGGAACGGTGGATGAACACGCCGTCGATCTGCCGAGGCTGTATTCCGGCGTCAAACGCGCTGGCGAACGCGCGGTCGATCTCGCGCCACTACGCCGGCCTCGACCTCACCCGTCCAAACGGTGAAACGCTGCTCTCGAAGGGGACGCTCCGCGAGGTAACGCAACTCGCCCGCCCCGCCAACCCGGACAGCCCGCCGACCAAGTTCGCGCTCGGCTACGCCCTGTTTGAGTCCGCAGACGCCGCCCCACGCCCGTTCGGCCACCACGGCTACGGCGGCAGCCAAGGCCATCTCGATCGCGCCCGCGGCCTCGCGGTCGGCGTCACCCGAAACAACACCCTCCAACCGTTCGACGCCTTCCAAGCCGCCATCGATCAGATCGTTGCGATGATCGAATCGCAGTAGATTTCTCCCTGATTAGTCACGGATTTAGTCGGGATTCATCTCACATTGGGAGCCTTCATTTCCCGGGAATCCCCCGTTTAGCGCCTTAGCCTGCCGTGGGATATAGCGACGCGCTTTTTATCGTAGCTGCGACGCCTGCGTCGCCCATTCAAGACGTTCGGAAAAACCAATGGGCGACGCAGGCGTCGCAGCTACAAGAAAAGCGCGCGCGTCGACGTAAGGCAGGATGACGGTAAAACCAATCGATGCAGTAAAAATTGATTATCGGAACCGTCCCGCGGAAATCGTGATTTTTACGTTGCCAATGGGCATAAAAAGCACCGAACCCAGGCTCATCACCTGGGTTCGGCATGGACAATTTTGAAAGGCAAAGCAGAACGAAACCGCCCTCGATGGGCTCAGACCGTGATCTTGAGCTTGCTGAGATGGCGATTGAACTTCTGGATGTTCAATCCCACCAGTCGCGCTGCCGCGGCCTTATTGCCGTTGGTGCGGCGGAGGGCTTCGGTGATGGCGCGACGCTCGAGCTCGGAAAGGCGAAGGTCGGACCCCAGATCGCCGAAGCTTGCCTTGGCGCGGAGGCGCTCGGGCAGGTTCTCGGCGGTGATCTCGGTGTCGTCCGATAGCACGTGGGCGTGCTCGACGACGTTCGCCAACTCGCGAACGTTGCCCGGCCAGGCATAGCCTTGCAGGACCTCGCGCGCCTCGGGCGACAGCCGCTTGGGCGTCTCGCCGTAGATCGCGGCCTGCTGTTGCAGGAAGTGGCGCGCCAACGGCACGATGTCCATCGGTCGCTCGCGGAGCGGCGGAAGGTTCATCGTGATGACGTTCAGGCGAAAGAGCAGGTCTTCGCGGAACGTGCCGGACCGCACCATCGCGGCGATGTCGCGGTTGGTAGCGCAGACCACGCGAACGTCGACCGGATAGCCCCGCGTGTCGCCGACGGGGGTGACCGTGCGCTCCTGGATGACGCGGAGCAGCTTCGATTGCAGCGGCAGCGGAAGCTCGCCGATCTCGTCGAGGAAGAGCGTTCCGGTATCGGCGGCGCGGATGAAGCCGAGGCTGTCGCGCACCGCGCCGGTGAAGGCGCCCTTTACGTGGCCGAAAAGCTGGCTTTCAAACAACGTATCCGTCAGCGCCGAACAATCGACGGGAACGAACGGTTTATCTTGTCGATCGGAGAGAGCATGGATGTGGCGGGCCAGCATTTCCTTGCCGGTGCCCGTCTCACCCAGGATGAGAACGGTGGATCGTCTGCCAGCGATGCTGGAGGCGATATCTTTGACGGACCCGATCGCGGGCGACTCGCCGACCAGCGCTTGCGCGTCAGCCGGGAGGCCAGGCGGGCCCACGTCCAATCCAGGCGCAGCCGCACCTGTCGGACGAGATGGGATGGAATGCATTGTGAAAAACCTCTCCTTTCAAATTGTCTCTGGCGCGGCGAGCTGGCTGCACAAGGCAGCAGCGCACGGGGCCAGCCCGTAGATCGGGTTGTCCACAGGAAGTGTCGACCTTTCTGGCGTTAAATGCAAGCAAATTTTTGGCCTTTCCTGTCCGCCGCTCTGGCGTTTATGCTGAGGCTGGCAGACTTCAACTAATTTCTCCTATGATCCCTCCAATCCGCTTTTTCAGCCTGCTGATCGCCATGTGCGCCGTCGTTTCCGCACAGGCGCAAACCGCCCCCCAACCCGCCACTAATCCGGCGACGCGCCCCGCCGTAAAAATAGTGATCCCAGAGGGTTACGTCCGAATTGAGGTCGCCGGAAGGTCGTTTATCTGTTTGCCGGCGGATCAGGCGTGGGTGACCGAGGGCGCCAGTCGCGCGAAAGTGATTTCGAGCCCTTCCACGAAGCCGACCGACTTGCTCCAGCGGATTGAGGCCAAGCGCGAGCTCTTCATCGCCTCCATGCTGAAAGACCTGCCCACCCTTACCCCCTCGCAGGTGAGCCACGTTCTGGACCAGCAGATCATCCCTGGGCTGAAGCAGGTCGCGAACCTGCGGCCGGTGATGGTCTATATCGTCTCGCCTGGCGAACACCTCAAACAGGCCCTCCGGCATGGTTGGAAGGACCAACGATTTCGATACAACGCGGTGTCGGACACGCTCGACTTTGATCGCAGCGTGTCGCTCAACCCGGGTGGCGCCTCGGACGAGTCGGCGGTTGCGGCGCTGTTCAACCCGTCGGACACCGTCGATCAGCGTACCAGTGCGCTGGCGCAGTACATCGCCGACACCGAGGCCCAGGTGCAGCAGCAGATCGCCGGCCGTGGGACGACGCTGGCGCTCGTGAACGTCGCCGACTTCATCGCGCGCGACGCGCTCGCCCAACTGCCGCGAAACGAAGATCAGGTGTGGATGGTCGCCGGCTTGTCGAACGTGTTGGCGGCGAAATATGTCTCGACGATTCACGGATCGCCGTGGGCGCAGTTCATCGAGGCGCTGATCACCAGTCCGCAAACCACGCCTGTGAACGCCGCCGGGCTGGATTTGCTCAAGCCGACGCCGATCTCGTCGTTGAAAGAGGAGTACGTCCAGCCGAACCTTGACGGCCGACGTCGCAAGGCGATTGCGGTGATGTACGTGTGGCTGAGGGACGTCGGCGATGCCAAGCTCATGCCCACGATCGAGGCCGTCGAGCGCGCCCGTCCCGCCGATGCCGAGACGCTCGTGCGCATCATCAAAGACGTGAGCGGGGTTGATCTGACCGACTCGCTCAAGCCACGATGACGTGAGCGCGCGCGATCGTGCGTGATGATCCGCCGGGCCGTATAGTGGGCGGTCCGTGCGACGACTGCTTTCCTGTCTTTGCGTGTTCCTGCTCGCCTGCGAGCCTGCGTCTACCTCGCCGACGACAATGCCGTCGGCGAGGCGCGCGGTGGCGTGCGCGACCGTCTACCCACTGGCGGACGTGGCGCGCGAGGTGGGCGGCGAGTTCGTCCGCGTCGATTGGATTCTCGACCTCGGCGATCCTCCGAGCGGCTATCCTCTCACCGCCGCCGTGCGCGAGCGGATGACCGGCGTGGACCTGTTGATCGCCGGTGGGCAGCGGTCTGAAAGCTGGGCGCAGGCGGCGATCTTCGCGCTGGAAGAAACTCAGCGCGTCGTTGTGCTCGACGCGCTTCCCGTCGCACAAACGGCCCCGGTGACCGGCATGCTCTGGCTTGATCCCGTCGTCGTTCGTGCCGCGGTGCCCGCGATCGCGGACAAGCTCGTCATCGCGGTTCCGCGCGAGTCCGAATCGATCCGCAGGCAGGCGGACGCGTACGTGCAGCGCATCGACGCGATCCTGAGGGCCCACCCCAACTCCATCTTCGGCCGATCGAAGGTGATGGTGCTCGACCGCATGTTCGACCCGCTGCTCGACCGCTTCGGCATCGCCGCGTCGTTGGTGGAATGCGCGCCGCTGAAGCTGAGCGAAGACGATTTTCGAAACATCCGCACGCGAGCGCGGGACGAGGGCATCCGCTCGCTGCTGCTGCCCTTCGACACCCCTGCCGGCGCGATCGAGGACATCGAGGCCCGCACTGGCCTGCGCGTTTTCCGGCTCGACGTGCTCGGGCTGACCAATTTCGCAAAGCACGGGACGTATTTGGAACTTCTGGAGTTCAACCTTTCCCAGCTTGAGGCCGCCACGCGGCAATGAATGATCGGGGCGCGAAAAAATTATCATATCAGTTTCCAAACAACTGATATGACAATGCTCCCATCTCTCGGCGCGGGTAAGATACCGTCAGCATGACAAGCGTTGATGACCAGCTATTGAAGCAGCTGACCTGGCGGTACGCCACGCAGAAGTTCGATCCGGCGCGTCGTATTCCGGATGACACATGGGCGGCGCTGGAGCGTTCGTTGGTGTTGACGCCCAGCAGCTTCGGTTTGCAGCCGTGGCGGTTTGCGGTGGTCACCAGTGAGGAGGTGCGAAAGCAGCTCGTCGCGTGTTCGTTCGGACAGGCGCAGGTGCGGGACGCATCACACGTCGTCGCGTTCGCGATCCGCAAGAACCTCGATGCGTCGCACGTCGATCGTCACATCGATCGTGTCGTCGAACTCCGCGCGGCGGAGCGGGAGTCGCTGGAACGCTATCGGAAGATCACCGTCGGATATGTCAGCTCGCTGCCCGAGGCGCGGCAGGAAGAATGGTCGGCCCGGCAGGTCTACATCGCGCTGGGCGCCTTCATGACCGCGGCCGCAATGCTGGGCGTGGATACGTGTCCGATGGAAGGCATCATCCCCGACAAATACGACGAACTGCTCGGCTTGGATGCGCAAGGCTACGCGACCGTCGTCGCCTGCTGCGCCGGCTATCGCGCCGCCGACGATAAGTACGCCGCGCTGCCGAAAGTGCGGTTCGATCCGAACGACGTGATCACCCGGATCGAATGACGCGATCCCATGCTTTGCCGTTCGGCGAGGCAACGTGTAGTCTGATCGGTCTATGTCAGATGTCTCACTCAACGTCCTGCTTTCCACGGCGATCGAGGCCGCGACGGAGGCGGGACGGCACACGCTGAAATATTTCAACTCGGGCGTGGCGGTGGAGTTGAAGTCGGACCAGTCGCCGGTCACGCAGGCGGACCGCGAGGCCGAGCAGATCGTCCGCGATCGCCTGCTGAAAAAATTCCCAACGCACTCCATTCTCGGCGAAGAGCATGGCGCGGTCGAAGGCGATCCGGATTACCAGTGGGTGATCGATCCGATCGACGGCACGAAGTCGTTCATCCACGGCGTGCCCCTCTACACGACGCTGGTGGGCCTTCAGGTGCGCGGAACGCCGGCGGTGGGCGTGATCTACGCGCCTGCGCTGGGCGACGTCGTCGCGGCGGCGAGCGGGCTGGGTTGCACGTGGAACGGAAAGCCCTGCCGCGTGTCGGACGTCGCCGAGTTATCCAAATCCCTCATCTGCACCAGCGACGCGTTCATGGCGATCGATCGGTCCGACGCGTTTTCGAATCTCGTCAAGCGATGCAAGTACGCCCGCACCTGGGGCGACGCCTACGGCTACCTGCTCGTCGCCACCGGCCGGGCGGAAATCATGGTTGATCCGAAGATGTCGCCCTGGGACGTGTGCGCCCTCATCCCCGTCATCGAAGAGGCCGGCGGGGTCTGCACCAGTTGGAAAGGCCAGCGCACGATCCACGGCGGCGACCTGTTTGCGTGCAACGCGAAGCTGGCAGGCGATATCCGCGCGGCGTTGAAGGACGGGTGACGATCAGTAGACCGGCTTGAGCGGCGCGCCGCCTTGGGCGCTGGATTGCTCGGCCAGGCAGATGACCTCGATCACGCGCCTGGCCGACTCAGGCGTCACCGCCAGCGGCTCGCCGATCAGCAGGTGGTCGGCCACGTTGCGGTAGAAGCCGTCCCAGTCGTTTTCCTCAAACGAAACCGTGCTCTCGACGCGCGATCCCGTGGCGTGGCTGACCACCTTGAGGCCGATCTTGCCGTCCCAGTCCCACGTCGATTTTTCGATCCCGCCGAGCGTGCCGAGGATGCGCCAGCGCGGCTTTTCGATCGCGTTGATGTTGCCCTGCTCGAAGAACGCCGATCGCCGTCCGGCGAAGCGGACGTAGGCGTTGGTGTAATCTTCGGTGGTGGCGCCGTGCCACTTCAGCTTTTTGAAATCACCTGAAACGGACTCGATGTCGTGCGGCATCAATTGCAGCACCCAATCGACGAAGTGGGCGCCCCAGTCGTAGAACGATCCGCCGGACACATCCTTGCTGGCGCGCCACCAGTCGGCGCGGGGCTCGTGGTAGTTCCCCCAGGCGCACTCAATATGGAAGACATCTCCGATGACGCCCGATTCGACCAGCCGGCGGATGGCGCGAAAATCGCCATCCCAGCGGCGGTTGTGGAAGACGGTGGCGAGCTTGTCGACGCGCCGAGCGGCGTCGATCACCTGCGTCGCTTCTTCCACCGGGATGGTGTAGGGCTTCTCGGTCACCACGTGCCGGCCGGAGTTGAGCACCTGCATGGAGAGCGGCGCGTGCGTGTTGTGCGGCGTGATGACGATGACCATCTCCGCGTCGCTCTTGTCGAGCAGGTCGGCAACGCTGGTGTAAGCCGTGATGTGATCGCCGAGCTCGGCTTTGGCGGTTTCGGTGCGCTTCGGATCGACGTCGCACACCGCCACCGGGCGCATGCGCGCCCGAAGGCACGATTCCAGATGCGTGCGCCCCATGTTGAACGCGCCGCCGTAGCCGATGCAGGCGGTCCTGACGGTGCGAGTGGACCAGTCGTCGCCGCACACATGACGGGTGGCACGGACGAAGATCTTCTGCCACTCCGGATGCGAAAGACCTGCGATCGCGTGCCCGGTCGCAAAGTGCACCACTTTGCCTGCGCCGGCGGGCTTCACATACGCCAGCGGCTGCTTGACGCCCTGGAGGTAACCGGAGAGCAGCACCTGGTAGTCGGCCAGCTTTTCGAGGTCGTGGATTTCGTCGTCCAGCCGGAAATTGCCAATGCGGTGCATGATCGGGTGATCCGGCGATTCGACGATCGCCTCGTGCTCGACGATCGCCCCGCTGTTGATGCGGCTGCCAATCAGTTGGCCGAATCCCGCGTGCGACTTGTTCGTGCCGGCGGCGGTGTGGATGGAGATGAGGCCCTTGCCGCCGTGGACGAAACGGATGATGGACTCAAGGCCGGCCTCGTCGAAGTAGTCGCCGTCGGTGAAGAGCACCAGCGCGTCGTACGCCGACAGGTTCTTCGCGGCGGCAGCGTCGCGCGTGGCGGTGACGGTCATGCCGGCGAGGCGCTTCAGCGCTTCGGCCATCACCTCGGCTGATTCGGGGTACTTGTGATGCGGGATCTGCCCGCCGGTGATGATGAGGATGTTGTGCGCCATACGCGATCCCTCCGTTCGAGAACAACGATCAATGCCTGAAGTGCCGCCGGCCGGTGAAGATCATCGTGGCGCCGCGTTCGTTGACGAGGTCGATCGTCTCCTGATCGCGCACGCTTCCGCCGGGCTGGATGATGGCCGAGACGCCGGCGTCGAGCAGCAGTTTCGGCCCGTCGGGGAACGGGAAGAACGCATCGCTCGCCGCCACCGCATCCCACGCGCGATCGCCGGCCTTGCCGATCGCGATCCGCGCCGCGCCCACGCGATCCACCTGCCCGCCGCCAATGCCGACGGTGGCGAGGTCCTTCGCGATCACGATCGCGTTGCTCTTGATGTGTTTCACCGCCACCCACGCCAACTGCAGGTCGCTTAGCTCCTGCGCCGTCGGCTGACGCGCGGAGACGACGTTGATCTCGTCGTCCGCAAGGCGAACGTTGTCCGATTCCTGCACGAGATAACCTCCGGTGATCTTGTGCATGCTGAGCTCGGCAGCACGGGCGATACGCCCGTGACTCACGGGCGTATCGCCCGTGCTGCTGTCGAGAAGACGACAATTTTTCCATCGCGCCTTGAGCAACTCCAGCGCGTCCGCCTCGAAACCAAGCGCAACGATCACTTCGAGAAACTTCTGCCCCTCGACGATCTGTTGCGCCGTCGCAAGGTCAACCGCGCGATTGAGCGCCACGATCCCGCCGAACGCCGCCACCGGGTCAGACGCATATGCACCGGCAAACGCCGCCGCGATATCGTTGCCGGTCGCATATCCGCACGGCGTTGCGTGTTTTACCACGCACGCCGCCGGCTGGTCGAGGTCCCTCACGGCGCTTAATGCCGCATCGGCGTCCAGCAGGTTGATGTAGCTTAATTCCTTGCCGTGCAACTGCGTTGCGAAGGCAACGGATGCCTCTGCCGGGCGGGCGTCGCCGACGTAGAGCGCGGCCTTTTGGTGTGGGTTTTCGCCATAGCGAAGCGATTGTTTCTTCGTCAGCTTCAACGACAGCGCATCCGGCAGCGCGTCGACAGCTTCGCTTGTCGCGCCGATCGTCTTTGCCAGGTAGGCCGCGATCATGCCGTCGTATTCGTGCGTGTGCTGAAAGGCCTTCTGCGCCAGCTTCAGGCGATGTTTGCCGCAGGTGTTGCCCTTGTGCTCGCGCAGGTCGCCGAGCACTTTTTCGTATTGGTCGGGCGAGGTGACGACCGTGACGAAGCGATGGTTCTTCGACGCGCTGCGCACCATGCTGGGGCCGCCGATGTCGATGTTTTCGATCGCCTCCTCAAAGGTGACGCCGGGCTTTTCGATCGTCTGTTTGAACGGGTACAGGTTGATGATGACCAGGTCGATCGACTTGATGTCATGGTCGGCCATCGCCTTGACGTGTTCGACGTTGTCGCGGAGCGCCAGCAGGCCGCCGTGGATTTTCGGGTGCAGCGTTTTCACCCGGCCGTCCATCATTTCGGGGAAGCCGGTGAAGTCGGAGACGTCGATCACCTTCAGCCCCACGTCGCGCAGGAACTTCGCCGTGCCGCCGGTGCTGAGCAGTTCGACGCCGAACTCATTCTGAAGCGCGGCGGCGAATTCCTTCAGGCCGCTTTTGTCGGAAACGGAAATCAACGCACGCCTGACGGGAACGAGCTCGGCCATCGCACTCCTAGGAAAGCCGAGCAAGATATGCGATGAGCCGGATCGGGACAAATCCCCTTAAAAACAATACGAAAATCATGAGCCGCGCCTTCCCAGCGCGGCTCATGATTTTGTCGTATTTTCGCGCGCGAAATCACGTCAGGGCAGTGCGACCGTTTGCTGGGTGGTCCGATCGATCTCCCGGCCATTGGCCCGGAGAACGAAGGTGTTGTAGCCCGTTCCGATCTTGCCAAGCGGGATTTGCTGCGTCGATGTGGCGCTTGACGTGCCGACGTAGGTGTACGGCAGCAGATTGACGATCACGGTGCCGGTGGCGGACTTCTTCTGCACGGTGTAGGCGTAGCGATTGCCCGCGCTGGAGACGAACATGTTGCTCGCTCCGGTATTGCTGAGGGAGATCGCCTGGATCCGGGCCTGCGGCGTGGTGGCGGCGGGGACCAGGTCCAGGGCGTTCTGGGTAAACCGCTCGACGCGGACGAGGGTGAGCGGCGCGTCGCGGAGGGTGGCGGTGTCGCGTCCGGGCCCGCCGTTCACGCGGTGACCGAGGGTGGCGACGGTGATGCGGTCATCGCCGAGGTTGCCCCAGATTTCGTCGGTGCCGCCGGTCGCGGTGATGCGGTCGTCGCCTGCCCCGCCGTCGATGAAATCGTCGCCGGCGTTGCCGACGAGGTAATCGAGCCCGTCGCCGCCGTAGATGGTGTCGTTGCCCGAACCGGTGGACACCGTGTCAGACCCCGGTCCGGCGTCCACGATCACGTCCGCCTTGATGCGCGACGACACGTCGATGATGTCGTTGCCGGCGCCGCTCTTGATCTCGATCTTGCGGATCTTGTCGAGGTCGTACTGGTTCTGCTGCTTGGCGTTGATCGGCTGGCCTTCGTTGTTGAACGCCGCCGCCGACACGTCGATGCGCATGTGCCGGCCGTCCTTGTAGACGAGGATTGTGTTGTCCGCGGACAGCGTTGTGATGCGCACGGTGTCGCCCTTGCGCTCCATGTGGATCGCGACTGACGACGCGCCCGCGAACGGGTCCGACGCGAGCATCGAACGGGATTCGAGTGATTCAAACATGTGGACGTAGCTCCTTCCAAAACCATTGCTCAACGGCCACACTGAAAGGGATACATCACGTGACGGGCGCTCGCGTTCCGCGAAGACGTGTGATTCATCGCCCCACAACCCCTACAGTTCAGCCCCACCACCCCACGGCGGCGTTTCAGTCGAAATTATATGGACATGTGGAAATATTCACCACAATTGTCCGATGCGCGCGATATCGCATCTACTTTCAGAGATGAGCATCGGCAATCGCGCCGCATAAATTTGAATTTGCGGCATTTTTGCGCACCTCTTCCACTTCATCGATACGACGGGCGTTTGCCCATGCGCCTGACAAGAGGTTCGCGCGCACGCGCGCCCTCCATCCCTACAGACGCGGATGTCGTGTTTTTGTTTAAGAAAAAATCGCGAGACGTATTTGTTGTTCGCGATGCAGGTATACATGTATGTGGAAATCTACAGTACGACGGTATAGATCCGCTGACGAGCGCGGTCCAGCCAGCTTATGACGCCATCGCCACTGCGCTCGTTTTGAGCCGCCGCGACCATGCCCGAGCCGGGGGAGAGGCGCGTGGTCGACCAGATGCCAGCCGTCGAACGAGCGCTGATGTAAACCGCCCGCTGCACACCATGGAAAAACGCGATACGCGGATCGTTTTCCTCATTGAAATAGAGCTGTGCGCTCATCGCGTACTTGCCTGCTGACGCAACAGTTTCAGTAAACCATGAGTCGTTGCGATAGGCGTACTTCACCGTTCGATTGGACGAATCGATGTAGCCGATCTGCGCCTGAAGCCCGAGGTTGAGCGGGCCATCGTGCAGGTTGAGGTCGATGCTGCTGACGCCGTTAAGGTCGTCAACCGTGGCGATGAACCACTCGGCGCCGGCGTCGTCGATATCGATGCGGGCGTACTTCAGGTCGCCGTTGGTGACGTCGGCGTAGGCGATGGCGATGGTGGTGTCGTAAACCGTGAACGCCCCGTTGCGGAACGCCGCCTCGCCCACGTCGAGGCTGGCGTAAGCGCCGACGTTGACGTCGTTCGCGCCGTCCACGATCTGGCGCGTCCACGTGCCGGCGTCGCGGTCGAGCGTCGCCAGCCGCAGTTGCCCGCCGCTGCGGCGGTAATAGGCGACGTAGGCGTTGCCGTCGATGTCGAAGCCGAGCGACGGGTTCGAGCCGGTGTGCTTGTCCGATTCGATCGTCGTGACCGACCATCCCGTGCCGTTGAAGCCGGCGTATTTCACTCCGGTGTTCGTGACGTCGAAGTAGGCGATGCCGACCTTGCCGCTGGGATCGACCGCGATCGACACCTGCACGCCGACGTCGGCGCTGGCATCGACGATGTACGACCGCGACCACAGGCCGTCGACGTCGCGCGTGGCGTACAGCAGCCGCCCGGCCGAGGTGTCGTAGAACGCCACGTGTGTGACGCCCTGAGAATCGACCGCCGTATCGAACGTCCGGCCCATCGCCAGCGTTTCGGTGCGGCCCATTCGCTGGTTGACCAGCCGCAGCGCGGAATGGATGTCAAGCCGGCCGAACAACAGCGAGGTGGTGTTGCCGGTCTCGGCGTCGCCGTCGCGATTGGTAGCGGCGGAGGACATGAGGATCGAGCCGATGTCGCCCGGCTTGGCCGACCCGTCCGCCTGCTTGATCAGCGCCGCCGTTCCCGCGACGTAAGGGGATGCGAAGCTCGTGCCGTTGACCGTCGTGTAGCCGCCCGCCAAGGTCGGCACGACGATGCCCTCGCCCGGGGCCAGCAGATCCAGCTCGTCGCCGCGCTGCGACCAACTGGTGATGACGTCGCCCGCGTTCACCGCTGCGACTGCGAACACGTTGGGGTCTGCGGCGGGGTAAGCGATGCCGTCCTGGCTGATCGGGCCCGCATTCGCGTCATTGCTGTTGCCGCTGGCGGCCACCACGAAGATTCCCAGCTCGCGCAGGGTGGCAAATTCGTCGGCATAGCTGCTGGCGGAACTGGCATCCGGGTAATTCCCGGAGCCCAGCGAAAGATTTACGACGGAGATATTAAACGTCTTGTAGTTACTGATCACCCACTGTAGTGCGCGCTCGATATTGCGGTCTGTGATGCTGCTTTCCGTGCCGACGCGAAGCGCGACGAGCTTGGCGTCGGGCGCCACGCCCTGGTAGGTGACGCCGTTGTACGTGAAGGCCTCGCCGGCGATCACGCTGGCGACCTGCGTGCCGTGGCCGTCGGTGTCCATGGGATCGGAGTCGTTTTGATAGAAGTCATACCCGCCGATCACCTTCTTTCCTGCCCCAAACCCTCCGCCGAGGGTGGCGAGGTTGTAGTTGATGCCCGTGTCGATGACCGCGACGGTCGTCCCCGCGCCGGTAATGGCGGCGTAGTTGGCGACGGCGTCATCCTGGTTGACGAGTTGGGCGTAGGAACTGAACGCCAGGTGCTGGCGTGCTTCGAGCGATTCGATCATTGGCGGCCGGCGGTTGGGGGTCGAGCTCATGGTGTGTACTCAAAGGGGGCCTTCTCGGATTCCTTCTCCCAAGACAAGAGTCGGTACCGAGGCCGTATTGATGCACGACATTTTCGCCAAGTTTGTTGCGTGTTCGTCCAGCCGGCCAGGGTTTTTCACGCAAGATCATACGCAGGTTTGATTTACGGAGAATAAAAGATGCCCCCTGACCCGCTCAGCGAAGCGCTGGAGACGCTTCGCGTCCGCTCGATGGTGATGCCGACGGCCCACTTTACGGCGCCGTGGGGACTTGACGTTCCCGCGCTGGAAGAGATGCGCCCGCCCACCGTCGGCAATGGCCCGCTCGCGGGTCCGCCACCGGGAATTTTGCCGCGCGGGGCGTTCATCGCGGTTAGCCTGGGCTTCTGCCGAGTGGAAATCGAAGGCCATCGCCCGTTCGAACTGCCGGCGGGCGACATGCTCTTCCTGATGCGAGGCCAATCCCACCGCCTGCGCGATTCGGCTAACTCCGTTTGCGTGCCGCTCCGATCGGTTCTTCCGCCCCGGCCGCGCGGTGACCGCTCCGCCCCGCCGCCGCCGCTCACACTGGGCGGGGGAGGAGCGGTATCGCGTGTGAACGTGGGCGCGTTCTTCACCGAGGCGGGGTTCAGCGATCGGTTTTTCTCGGCGTTGCCCGAGGTGATGCACGTCTCCGGCAAGGCCATCGGCGCCGGCGACTGGCTTGCCAGCGCCATCCGTTTGCTCGATTTCACCCCCGTGCCCGGCGAGGCCGGCTGGCTGGCGGTGCGCAGCCGGCTGGTGAACACGCTGTTCGTGCAGGCGGTGCGGGTGTTCATCCAATCCTTACCCCTCGGCAGCGCGAACTGGCTTCGGTCGTTGCTCGATCCCGATATCGGCCCGGTGCTGGCGGCGATGAGCCAACGGCTGTCGGTCCCTTGGACGGTCGGATCGCTGGCGGACGTCGTCTCGATGTCGCGCAGCGCCTTCGCCGCCCGATTCACCCAGATGGTCGGCGTGCCGCCGCTGCAATACCTGACCGAGCTGCGCATGAACCACGCCTGCCAACTGCTGGCCGACCCCGGCTGCTCGATCAAGCAGATTGCCCAGCACGTGGGCTACGAGTCGGTGGCCGCGTTCAGCAACGCCTTCAAGCGTCAACGCGGCCTGGCCCCGGCAAACTGGCGCGGGACCAATCTTCGATCGGACAGCCCCGCCCCGCCACCCTCAACGCCGATCACGCTCGACCTGTCGGCGTCAGGCGTTGTGTAACGGCAGCGGACGTGACGGCTACGGCGATGCGCTTTTTGTTGTAGCTGCGACGCCCATTCGAGACGTTCGGAAAAAACAATGGGCGATGCAGGCATCGCAGCTACAACATTCGGTTCGTTGCTCTAATCGAACAATCGCAGTTGCGGATCTGGCTTGGCGAGGTCGGCGCGGATGCCGCGGGCGCGGAGGGTGTCGACGAATTCGGGGTAGCCGTGAAGGGTGTAGACGCGCTTCGGGCGGACGTGGTCGACGAGTTCGAGTAGTTCGTTGAAATCGGCATGGTCGGACAAGGGCAGCGCGTGATCGACGCCGTAGCGGTATTGGGCGCCGTTAAGCATGGCCCAGCCCGAGAGCATGACGGTGAGCCTGCGTTCGAACTGCCCGGCGAAGCCGGATCGGGCGACCTGTGGCGGGGCGACGAGGACGCCGCGTTCCTGCAGCGGCAGTGCGTGCGGGCCGCGGAAATCGGCGGCGTCGTATCGACGACGCGGGCCGAGGCGCACGCCGTGACGCTCGTAGACGTCGGACAGGTTCGCCACGGCCCCGTGCTCGGTAACGATGAAGCCGGCGTCGGTCAGGATGCGAACGATCTCCTGCGCTTTGCCCAGCGAATAGCCCATCACGATCGGCTGCCGTCCGTCTGCCAGCGCCTTGGCGACGCGATCGCACAACTCGTCCGCCACCTGTCGCCACGGCGGGAAGCGAAACATCGGCTTGCCGAAGGTGGTTTCCATGATCAACACGTCGGCGGCCTTGGGGTCGGCCTTGGGGACGGTCAGGCAGTCGCGCAGCTTGAAGTCGCCGGTGTAGAGCAGCGAACCGCGGTCGTTGGTGAGATGGATCATCGCCGACCCCAGCACGTGACCGGCCGAGCGCAGGTGGACGCGGGTATCGTCAAAATCGTAATCCACGTTGAAATCAAGCTTTACGCTTTCGCGAAGGCTGATTCGCCGCTCGGCGAGATCGATCGTGGGCGAGGTGGCCAGCGCGATGTCGTGGCAGGCGATGTGATCGGAATGGGCATGCGAGACAAACGACCGCGCTCGCGGCCGTCGCGAATCGAGATATAAGTCACTCCCAGCCACACGCAGGCCGGCGTCCCATTCAATCATCAATTTACATTATATGGCGGAACAAGATGTAAGGTGTTCGTTCGCGCTAAAATACTTGAATGTGGACGAACGCAGGCGTAAGTTAGTTTCATCAATGCGGATGTCGCCGTCCGTATTGGCACCTTTTCAGGGGAATGTGTATAGGAAAGGTGGGATTTTTCTTGACGATTGAGGCATCAATGCGGATGTTCTCATCGTACGGTGCTCCGTTTTACGAGCGATACGTCACAAAGGGGGTGGCGTGGGCGCTTTGGCAATGCGGAGCTCAGAACAACTCTTCGGCGGTCGGGCCGGTTGGGTTGTCGAGTTCAGATCACCGCAGCGGTAGGTGACCCATGTCGTCTTTTGAAGCTCAAGAAACACCATCTGAATCTGAAGAATCTGCGCGCGGCCGGCGCCTGAGTTATAAATTTCAGCGTTTGCGCGAGAGGATTCGCTCGGCAATCGAATCGGGAGAGTTGAACGGCAAGTTGCCCGGCGAACGCGTGCTGGCGCGGCGGTTCAAAGTGAACGCCAAGACGCTGAGCAAAGCCCTCACCGACCTCGCGGCCGAGGGCCTGTTGGAACGCAACATCGGCCTTGGCACGTTCGTCCGAGGATCGACAGCGCCGCGGACCGTTCAGAAGTGCCTCGTTTTGCACGACCCCGAACAGGCTGGTTGCCCGATCATCAAAAAGCTTGCGGAGTCGGAGGACGTCGAGCTTCAATTGCACGACCTGCTCACTGAACTGCCTCCGAGCCTGTTGAACCCGCACCGCGCGGTCCTCATCCACTCGAAGGCGATCTCCGATGACGCGTTGCGCGACCTGGTCGTTCGTGGCAAGGTGGTAGTGCAACTGGATCGCCATGGCGGGTCGTACGCGACGCATGCCGTGGTGATCGACCGCCTCTTCGCCGCCGCGGACCTGGCGAGACTGTTGATTCGCGGCGGGCACACGAACCTCATGCTCGTGGGCGCCGAACGCCCCACCGATCTGCAGCGTGAACTTCCCGAACTGTTGCCGGCGACGATCAGCGTTCGCGCCGGCACGCTCGACGACCTGCGCAGCTCGATCGAGCACGGCGTCACCGGCTTGATCTGCACCAGCCCGGAGACCGCCGGCCATGCCGGCGCGGTGCTCGCGGGCCTGGGCATCAACGTGCCGCAACAGGTGAGCATCACCGCAATGGGCCGCATCAACGACGAGGTGGCCGTGCCTTGCTCAGGCCAGTATGTCCGGGTCGACGCGGTCGTCCAGGCGATCCGCCACCTGCTCAGCGAATCGGCCCCGCATCGACCGATCGCGCTGTGGCTGAACGGCGAATTCATCAATCAACAGACGATCTCCTCGCACGCCATCGCCTGACTCCTTCACCAACCCCCGTTTAGCGTCGCGGGGGGGGGGCGGGGGGG
>JBBCIV010000148.1:0-9967 GCA_037189665.1 Phycisphaerae bacterium | reverse complement strand
CTCCGTCGATCCTTCCGGAATCGAGGGAGAAGGGTATATGTACCTGATCTATTGGGGTTGTCAAGACTCCGAAATGAGCGGCCGGGTCGGGAGCTTTAGCGGCCGGATTCGATGGTCAGGACGATGCGTTCCTGCATTTGTTTGGCCGTGCTGTTGGTTCCCTTGGGGATGCCGTTGAAGAGGATGGAGAAGGCGTACCACTGGCCGTCGGTGGCGCGGACGTAGCCGCTCAGGCTGCTGACGCCATCGATGAAGCCGCTTTTGGCGAAGACGCGTTCGCGGAGCGGCGTGCCGCCGAAGCGGTTTTCGAGCGTGCCATCGATGCCCGCGACCGCCATCGATCGCAGGTAAGCTTCGCGGTTGCGGCCGAAGTATTGGTGCTGGAGGATTGTCACCAGGGCGTTGGGGCTCACGGTGTTCTTGCGGCTGAGGCCGCAGCCGTCGTCAAGGCTGAACTCGCCGGCGGGAATGCCGATCGATTCCAGATACCTGCTGACGGCGGCGATGCCATTCTGCCAGCTTCCCGGTTCGCCGCTGGACTTGGCGCCGATGCGCTTGAAGAGCGCTTCGGCATAGACGTTCATGCTGTCCTTATTTGAGCGATTGAGCACCTGCTCCAGCGGCGTTTCGTGGACTGCCAGAAGCGTCCAGTCCTTCAGTGAGGCGCGGATGGTCTTATCGCGCGTGGGCTGGCCTTCGATGGCAACGCCATGTCGGCCGAAGGTATCGGCGAGGGCCAGGGCGGCGAACTGCGATGGGTCGTTGATCGTCACCGATATCGGCAGGACGTTGGCAGACGGAATCTGGCCCTTCAGATCGATCCGGTCTGCCCCGCGGGCGCGGGACAGCCACACGGCGTTCTTCGATCCCTGCACGCATGAATTGTTGACCGGAATCGTCGTGATCGGCGGATCGGTGCGGTAGCCAACCCTCGCGCCGCTGCCGCGCGGTTCTATGTAGAAGTCCAGACAGTTGGCGTTGAAGTTCAATCCCGATACTCCGGCGACATACCGCTTGTGAATCTGGTCGGCCGGCCAACTGCGGTGCTGGAACTCCTGGTCGAAAATGCCGTCGTCATAGCTCAGCGACGTCGCCTGCGTCAGCCCGCGCGCCGATAGCGTCTGCGCCCACTTTTCAAACAGCGTCGTGCTTTGCCAGCCGACGGGCTTCAATAGTTCGGCGTCGCCCAGCGTCGGATCGCCGTCGCCCACGAGTGCCAGTGCTGATCCCTTCTGAACCAGTTGCGTGCGGAACTGGAAATCCGCCCCCAGCAGATCGAGCGCCGCCGAGGTGGTGACGAGCTTCAGGTTGCTGGCGGGAGTGAAGGGGACGTTGCCATGACGATCGTAGATCACCTGCGAAGCGGCGGGGGAGTCGCCGAGGCGGACGATCTTCACGCCTACTTCCACGTTCTTGAGGTAGTTGTCCTGAACGATCGCGTCGATCGCCGGCTTCACATCGGCGGCCTGCAGACCCGATGACAGCGCGAACAAACACAACCACGACATCCTTGTCAGGCGAGTACGGTCCATCTTGACCGCAGAATCTACCGTCCAGGCGGCGATGGGCAAACAAAAGTTCGCCGGATTTCGGCAGAAATTTGACGGAAACCCACGGGATCATGGGCCCGAGAGCGGCGCGTCGGCTACCGTCGCGATGGGATTCCCATATGATGCCCGCCGTGAAGATCGGCCCGATCCAGCTTGCGTCTCCGTTCTGCCAGGCCGGCCTGGCGGGGTACAGCGACCGCGCGATGCGGCTCGTGGCCCGGCGGCGCGGGTGCGCGTACGCGGTGACCGAGGCGCTGCTCGACGTCATCATGGTGAACGGCGGGCAGGGGCTGAAGAAGTCGATCGACATCAACGACGAAGACCACCCCATCGCCGGGCAAATCATGGGCAGCGAGCCCGATACCATGGCCAAGGCCGCGGCGATCCTCGAACATTACCATTACGACGTCATCGACCTGAACTACGCCTGCCCGGTCAAAAAGATCCGCAACAAGGCCCGCGGCGGGCACATGCTGCGCGACCTCGAGCGGGCGATCCCGATCATGCGGGCGGTCCGCGATGCGCTGAAATCCGATACGCCGGTTTCGCTGAGCCTGCGGCGGGCATTCGACGATTCGCCCCAGGCGGAAGACGCGCTTTACACCATCCTCGACGAAGCGTGGCGGCTCGGCTTTGTCGCCGCCCGCGTGCATGGCCGAACGGTCGAGCAGAAATACGCCGGCCGGGCGGACTGGGACGCGCTCAGGCGGTTAAAACGGCATTACCTGGACAAGACGATCATCGGCTCCGGCGACGTCTTCACCGCCGAGGATGCGGTGCGGATGAAGCGTGAGGCCGGCGTGGACGTCGTCTGGCTCGCCCGCGGGGCGATCGGCAATCCGTGGATTTTCCGAGATGCGGCGAAGCTGCTCCAGACGCCCGACGCGGTTCTTTCTCCGCCTACCATCGGCGAGCAGCGCGACGCGCTGACCGAGCATTTTTCCATCGCCATGCAGATCCACGGCGAGCAGATGGCGGGCCGGCGGATGCGGAAGATGGGCATCAAATACGCGCGGTTTCATCCCAACGCCGCCGAGGTGAAGACCGAGTTCATCAACGTCGTGAGCATGACCGACTGGCAGCGCGTGATCGACCGCTGGTATGCCGTTGATGCCCCCGGCGTCTGGCCCGAAAAAAATGCCGCCGACGAGGTAAACGACGACCAATCCTGTGCGATCGGCACGCCCGAATAGCCGATATGGACAATCGCATGACGACTTCCACCGCCGACGAACAGCCCTCCGACAATCCCGCCATGCCTCCTGCCCGGCAGTCGCTCGGCGAGGCGTTTCAGCAACTGCTCGACCAATCCAACGGGCAGGGCATCAGCCTTGGCGACGCCATGCACGCGCTGCGCGAACGCGGGATGGCGGTGGTGATGCTGATCGTCGCGATCCCGTTCCTCATCCCGGTCCCCACCACGTTCGGCCTCAGCACGCCGGCGGGGCTGGGAATCATGCTGCTGGGCCTCTATATCATGCTTGGTCGCGAGGCGCGCCTGCCCCAGTGGATGGGGAAGCGCCGGCTCACTCATGGCACGCTGGAACGGGTCGTCTGGTTCGCCCGCAAGTATGAACGCTTGGTGAAGCCGCGACTCCAGTTCATGACTTGGCCGGGCATCGACCGATTGCTGGGGCTCAGCATCATCTTTGCCGGATTTACGCTCGGCCTGCCCGGGCCGAATTTCATCCCCGCGATCGCCTGCGTGTGCCTGCTGATCGGCGTGATCGAGCGCGACGGGGTGTTCATCGTGCTGGGGCAGATCGTTAATCTCCTACTGCTGGCGTTCCTGATCTTCGTGGCCTACCTCGTATTGGTGTACGGCTATTCTGGCACTAAAGCGATGATTGAGGGCTGGCTCGGCAAAGAGCCGCCCGCCGCCACGCAGCCCGCGACCGTGCCCACCACTGGGCCGGCGACCGCGGAATCGTAAATCCGGTTAAGTCGCCCACATGGCCAGCCGATGGGATGGTAATGGGTCGGTGGCAGCGCGATTTCACGGACGAGATTCCCGGTTACGGCGCCAGCACGGCCCGCCTCCGCAACACGCAAACCGCCGCGACCTCCCGCGCCCTCGTCGCGGCGGCGGTGATCTGCATCCTCCGTGCCGCGATCGTGCCGTGGATCATGTACTACTCCAACCCGGCGTCCCGCTCCTCGCCGACCGATCTGGAGATCGTCACCGCCAGCATCCTGATGATGTGCGTCTTCACGATGGCGGCGATGACCGCGCGGGTCGCGCCGTTGGGCGTCGCGCTGGTCTCGCTGGCGGTGTTCGCGGGGGTCTGCACGCATGATGCGCTCAACCACCCCAACGTGATGGAGCAGGGCCTCATCAGCAAAACCCTGATTGGCATAGCGCTCGCGCGCGCCGTCATGAACGCGATCATGAGCAGGACGATGTAGGCGCGTCGCCGCGTTACGCCGGGCTGCCTCCCCGTCACGCGAAGTCGTACACCTGCACTCGTTTCCAGTTGGCCTTGTTGCGTTCGATGAACTCCAGGTGCAGTTCGTGCGTCTGGTAGACGTCATGGCTGGCGGAGTCTTCGAACGCGGTGAGCAGGCCGACGTGATAGGTGTTGTCAACGACTTCGCGCGGCGTCATGGCAGGCCTGCCGGCGTCGAAGAGTTTCACTGTCGGGATTCTGCTGAGAAGCTCGCGGCAATCCTTCAGCAACTGCTCCTGCGCCCCGGCGGGGGCGTCGTCCTTCAGCCAGAAAAACACGGTATGAACGAACACGGATAACCTCCCAAATGAGTCGAAGTTACGAGATGTAGCCGATTTCATCTCCGCTGGCCACCGTCGCGCGATCTACCATCGCGCATGAAGGCCAAAGATGGATTCACCACGCCGATCTGGACTGAGTCGCTCGCGGTTCCGTCGTATGCCGAGCCGGTGGCGGGCATGCACGCCGAGGTGATCGTCGTGGGCGCCGGCATTTCCGGGCTCACCACGGCGTACCTGCTGGCGAAAGAAGGGCGCGACGTGATCGTGCTGGACGAAGGCCGGATCGGCGCGGGGCAGACCGAGCGGACCAGCGCTCACCTCGCCTCGATCATCGACGACCGCTTTGCCATGCTCGAACGGCGGCACAACGCCGAAACCGCGCGCCTCGCCTGCGAATCTCACGCCGCCGCGATCGATCGGATCGAACAGATCGTGAAGGCCGAGCACATCGACTGCGATTTCGCTCGCGTTGAGGCGTATCTCTTTGCAGGACCGGACGGGAACGAAAAAATCGTCGATGAAGAGTTCGACCCCGCCCGGCGTGCCGGCGCCAGGGCGACGAAAGTCTCGGCGGTTCCCGAGTTGACGAACGCCGGCCGGGCGATTCGGTTCGCGAACCAGGGCGTCTTCCACGCCGGAAAATACATCGTCGGCCTCGCCAACGCCGCCACGCGCGCGGGCGTGCGCATCTTCACTGGCCGGCGCGTACAGGACGTCGCGGGCGCCCGTCCGAAGAACGGCGAGCCCGCGAAGGTCACGCTGTACGAGACCGAGCAGGTCCTCACCGCCAACCACGCCGTCGTCGCGACGAACGTGCCCACGCCGATCAACGACTGGATGACCATCTACATGAAGCAGGCCGCCCATCGAACCTACATGGTTGGCCTCGCGGTGAAGGCCGGGTCGGTGCCCGATGCGCTCTACTGGGATACGCACGACCCGTACCACTACGCCCGCGTCCTGCGCCGCCCGGACGCCGAGCGTGCCGAGCACGACGTGCTTTTGGTCGGCGGCGAGGATCACAAGACCGGGCAGGGGGCCGGCGACGAGCGGTTCACGAAGCTTATCGAGTGGGCGCGCAAGGTCTTTCCGCAGGCGAAGCGCGAGGTCTGTCGCTGGAGTGGGCAGGTCGTCGAGCCGCCCGACGGGCTTGCCTACATCGGCCGGGCGCCGACCAGCGGCGAGAACGTCTACTGCATCACCGGCGACAGCGGCATGGGCCTCACGCACGGCACGCTGGGCGCGATGCTGATCGCCGACCTCATCGCCGGCCGCTCGAATCCGTGGGAAAAGATTTACGACCCGCACCGCACGCCGGTCACCACCGAACTGCTCGCCGACAACGCCAACACCACGCGCCAGTACGCCGACTACCTCACGCCCGGCGAAATCAAAAGCGAAGACGACCTCCAGCCCGGCCAAGGCGGCGTGATTCGCAGCGGCCTCGTCAAGCTCGCGGTCTACCGCGACGACGATGGCGACCTCCACCGGATGTCTGCCGTCTGCCCGCATCTGAAGTGCATCGTCCATTGGAACCCCGTCGAGAAAAGCTTCGACTGCCCCTGCCACGGCAGCCGCTTTGATTGCCGCGGCAAACTGCTCATGGGCCCGAGCTACTCCGACCTGCCGACAAGCGAACCGGCGTGAACAACGTGCGCAAGCGTGCGCGCTACATTTTGTTACATTTCCTTACCCGACCTAAATCCATTGCCGGCCGATCTTTATCCTCCTGGCCAACAATAAACCTGATGTGGCGCGCTACATTTTGCCGTGCGCGCCGCATCCTGCGTGCACGATCGCGTACTCCTGCACGGAGTCCGCGGAGCGGTCGCGCAACATCCCTTCATATGGACCGGCGCGCTGCGCGTTTGTCATGACAAACGCGCAGCGCACCATCAAAAATAGGAAAAATTCTGCGAAAAATTTTCGCGTGCTACATCTGATCGGGATGTTCGATCCCCAGCAGATCAAGGCCGAGCGCCATCGTCCGCGCGGTCACCGCGCAGAGTGCCAATCGGCTGGATCGCGCGGGCTCTTCGCTCTTCAACACAGGGCAGTTCTCGAAGAACCCGCTGAACCGCGTCGCCAGTTCGTACAGATACGCGCAGAGCAGGTGCGGTTTAAGCTCTCGCGTCACGGCGTCGATGACCTCGCCCAGCCGCAGGATGTGCTTGGCGAGCGCGAGCTCTTCGGGCGCGTTCAACGCGATCGGCGCATCCGCTGAAGCGCTGACCCCGCCTCGGCGGAAGATCGACTGGATGCGGGCGTAGGCGTACTGGATGTACGGCGCGGTGTTGCCGTCCATCGCCAGCATCGTGTCCCAGTCGAAGACGTAATCGCTCGTGCGGTCTTTGACGAGGTCGCCGTACTTCACCGCGCCGATGCCGATCGTCGTGGCGATGCGCTCCTTCTGGTCGGCGGGCATGTCGGGGTTCTTCTGTTCGACGATCCTGCTCGCCAGCGCGACGGCCTCGTCGAGCAGGTCCTTCAGCTTCACGGTTTCGCCCGATCGAGATTTGAACGGCTTGCCGTCCTTGCCGAGGATCGTGCCGAACGGCGCGTGCTCGAACGACGCGCCCTTCGTCCATCCGGCCTTCTCCGCGACGCGGAAGACCTGCGCGAAGTGCTGCGACTGGCGCGAATCGGTGAAGTACACCACGCGGTCGGCGTGCAGTTCATTGACGCGATACCGCACGGCCGCCAGGTCGGTGGTGGCGTAGAGGTAGCCGCCGCCGGATTTCTCGACCAGTACGGGCGGGCGGTCCGGGCCGTCGATGAACACGCCGATCGCGCCGTCCGTCTCCACCGCCAGGCCGGTCTGCTTCAGGTCGTCCACGACCGATTTCAGCATCGGATTGTAGAACGACTCGCCTCGCTCGTCGGCGGGCGTCAGGCTGATGTGCAGGCGCTCGTACGCCTCAGCGAAGTGTTTTCGGCTCAGCTCGATGAGCTTCTTCCACCAGCCGACGACTTCCGGGTCGCCGCTCTGAAGGCGCACGACCAGTTCACGCGCCCGGTCCGCGAACGGTCGGCCGTCGATGAGTTCGTCGGAGTCGAAACGCTGCTTGGCAGCCTTATAAAAGGCGTCAAGGTCGCTGATGTTCAGCCCGTCCGTCGACGCCGGCTCGCCGGCGGGGCGGTAGACGAGATTGGCGATCAGCATGCCGAACTGCGTGCCCCAGTCGCCCAGGTGGTTCTGCCGGATGACGTTGTCGCCGGCGAACTCCATCACCTTGGCGCAGGCGTCGCCGATAATCGTGGCGCGGAAGTGCCCGACGTGCATTTCCTTCGCGATGTTCGGACCGGAATAATCGACAATGACGGTCTGCGGATTTGTTTTTTTATCGACGCCGAGGCGGGCGTCCTCGGCAACGGTGATGAGCAGAGCTTCCACCCATTTAGGCGACAAAAAGACGTTGATAAACCCCGGCCCGGCGATTTCCAGTTTATCGGCGGCATTGGCGAGATCGACGACAGATTTGATCTTCTCGGCGACATCCCGAGGCTTCAATTTCAGCGTTTTCGCCAGCGCCATGGCGATATTGCACTGATAATCGCCGAACTTTTCGTTTCCGGTTGGAACGAGCATGGGGTCGGCGTCGATATCATAAGCGGCCCGGATTGCGGCCCGGAAGGCGTCACGAAGTTGATGGAGGATCGTCGGCATTCGGAATCTGTTTGGAATCGGGAAACCGGAATGCTAGCATCATCCGGCGAACCAAGCCAATGCCTGTAGCGTAGTCAGCAGCACACGGAAGTCACGACCTATGAAGAAGTTGCTCGCCCCTGTTGTAGCGCCGTTCACGATCGTAGCGTCGCTGATCCTGTCCACTGGCGTGTTCGCCGCCGGCCCGACCACGGCGCCGTCGGGGCTGCTGGACGCCATCCGCGACGATGAGTGGACCGCCATTCCCCAGCGGATGCAGCTTCAGTACGCGTCCGCCGCGGTCGAGCCGGACCAGACGCGGGTGGCGGCGTGGATCAGCGAATATCGCACGAAGGAAGAGCGTTTCCGGTCCGAACGCCGCAAGAGCTTCGACAACGCCGTCCGCGACACCAGAATTCTGCGCGACGGCGGCTTCGTCGATCTGGCGATGGACACGCTTGCCGATTGCTACACGCTTGCCGAGGACAAGGCGGCGTTCGTGAAAGAGCCGTGGGTGATCGCGCTCAAGGACACCGCGATCGAGACCGCCGATAAATCCAAGGCCGCCGGCGAGTGGCTCAAGGCCCGCCGTGTGTACGGCAATCTCAGCACCCTCCAGCCGACCGAATCGAAGTGGACCAAGTCCATGGAAGAGGTGGTGCGCCGCATCCGCCTGCTGACGCGATACGCGCCCGAATCGTTCGCCTCGACGCTTCAAAAGGAAATCGAGTACCGAAAGGCGGCGCGGAAGTTCCTCGTTGCCACCACGCAGCCCACCACCGTGCCTGCCACGCAGCAGGCGGCGGATGAGAAGACCGAGACCGAAGAGCAGATCGCCCAGAACCTGCGATCCGACTGGCAGCAGGAATTGGCAGGCATCAAGATCGACATGTTGCGCGAGGCCATCGTCGATGCCCGCCAGCATTATTACAAAGACGTTAACTACGCCAGCCTGCTCACCGGCGGGCTGAACGCGCTCAAGACCTTTACTACCACGCCTGGCCTTGAGCGAACCTTCCCCGGACTGGCGGATCAGGCCAAGCGTGAGGCGTTCGTCGCGGTTCTTGATGACACGGTCAAGATGCTCGTCGCTCAGGGCGCGGACCAGTTTACGCTCGATACCGTTCTTACGCGGGTCGAGGCCGCCAACGCCCAGCATATTCAGATCCTGGAAAACGTTCTGGTGAACGAGTTCGCCGACGGGGCGTTCGCACAACTCGACCCGTTCAGCTCGATGATCTGGCCGTTCGACATGGACGAATTCCGCACGAGCACGCAGGGCGAGTTCAGCGGTGTCGGCATCCAGATTCAGGAAGTGGACGGACAGATCAAGGTCATCAGCCCGCTGGAAGACAGCCCCGCGCTGAAGGCGGGCATCCGCGCCGGCGATTTCATTACGCAGATCAACGGCAAGAGCGCCAAGGGCATCACCACCCTTCAGGCCAAGCGGCAGATCACCGGGCCGACGGGCACGACCGTCATCCTGACGATCAAGAGCCCGGACGAGACGGTGAAGGACTACACGCTCATCCGATCGACCATCCGCGTCGCCAGCATCAAGGGCTGGATGCACCTCCCCGGCGGCGGCTGGGACTACATGCTCGATTCGGACGAGAAGATCGGCTACGTCCGGCTGACGAACTTCACCAAGGAATCGAGCAACGAGCTCGACGGCGCGATTTCCATCCTGCAAGGGCAGGGGGCGCGGGCGGTGATCCTCGACCTGCGTTCCAACCCCGGCGGGCTGCTCACCGCCGCTACCGAGGTGGCGGACAAGTTCCTCACCGGCGGCAAGATCGTCTCAACCCAGTCGCTCCGCGACGGCGTGCCCGACTCGCCCCCGATCAATGCCCGGGCGACCGACGACGACGTGAAGCTGCCCATGGTGGTGCTGGTGAACCAGTATTCGGCGTCGGCGAGCGAGATCGTTTCCGGCGCGCTCCGCGACCTGAAGCGGGCGACCATCATCGGCGAACGCACGTTTGGTAAGGGATCGGGGCAGATGCTGTTCCCGCTCGATCGCCAGCAAGCCCTGCTGAAGCT
>JBBCIV010000147.1:0-31031 GCA_037189665.1 Phycisphaerae bacterium | reverse complement strand
TGGGCGACGCAGGCGTCGCGGCTACAACATTTGGTTCATTGCTCTAATCCGTGCTGATCCGAGGCAATCCGTGCCCCCCAATAACCCTCCTCCCATTTTCGCGCACGGTTCAACCGGCGGCGGATTTGGTGTACATTCGCCGGTCTGCTGTTGATCCGAAGGAGTTGAACGAGCATGGCTGGCCATAGTCACTGGGCGAAAATCAAGCGAGCCAAGGGCGCCAACGACGCCAAGCGCGGCAAGATCTGGAGCAAGATCGCCCGCAAGATCATCATCGCCGCCAGGAACGGAGGCGACCCGCGCGACAACCTGTCGCTTCGCTACGTCATCGACGAAGCCAAGGCCGCCAACATGCCCAAGGACACCATCGCCAACGCCATCAAGAAGGGCACCGGCGAACTCGGCGCCGAGAACTACGAAAACGCCACCTACGAAGGCTACGGCCCCGGCGGGGTGGCGATCATGATCGAATCGCTCACCAACAACCGCTCGCGCACCGCGCCCGACCTCCGCTCCATCTTCGACCGCCACGGCGGCAACCTCGGCACGAACGGGTCGGTGTCGTTCCAGTTCAGCAAGCAGGGCATCATCACCATCAAGTCCGATGCGATCGGCGAAGACGAACTGATGGAGCTCTCCCTCGACGCCGGCGCCGAAGACGTCCGCAACGAAGGCGAAGTCTACGAAGTGCTCACCCAGCCGGTGCAGTTCCACAAAGTAAAGGAAGCGATCGAAGCCAAGCCGGTCGCGATCGAGGCCGCGGAAATCACCTACCTGCCCGTCAATACCGTGGCGGTGGACGCGGAGAAGGCGCAATCGCTCCTGAAGCTGATCGACGCGCTGGAAGACAACGACGACGTCCAATCCGTCTCCCACAACGGCGAACTGCCCGCGGAGTGAGAGGCCGCGCGGACGAACCGCGCACCACGCGTTACACGCGCGATGACGAATCCTCCGTGTCCCCATCGCGCTTGTCGCCCGCCCGGCTCATGTGCTGCAGTCCAACGAAAAAGCCCCGCAAGTTCATTGCGGGGCTTGAAGGCCGACAGCGATACTACGCGCGCGTGCGCGGAACAGAAAGCTCCGCGTGCGCGGAAAGTACCTGTGTGTGTAGCGCCTACTTGCCGGACGTCGCCGCGTGGCGTCGGCGTCGCGCCAAGGCGGCAAGGCCGATGGCGAGCAGCGACGCGGATGCCGGCTCTGGGACAACCGTGAGTTGTTCCGAGAACGCGTACAACTGCCATGAGTTGCTCGTCCGACTGATCGCCGGGCCGACCCACCACGAATCGGTCGAGGCGGTATCACCGGTGATGGCATAGTAACCTAGGGGTGACAGAGTGCCGGGCGGGTCCCACTGATTCGCGGTGCCCAGGGCCAGCGAACCGGTGGCATTGGTGGCGCCCTCACCGTTGGCGTTCGTTCCCGTCCAGACAACGTTGTAGTCGAGGGTCGTTGTCGGCGTCTGGTTGATGGGGTTGAGGATGGTCCCGTCCCACAGATCGGCCCCGCCGGTGGCAATCTGGGTTCCGCCGATCAGGTAAATTCCGCCGTCTGTCGGGTTGAATCGGCTGGCCGCCGAGACTGCGGTAGACGCAGGATCGGTGTCGTTGTTGGCGGTGCTCACCAGCGCGCGAAACTGAACCGCCGCGCCGTTGTACGTCAGGCCGGCAGCCTCGGCGCTGACATAGCTGTCGTAGACGGAGATGTCGGCCGAGTTGCCTTGGTAGGACCCGTTGGTGACGAACACGACGTAAAAGGAATCGCCCGGATTAAGGCCCGTAGGGGTGGTGATCTCCGCAGCTGACGCCATGCTGGAAACCAAGGCCATTCCGGCAACGGCGGCCGTCTTCAGACGACTGCGACCGATATATTGAACAATAGTAGCGAATTGCATCATACCTATTTCTCCCATTTCCTATGGAACTTCAGAAATGAACCTTTCTGACATCTTGGTAGCGCGTTTTCGTTCACAAATGCGACGACGAGCAGACATGCTCAAAATCGTGGCAGTCACTTCAGCAGTTCGCCGAAGAAGCTCATGTCGGTCACACGGCCAGTGGTGACCGACCTTTCTTATAAGTCCTTGCTCTAACTCACATAAAAATTATTGGTTTAATATACGCCAATCAAGAAAAATAGCTCGAATTATTTCTGGAAATATTCTCGGAAAGTAAATGGAATCAGACATGCCGACGCACACCGATGCTATTTGGTTTCCTCCAGCGCGTTTACGGCATCCTTGGTGAAGTGGAGGTGGATGCTGGAGGTGCTTTGGTAAACGGGATATTCGAGTCGCACTCGCCAAACCTCGAAAGTATTGATGTTCCAACCCAACTTTTGCGCGATCGCCGTCGCCATCTCGGGGTAGCGAGGCATCTCGGGGGTCGCCAGCACGTCGGCGCCTTTTCCGAGAAACTCGATCTTGTGATCGCCCATCAACGGCATGTGATCGGGCGGGCGGCTGGGGAAGTTGTCATTGCCCAGGAAGACCGACAGGTTTGGCGGCCCCTCCATGAGGCCGGGTTGAATCAGCACGTCCTGAATCAATATTTCGATCGGAATGCTGGTGAGGTATCTCAACTGTGAGGGCAATTGCCGCAGGCGCCACTTCTCGCCGAACATCACGGTGGCCAATCCAACGTTTCCCACTTCCGGCCGGACCAGAGAGGTATGTACCCAGTTCTCCATTCCCGTTTGCCCCGTGGTTAACTGCAACTTCGGAAGCGGATGGGTACAGAAGTCTTCCAGCAGGTAGTTTTCGCCGCGAAGGCCGATGGGCTTGTGCTCGAGGAAGTTCGATTCGTTGTTGGGCACTTCCGGGATCTGTTGCATGCCGTGCACGCGAACGGCGTCCATCGCGCGAAGGACGCGCAGGCCGACATATCCAGAAATGGCAACCGAGCCGTAAACGCCTGGTTCCGGATCCTTCGTCAACATGAACGAAAACAGCCGCGCCTGGGCGTGAACGCCCATGACATGGCTGAACCCGCGAAACAAGTTGCGTCGATGCTGCTGATCCGCAGCCAGCCATTCCTCGTTTAACCCGGCGGCGGCGGTGATCAGCGACGAGAAGCTGGTGCGATCGCCCGCGTGCTTCTGAACAAGCGATTCGAACCGATCGTATGCCGACGTCAGCGACGAGATCTGCTCCGCGCCCACGTGGGATGACGCGGCGCTGGCAAACCGTTCGATGGAAACGCGCGCCGGGATCACCGATCCTGCCGCCAGCACGTCGCGCTCCTGCGCTGCCTTGAAGATCTGCCAGCAGAGTTTGGCGTCGAGCTTGAACAGCCGCTGCAACTCGACAGGGCGCCGCACGCCCAGAGAGGCAAGCACCCCCGCGAACGACTGTTTCAGCCCCTGCAGGACCTCCGTCGCTTCCCGTTCAAATGAAGTAGGTTGTTCGTTGTTCTCGAGCATTGCTAGCGACAGTATTCCCCAATAAGTGGCGAGACATCAAGACGCGCGTTCCGCGGACAATGAGGAGGTGGTCGCCATCGGCCTCGCAGGACAAACGGGGACGCCGATCGCCTACCCGTGTTCATTCTGCTGTTCATTCTAGAAATTTTACTTGAAATGAAAAGGGCGATTACTAAGCTCAAACCCGGTTTCAGTGGACCGGCATGGCTGGCTCTGCGGTTTCCTTTGTTTTTGGAGTTTTTATGGTGCCGCAGTGCGTTCGTCGATCGCGGGCGTTCACGCTCGTTGAATTGCTTGTTGTAATTGGGATCATTGCGCTGCTTATCGCGATTCTTCTGCCGACGCTGTCCGCCGCCCAGGCGCATTCACGGCAGGTCGTCTGCATGTCGAACCTGCGGCAGATCGCGCTGGCGACGTACAACTATTCCATTGATAATCAGGGGCTGGTCGTTCCCACCACAACGATGGGTTTGCCTGCGGGCATTGACACCATTGACGGCGTTACCGGCACCGCTCGGATGAGTTGGAGTTTTCTCCAGGTTCAGCCGCCGGGAATGGCGGATCCGCTGTATTCGTGGTCGCGCGGCTACCTGGGCAAATACCTCGGCAAGATTGACGTGCTGCTTTGCCCGTCGCTGGGAAGCCAGAAGCTGGCGACGGAGAACATCCAGACGTCATACGGAATGGCGCTCATCGGGGCGAAGAAGTTTTCGCAGTTCAGCGATGCATCCCAGACCGCGCTGTGTGGCGATGCGGTAAGCTTTTCGTCGTCGGGCATATTGAAATCGCCGTTGCAGCTTCAACGGCCGGGCCTCGGCAATCCATACGATACGTTTCACGGCCGGCACCGGAAGGGGAAGGGAAACATTGGGTTCGCCGATGGCCACGTGAGAGCGGTGGAGGCGCAGGTTCGCCCCAGGAACACGTACTCCGGAATCAGCACGGCGCAGTACAACCTTCTGGTCGTCAATCGGATCGGGCCGGCGGCCCCGGCGAAAATCGACTTTTCGGGCATCTCCAGTTCCAGTCAGTATTTGGAGGAATGCCTTTCCACGCACGACTATTACTTCTGGTACAACAAAGAGGCAAAACGGTAACCCTGTTCGCCTTCCCGCGTGCTGTGGCCTGCTTCCATCTGCGGTGCCGCGCGGGTTCACTGATTCAGGTAAGCAACCGCCCCGATGCCCAGCCCCACCACGCCGCAGACGATGCCCGCGATCGCCAGTCCCTTGCCGCCGCTGTTGTTGCCCTGATTGGCGTTGATCTGCGAGACCGCGATTCCGCCGAACACCACCGCCAGCAGGGGCACCAGCACCGTGCAGAAGAACGGGATGCCGACGATGCCCAATACCAGCGACGCCACCGCAAACCCGTTACTCGCGCCGGCGGCCTCGGGAGTGGTGCCCTCCATCGTGAAGGGCATGCCGCAGTGCTTGCAGTTGTTCGCGCTCACGGGGCTGCGGCGGTTGCACTTGGCGCATTGGATGACCTGCAAGCCGTCATCCTGACGAATGATTTTCGGCGCGCGGTCGCCAGCGGCGGCGTAGGCATGGACGGGGTGCGGGTCCTGCTTGATGATCTGCTTGGTGACCGGGTCGATCAGCCGGCCGTAGCGGTCGAGGATCGGGATCGTGATCGCGTTGCCGCACGTCGGGCACTGGCCTTCCTGAGCCGCCATCGCCTCCGTCGCCTCCAGGCGAGACGAGCAGTAGACGCAGTTGAACCCGTACCGTCTCCCGCCTCCGCCGCCAACGCCCGGCACGCCGGTGAACCGCGTTTGTTGTCGCGGCGGGGCACTCGGGGTCGTCGGCGAGCTGATGCCGATATCGCCGCTCGTCCCAGCGCCGGCTCCGACCGTCGCCGCCTGCTCTGCGGGCACGGTGAGCGTGGTAAGGCAGTTCGGGCATCGAACCAGTTGTCCCGCCTGTCCTGGCTCGGCGGAGAGCTGCGCGCGACAAATGTTGCACTGGAAGATGATCATGCGACTTCTACGATCGCGGACCCCCGCGGCCGGGGACATTTGACACCAGATCGACGCGAATCTCAATTCAAGAGGGCTGCTCCGCTTCTATCCGCTGGAAAGTCGGCGCCAGCCGCGTGCCGAGGTGGTTCAGGGAATCGATGATGAGATATCCGAAGACGACGCTGAGCGCCAGCATCGTCGCCACCCACGCCCACTGTGCCGGCCGATACCGTTTGATTGCCGGCCCGTAGGCGAACCACGCGATCGCTCCGCCGACCACGACGATCGCATCAAAGCTTGCCCGCTGCCAGTACGCCCCGCCGAGGTGGACCCACATGCCGAATTCGTCGAACGTCAGCCCCAGCCCCACGCCGAAGAGCGCCAGCGCGATCCGCAGCGCGCGGCCAGCGAGGGGCCACAGCAACGCCCACGTTCCGACCGCCGAGAGCAGCACGATCCCGTAATTGAGATGATGCACGTGCGTCCCGCCAACGTGCAGGTAAAAATCCGGCGCGCGGTGGGTCATGATCAGCAGCACCATGATCCGCGACAGCAGAAACGTCACCAAAAACGCCGCCAGCAACCGCCGGGCACGCCATCGCGGAAGATGGGAAAGGTCGGTGTCCTGACCGGTCATGGAAATATTCTCAGTCGCGGGCGGGCGGGTCGCAAGGTCGGCGCTTCCGGTTTCAGCGCGAGGGGAAGAGGTGTTTCATGAGAGTGGGCTTTTCCCCCGATCACGGCTAAAATAGCGGGGATATGTTCGACCAGCTTACCGACAAGTTTTCGACCGTTTTCCGCACGCTCTCCGGCAAGGGCCGGATCAGTGAAGAGAATATCCGCGAGGCGATGCGCGAGGTGCGCGTGGCGCTGCTGGAGGCGGACGTCAACCTGAAGGTCGTCAACGACTTCTGCGAACATGTCATCCAGAAGGCGATCGGCCAGGAAGTGATCAAGTCGCTGCAGCCGGCGCAGTTGATGGTGAAGATCGTCAACGACGAACTCGTGAACCTCATGGGCCCGGTCGACACGACGATCTACACCGTCACGCCGGGGCCGACGGTCATCATGATGTGCGGCCTGCAGGGGTCGGGTAAGACGACCACTTGCGGCAAGCTGTCGCTGTTCCTCAAGGCCAAGGGGCACAATCCATTGCTCGCGGCGGTAGACTTGCAGCGGCCGGCGGCGGTGGAGCAGCTCCGAACGCTGGGGCAGCAGACCGAAACGCCCGTTTACGCCGACGACAGCAAGATCGCCCCGCACGGGCAGGTCGCCAGCGGCGCCGCGGTGACGGTGGCGCGGGCGGCGGTAAACGAGGCGAAAAAGCTCGGCCGAGACATCGTCATCCTCGATACCGCCGGCCGACTCGCCATCGACGAAGAGCTGATGAACGAACTGAAGGAAGTGAACGACGCGGTCAAGCCGCATCAGATCTTCCTCGTCCTCGACTCCATGACCGGCCAGGACGCGGTCAACTCCGCCAAGGCGTTCAACGAAAAGCTCGAGCTGGACGGCCTGATCCTCACCAAGTTCGACTCTGACACCCGCGGCGGCGCGCTCCTGAGCGCGAAGATGGTGACCGGCAAGCCGGTGAAGTTCCTGGGCGTGGGCGAAAAGCTCGAGCGGTTGGAAGAGTTCCGCCCGGAAGGCGTCGCGTCGCGCATCCTGGGCATGGGCGACATCGTCGGCTTGGTGGAAGAGGCGCACAAGCAGTTCGACATGGACCAGCAGGCCAAGCTGGCCGAGAAGATGGAGAAGGGCGAGTTCACGCTCGAAGATTTCATCGGCCAGATGGGCCAGATCAAAAAGCTCGGGCCGATGGGCAAAATCCTGGGCATGATCCCCGGCATGAGCGAGCTCGCCAAACAGGTAAACATGAACGGCGAAGGCGTCGAAGGCCACATGGGCCGCATGCAGGCGATCTTCAACTCGATGAACCGCGCCGAGCGCAAGAAGCCCGACATGATCGACGCCCCGCGCCGCCGCCGCATCGCTCGTGGTGCCGGTGTCGATCCGGCGGAGGTCGGGCAGTTCCTCAAGCAGTTCGAGATGAGCCGCGACATGATGCGCGCCGTCGGCGGCATGAACATGCTCAGCCGCATGAAGATGATGCGCGGCCTCATGAGCGGCAACCTCGGCGCGATCGCCCAGCCCGGCGCGAACATGCTGCGCACCAAGCGATCGGGCTGGCAGGAGAAAAAAGACCGCAATAAGAAGGGCAAGCGGCGGTAGTACGGAGCGCAGAGGATAGGGAAATGGCTGCCGTCGGGCAGCACTGATCGGCTGGCACTATTTCAATGCGCCTGTCGTTATGATTTGATATGCCTGTCATCACGAAAATCACCGAACAAAAACGTCGGGCGAACCGGAGGTCGGTGTATCTGGACGGCAAGTTCGCGTTCGGTTGCAATATCAACGTTGTCGCGAAATTCAAACTGCGAGAGGGGCTGTCGCTGACGGCCGATCAGGTGAAGCAGATCGAGCAGGGGGAGGTGCGACAGGAGTGTTTTGATCGGGCGCTGAAGTTCCTCGAACGGCGGCTGCACGCGCGGGCGGAGTTGGCGACGAAATTGAGGAAGTACGAGTATCCCTCTGATTTGATCAACGATGTGCTCGGCCAGCTTCAGCAGCTTGGCTATGTGGACGACAAGCGCTTCGCCGAGACGCGCGCGGAACTGGCGGCCAGGTACAAGCATCACGGGCAGAACCGGGCGCGGATCGAGTTGGCGCGGAAGGGCGTCGATCGCGAGACGGCTCGGCAGGCGGTGGAGCACGTCTATGAGGCGCACGATACGTCGGCGGTGGCACGCGATCTGGCGCGAAAGAAAATGCGATCGCTCGCACGGCTGGACTTGGCCGTTGCCAAGCGCCGTCTCTACGGCATGCTGCTGCGGCGCGGTTTCGATTGCGAAACGATAAAGCCGGTCGTCGAGGAGGCGTTAGGCTCCATCGACGAACCGGCGGCAGACTAGCCCACCACCTAGTCCGACTATTGTGCCGCAGGTTCATCCGCGGCCACATCGACCTCCTTCCGCATCCCTCGACGAATGCTCCCCAGTGCCCCGCCGATCATCAGCAGGAATGCGCACGCGACCGATACCCATCCCCATTGCGCTAGGGTTCGCGGGATGAGTGACCGGGCGAAATCGAACGTGCTGCGGAAGATGGAACCGACGGTCGTGCCGATCGCCTGGGTCGTCGCCCCCGCTGCCGCCAGGGCGCCGCCGCCGAGGAGGGCGATGGCGAAGGAGAGGTCGCGATGCCGCAACAATCCGTGCACGAAGACGCCAGCCGCGCCGACCAACGCGAGCCGCAGCGGGGTGATCGTGATGCCGAGCCACGTCGTCGCCAGCGATGAATCGGTCCGCGTCGAGATCAGCACTGCCAGTATGGGCACGAGCAGTTCGAAGCGAACCATGCCGTCGCGATCCATCCGCAGCAGCCGGCCGTGTCCGACAAGCAATGCGATCGCCAGCAGCAGCGGCGCGGTGTTCGAGACCGCGAAGGGCACTTTATGAACCCAAGCCGCCGTTCCGACGTGGGCCAGCAGCGAGATCAGGCCGATGACAATGATCGTGTGCACCATCGCCCGATCTGACCGACGCCACAGGAACGCCGCCGCCGCGGGGGCGATCGCGACGATCCACCAGCCGGCGTAGTATCCGCCGAGCGTCAGCGCGCCGCGATGCGCGTCGGCGACGGTCTGATACGTCCACGGAAGCGCCAGCAGCAGCAGGAGCATCAACATCGTCAGCGCGCCCGTCCGGCCGATTAGCCGAGCGCCGGCGACGTGCAGTACCACCCACAGCTTCAACACGCCCGCCAGCAGGAGCGCCACGCCGACAGGTCCGCCGACGCTCGGCATCACGGTGATCAGCTCGCTCGTGAGAAACGCCCCGTCGAACAGGAACAGCGATTCAATCACGAGCAAGGTTCGCGCATCAATTCCAATCCCGCGCCGGTGGAGGGCGAACGCGATGAACAGCGTGAGCGCCTCGTACGCGTTGAGCACGCCGATCAGCACCAGCAGGTTGTGGGCGGGCAGGGGCGAGAAATCGAGCGACCCGTTGAGCGCGAACAGGCCGAAAATCATGCACAACGCGGAGAGGACGTAGGCGGGGTTCAGCCGGGCCGATGTCTTCAGTGGCATTGTTGGCACATCAGGCTGAACAGCGGCGTCGGGGCCGACGGAGGGGTGAGGCATGGCGGGCTCCCTGTGTGGTGGATGACGACTTTCTTACTACGTACAAGTCCGTAGAAAGGTTACTTGTGAAAGTTGTCGCAAAGTCTGGAGACGCGCGAACCGTGCGTCATGCGCCAAGCTGAGCGCGGAACGCCGCCGGTCGGAGGCCCATCATCTGTTTGAAGCGGCGGGAGAAGTGGAACTCGTCGCAGAAGCCGCAGTCGATCGCGATGTCGCGCAGCGGCCGGGACTTGTCCTTCAGCAGTTCGCAGGCGTGCTCGATCACGCGGTGCACGTGATATTTCGCGGGCGGATGCCCGGTCAGCGACGATAGCCGCCGGCGGAAGGTTTCGTAGCTGCAGCCGAGCTGGCGCGCGACGCGTTCCCAATCCGGCTTCGGGCCGACGCCGATGAGCTGTTCCGCCCGCGCCAGCCACGCGCGGTCGTCCGACCCGACCTGCCCGGGGATCGACAGCACCTCGCCCAGGAATCGTTGAACGAGCGACACGGCCTGCAGCGGATCAGGGTTGGCGCATCGTTCGAGCCGGGCGTGCCAGTATTCGATCGGTTCCAGCCGATGCACAAGGTTGCCCGGCCGCAGCAATCCGGTCTCCTGCCACAGATCGAAAACCGGCCCGGAGAAGACGACGTGCAACTCGTCCCATCGCGGGTCGTGCTTCTGTGAAAAATATGCATGTGGAAGGCTCGGCAGGACCAGAATGCAATCGCCCGCGGCAACCTGCCGATCGGCGCCGGCCGCATCGACGTATCGCCCTGCGCCGTGCAGGATCAGAACAACGGCATAGCTGCCGAATACTCGCAGTGTTTTCGGCGAAATTCCGTCGCTGTTACGAAGGTAGCCCGCCAGGCTTACCTGTCCAAGCGGACAGCGGGCAGCAGAGCGGTGGATCAGGCGAGATTCTCGGACGACGACGCTCATGTTCCGGTATCCTACCAAAATGTACATAGGCATGTCCAAACCCGCTATGGCACGGCTTGCCGAAAAGGGCAATGATTGGCCTTGCACACTACGAGGAGCACGACCGACATGAGCACGTTGACCGCAACCTTTCCGGCGTTGAAATCCACCGGCGTCACGATCGATCCGAACCACCTTGACTGGCTGGAAGAATCCGCCAGCGTCGCGGACGACGCGGGCGAACTGCGCCGGCGGATGGACGTTCACGGCTATCTTTATTTGCCCGGCCTGCTGAACCGCGACTGGGTGCTCGACGCCCGTCGGTCGATCTGCGAGATCATGCGCGACCGCGGTTTCCTCGACGACGCCCGGCCGCTGATGGACGCGGTGCCGAATCCGAAAAAGGGGGTCGGATTCAAGCCCGAGTTCGCCACCGGCAACCCCGTCATCGAGCGCCTGCTCTACACCGGCGAGATGATCGCGTTCTTCGACCGCTTCTTCGGCAAGCCGACGCTGCACTACGACTTCACCTGGCTGCGAACCGTCACGCCCGGCATGGGCACGATGAGCCATTGCGACGTCGTCTACATGGGCCGCGGCGAGACGCAGCAGCTCTTTACCGTCTGGACGCCGCTGGGCGACATCGACTTTGCCCAGGGCGGCCTGATGGTGCTCGACGGCTCGCACCGCTTCGACCCCCTCAAATCCGGCTACGGCCAGCACGACGTCGATACCTATTGCATCAACAAGGAAAACCACCACGGTTGGCGAGAAGGCGTCAAATGGCTGCCTGGGACCGACATCAAGGGCACCAGCGGCGCCATCGGCAACGACCCCAACGCGATCCGCAACGCGATCGGCGGCACGTGGCGGACGACGGAGTTCCGCGCCGGCGACGCCTTGATTTTCACGTGCTACACCGTGCATGCCTCGCTGGATAACTCGTCGGACCGCATCCGCATCTCCACCGACTCCCGCTACCAGCCGGCCGGCACGGTGCAGGATGAACGGTGGGTAGGGGCGAATCCCATCGCTCACTCAAAGGCGGGACAGCGCGGGAAGATCTGTTAGCTGTCGCCAGAGGAGCCAGGAGTCAGTAGTCAGGAGCCAGAAGAAGGGAAAAAACGAGCCTCTGATTCTTACTGGCTCCCGGCTCCGGCTCCCCTTGAAATCGTTCGTCGCCTGCCGCGCTTGCGGCGGCGACGAAGCGATGCAAGAATTCCGGTCCATGGGAAACAAAATCAAGCTTGCGTTCCTGGGATGTGGCGGGATCTCTCACATGCATGCCGACAACGCCAACCGCATCGCGGATGATGTGGAAGTGGTGGGCCTGTGCGACATCAAGCCGGAAAACCTCGATCGGCTGTGGCAGAACAAGCTCAAATCTCGCGACGACATTCGCAAATACGACGACTTCGACAAGCTGCTGAAAGACCCGCCCGAAGGGCTTGATGCGATCGTCATCCTCACGCCGCACGCGCTGCACTTCACGCAGTGCATGGCGGCGTTGGACGCGGGCTATCACGTGCTGGTCGAAAAGCCGATGGTGACGCGCAGCGAACACGCGCGGCAGTTGACGGAGAAGATCAGCGCGACAGGCCGGCAGTTTCAGATCGCGTTTCAGGCGCCGTTCTCGGCCGAGTTCAAGTACATCCGTGAACAGTTGCGGCAGGGCGCGATAGGCGAACTTCAGACGATCACCGCGTTCAGCCATCAGGGGTGGCGGCCTTCGTCGCCGGAAAAATGGACGTGGCGGCAGGACCCGGCGCTGTCGGGCGGCGGGCAGATGTACGACTCCGGGGCCCACCTCTTCAACGCGATTGCCTGGCTGATCGATCGGCCGGTGGAAGAGGTGTTCTGTTGGAATGACAACAAGGGCACGCCGGTGGACATCAATGCCGCCATCACCATTCGCTGGGAAGGCGACGTGCTGGGCTCGGTGACGATCAGCGGCAACACCCCCGGTTGGCAGGAAGGCATCTGGCTCGCGGGCCAGGCTGGTCGGTTTGTTACCGGCATTCATGGTGGACGATTGGAACACCACGATCTGAAAGGCCTGGTTCGCTATCCCCTGGTGACGCAGACGCACGAAAATCCGCTGCAGAATTTCGTCCACTGCCTGCAAGGCAAAGCTCAGCCGATGTGCCCGGTGCGATACGGCGTATTGCACAGTTGGCTGATGGACGGCTTGTACGAATCGGCGCGTGAACGTCGCCCGGTAAAGCTGAGCCGCCCGCCGATCTAGCCGCGCACATCATGCGGCCGACCGGCCGGCTTGCAATAGTGAGAGCGGCTCGGTGCGCGAAAGGCGGATGGCGGGCAACAGGGACGCCAGCAGGCTGATGCCCACGACCACGCCGACGCCCAGCCAAACGATATCCCACGGCACCGACAGCGGCGGGTGGTGGCCCACGGTGATCGTCATCAGTTGCCGGGCGTTCATCGTCATTTGAAAGCCGCAGAGCGTGCCCATCGTGGCGCCGATCGCGCCGAGCAGTACGGACTCGCACAGGACGATCCGAAGCAGCGATGCGCGCGTCAGGCCGATGGATCGCAATACGCCAAACTGCCACGTGCGCGAGCGGATCGACGCGATGATCGTGTTCGTCACGCCCAGGCCCGCCACGAGCAACGCGCCCCAGGCCACGCTGCTGGCGACGGTGAGCAGGCGGCGGATGCCTGACTGGATCGCGTGTTTCAACTGCCGTACGTCAGCCACGCTCACGGCGGTATCGTCTAGTTCTTCCTGCAGGCGGCCGATCAGGCGTTCCTTCGGCACGCCGAGTTCGCGGAAGTTGGCGCACATGAGGAATACGTTCTCGACGCCGAAATCCTTGCGCGCGTCCTCCAGCGAGCCGAACACGCTGGCTGCGCTCTGCTGCTGAAACTGCTGGTCGAGGTCGCTGGAGTTCACCATCACGTCGATGCCCGGCGACCAGACGACGCCGGCGATGGTGTATTCCACCGTGCCACGGGTGAAGCTGCGCAGCGGAAGCTTGTCGCCCACGCCAAGGTTACGGAGCTTGTGGAACTCCTCGGTTACAACGACGTGCCGGTCGAGCTTCAGCAGGCGGGCGGCCTCTTCGGGCGTGCCCTGGCGGAAGTCGAGCTCCATCAGGCGAAAGGCGCGGTCGGGGTCAACTGCGATGAACATCGTCGCGCCGGGCAGGCGCGTGCCCAGCAGCCCCATGATTCCGCCGCCCACCTCCGGGGCGAAGGTGCCGATGGGCATGACGTCGTCGCGAACCAGCATGGATGATGAGCGGATCTTCTCCTGTGCCGCCGGCGACAGGCCGGACGCCGATCGAGTGAAGATGAACACGTCGGGAAAGCGGTCTGGCAGCTTCCAGCTGTTAAGCGACGAGTTGCCCTGCGTTTGCATAACGATGAGGACCGCCAGCCCGACCATCAAGGCAGCGCACGTGCCGGCGCTCCGCCAGATCCCGCCGGAGAGTTGCTGTCGAACGACTGCGAACGGCACGAACAGCATCGCGCTCAGCAGTCGGCCGACCGTGCGGGTGAGCAGCCAGACGAGGGCGGGCGCGAGCAGGAAGAAGCCGACCATCAGGCACGGCAGGCCGACGATGAAATGGCCGTAAAAGCGGATTTCACGTTCGTATTGGTGTGAGTAGGGCAGGAAGAGGATCGCCGGGTCGATCGACAAAAGCAGGATTGCCAGAACGGTGACGCGCCAGGGAAAGGCGTCGGGCGAAGGATTGGCGAGCGGGGTCATGGCTTCGAGCGGGTCGACGCGCGTCGCCTGCCACGCAGGCAGCAGTCCCGCGATCGTCGCCGCCACCAACGCGCCACCGCCGCCGATGACGACGCCGAGCCAGTCGAGCGTGGGGGAGAGGTCGAACATCGATCGCAGCATGAAGACGACGATCGCCGCAAGCCCGTATCCCACCGGAATGCCGATCGCCACGCCGATCGCGCCGATGGCGACCGCCTCGATCAGCACGAACCACGCCACCTGCCATCGCGTCATGCCGATGGCGCGCAGCATGGCGAGCGTGCGCTGCCGTTCGGCGACGCCCATCGAGAGCGTGGAAAAGATGATGAACGTCGCCGACACCATCGCCACCGCCCCGCCGAGCACGCTCAGCAGGCGAAGGCTGCGGAAGTTGTTGTCGATTTCGGCGCGGGTGGTCCGGGTCAGCTCGAGCTTGAGCAGCGGATCGAGCGCTTTCAGCCGTTCGATCCATCGCGTTTCGAACGCCGCGGCGTCAACGTCGGTCTGGAACTGCACGCGGATCTGGCTGACGCGCTGCGGGTGGTCCTGTCCGTAGACGAAGGCCTGGGCGTTCGGCAGCGGCATGTAGACCGTCTGGTAGAACCCCGCGAAGATGCCCGGCCGATTCACGATGCCGACGATCGGCAACTCCAATGAACCGTTGGGGCCGGTCATGCGAACCTTGTCGCCGAGGTTGAGGCCGGCCTTTTCGTGCAGCCCTTTGTCGATGACCGCCGCCTCCTCGCCGGGCTCAAACCAGCGGCCGTCGTTGATGGTCATCCAGTCGAGCAGGGGATCGACGCCGCGCTCCACGCCGATCAGGCTGGCGCGGTTGTGCGGAGCGGTCGGGCCTGCGTGCCTCAGGTGTGGCAGGGGGGCGTCCGATCGCAATCGCGCGACGGCGAGCTTGACGTCCGGATCGGCGCGAAGCTCGTCGAGCAGGGATTGGTCGATTCCACGGGCGGGGTCATTGGTGCGTCCAATCTCGGCGTCGATCGCCCCCATATACCTGCCCAGGTACGATCCCGCGGCCATCTCCACCGCTTTAAAACCGCTGGTCATCGCGACGACCAGGGCGACCGATAGACCGATCGCCAGGCCGGTTAAAACCGATCGCATTTTTCGCGTCAGGAGATTCGCGATCACGAGCCGAAGGAGCATGCGGGAAGCCTACATCACATGCCTCGATTTCGCACGCCGGATCACGTGCCGCGCGCTTCGTGCGGCGCGCGGGTTGTGGTAAGATGAGCGCCTATGCTTCAGCAGTTGGTGCAGACGACGATCGACAGGAAGATCGCGGAGTTCCATGCCCACGAAACGGTCAAGTTCAACTTCCATCGCGAGTCGGTCAGCGCTGCTCACAACGAGCGGCTGAAGAAGGCGATCGACAACGCCGTCGTTCGCAACGACAGGGGCCGGCAGCTCAAGCTGCTGGAACTGCCCGACAGCGGATCGGTCCGCACGCTGGCGGGACAGATCAAGCAGCACGCGCTGGACCACCTCGACTATTACCTCGAGCAACTCGCCCAAAACGTCGAAAAACGCGGCGGGCACGTGCACTTCGCCTCGGATGGCGATCACGCGCGGAAGATCATCCTCGATATCGTTCGTAAATCGTCGGTAAACCGCATCATCAAGTCCAAATCGATGGTGAGCGAGGAGATCGAGCTCGCCCACGTGATGGAAGCGGCCGGGCTGGACGTGGTCGAAACCGACCTGGGCGAGTTCATCGTGCAGATCGACCACGACAAGCCCAGCCACATCGTCACGCCCATCATCCACAAGGACAAGGCGTCGATCGCGAAGCTGTTCAGCGAGTATTTCGGCACGCCGTACAACGACGATCCCGAGGCGCTCACCGCCCAGGCCCGAGCGTTTCTTCGCGACAAGTTCCGCAAGGCCGACCTTGGCATGACCGGCGGCAATTTTCTGGTCGCCGAGACGGGCGACGTGGTGACGGTGGAAAACGAGGGCAACGCCCGGCAATCGATGACCACGCCGCGCGTGCTCATCAGCCTGGTGGGCATCGAAAAGGTCGTGCCGCGAACGATAGACCTGTCGGTCATGCTGAAGCTGCTCGCCCGCAGCGCGACCGGCCAGGCGATGACCGTCTACACCTCGATCTTCGGGGGCAAGCGCGGCAAAGGCGAGACAGACGGGCCTGAGGAGTTCCACCTCGTGCTGATGGATAACGGGCGGACGAAGATTTTGCAGAGCGAGGAGTACCGCGAGATGCTCCGCTGCATCCGCTGCGGCGCCTGCCTTAACGCCTGCCCCATCTACCGCAAGATCGGCGGCCACAGCTACGGCAGCGTTTATCCGGGGCCGATCGGCGCGCTCATCACGCCGATGATGCAGGGCCTCGAGAAGAACAAAGACCTGCCCAACGCGTCGAGCCTATGCGGCGCGTGCTACGACGCGTGCCCGGTAAAGATCAACATCCCCAAGCACCTGATCAACCTGCGCCGAGACATCGTGAAACAGCAGATCAGCCATCCCGTCGAGCGGTTCATCTACCGCACGTACGCGTGGATGATGTATACGCCGTGGCGGTACAAGCTGGCGAGTTGGGGGCAGAAGGTCACGCTGCGGCTGGCGATGCGCAGGGGCTACGTGAAAAAGCTGCCGTTTCCCGGCAACGGCTGGACGCAGGTTCGCGATATCCCCGCGCCGGCGAAGAAGACGTTTCGACAGGTCTGGAGCGAGAAGAAGTGATGAACGACGAGAACGGCGTATTGCAGAAGGTCCGCCAATCGCTCGGCCGCTCGACGACTCCGCCGGCCGCGCCCGCGCCGCCGGCGCTGGACGAGCCGATCGTCCGCCTGGTGCTGAGCGATATCGGCCTCCCCGCGCTCTTCGAGAGGAAAGCGAAGGAGAACAAGATCGGCGTGACGTCCCTGCGCGTCGAGTCGTTGCACGAAGAGCTGGTCGCCTACCTGAAATCAAAAGGGGTGAAGTCGATCGCCATCCCGAAGTCAAAGCTGCTGAACAAGCTGGAGATCGAACGCGCCCTTCGCGAGGCGGGCTTTGCCGTCAGCGTGTGGGGGGAAACGTCGCTCGACGCGGTGTACGACGTGGACGCCAGCGTGACCGACGTGTGGCGCGTGGTGGCGGAGACGGGCAGCCTGGTGATGCGCGCCTCCCCCGATCACGGCCGCGGGCTGTCGCTCGTGCCGCCGCTGCACGTGGCGATCGTCGAGCCGAAAAACTGCGTTGGCGATCTGATCGACCTGTTCGAACTGACCCAGAAAGAAGGCGCGGCCAGCGCCACCGTCATCATCTCCGGCCCGAGCAAGACGGCGGACATCGAGATGAACCTCGTCACCGGCGTCCACGGTCCCGGCGTAGTGCAGGTGTTTCTCCTGAAATGAATGCGCGTTTAGCGTCGCGGCTTGCCGCGATTTTATTTTGATCCGACAGAAAAGCCCGCGGCAAGCCGCGATGCTAAACGCGCATTCATTTCCAGTCGAGCGTTCCGTCGTCCTTCAACTCGCGCTTAAAGCTTTCGCGAAGCCACGTTTTGGCTTGATCGTCGCGCTTCAGGTAGGCGTCGAGGAACGCGGTGGTCGATTGCTGGATGGCGGCGGAGAACTTCCTGCCCATCGTCCCGCGGCCGGAGAAGGTCATGTGGTCGGCCTTGTTCAGCACGAGCAGGTATTGCTCGGCGGCAGTGGTTTTCTCGAACGGGATCTTGCGGTCGGCGGGATCGATGGGTTGGATCACCACGCGGTCGTTCGTGCCGGTGAGGTGGTAGACCGGCATGCCGATCTTCGCGAACGCCGTCTCCACCTGGTCCTTCGGCGGCGGGGAGGGGCTCATCGCGATGACGCACGACACGCGAGGGTCGAGGAACGACACCTCGCGCGTGCCCAACATCGCCGCCTGCCCCGCGATCGCCAGCGCTGTATACGCCCCGAACGAATGCCCGCCGAGCGCGATCTTCGTCAGGTCGATCCTCTCCGCCAACACGTGATCGCGTGACTTGCTGATCCGGCCAAGCTGGTCGATCGCAAATTTCACGTCGCGCACGCGGTGGACGTAGTTTTCCACGTTTGCCGCCAGCAGCATTCGGCCGAGGAAGTTGTCCTGACCACGCCAGACGGACGAATCGCTGCCGGCGTGCTGGAGCGCGACGACGACGTAGCCGTGCTCGGCCCAGTAGGTGGCCAGAAAGCGATACCCTTCGCGCGACCCGCCCAGCCCGTGCGAGAACAACACCACCGGCGCGGCGGCGTTGGGCTTCAGTCCTTCGGGGAAGTAGATCTTCACCGGGACGACGCGTTTGCGGTTGGCGTCAGTCCAGTCCTCCAACTGCGTTCGCACTTCGCCCGCAGCCGAGGCGAACGAGGTCAGGAGGAAGGCGAAGACGAGGGCAATGGATGCGCGCATAATCTTCCCTGCGTGTCTGGCTAGTAATACGTGCGAAGCCTACACAAGGTTACAACGAATCGGCAGAAAATTTATTCCGCGATGATCAGCCGACAGCCGGCGGCGTCGATGAGTTGGCGGTCGACGGCGGGGGGCTCGGCGTCGGTGACGATGGTATGAATTTGTTTCAATTCACACAGCTTGCTGAGCGCCTGCTGGCCGAACTTGGAATGGTCCACCAATAGCACTACCTGCTGACTTTGGCGGATCATCTTCTCTTCCGCCTGCACGAGCAGCAGGTTCTGGTTATACAGCCATCCGCCGTGCACGCCGGCGGCGCTGAGGAAGAGCGTTTGCGTGTGAATGGTGGTGATGAGCTGTTCGGCGATCGGCCCGAGCAGGATGCCATACCGCGGGTACGCCAGCCCGCCGGTGAGGATCAGTTCGACGTTGTCGTCGTTCTGGTACATCTCCGCGATCGGCAGCGAGTTGGTGACGATCTGGAGATGAACGCCTCGCAGTTCTTCGGCGAAGAACAGCGTGGTGGTTCCGCCGTCGATGAGGATGGTCTGTCCGGGCGTGACGAGCTGGCGCGCGGCGCGGGCGATCTTGCGCTTGGCGTCGGTGGCGTAGCTGAGGCGAGAGTCGAACGCGTACGGCCGCGCGGTCTGCTTGTCGCCGGTCCAGACGACGCCGCCGTGCGTGCGCTCGATGTCGCCGGTGGACTCGAGCGTTTCGAGATCGCGCCGGACGGTCGATCCCGACACGCCCAGTTCCGACGCGAGCGCCTCCAGCGTTGCGGTCTTGCGGTCGCGGAGGATGGCGAGCAGACGTTGTTTGCGTTCGATGGCGAGCATGACGTAAGTGTTTAGGCGCTGGCCATGATCTGGTCGGTGATGGTCTGGACGAGCCGTTCGACGTCGGCCTCGGAGTACGACGCCGGCACCATCGAGCCGATCGCGCGTTCGATGGGCGACTGCGCCTGCACGGCGCAGGTACCGCCGTTGACGCTCATCAGTCCGCGGCTGCCGAAATCGCCGCCGCCGACGCGGGTGAGGAAATCGCTGGTCGCGCACGCGACCGCGCCTGTGCCCGCCTCGTCCATGCGCGGGTCGGGCAGGCCGAACTTCTTTTTGAGCTGGATCAGCTCAACCATCTCATTGCTGTTCAGCGGGTTGACGCTGCCGAGCTGCTTGGCCAGCAGCAGGATGCGGCTGTAGGCATCGACGATCTCGAGCTGGTAATAGCACTGCTCAAGCTCGGCGTGGAAGCAGACGACGCCGTGGTTGGCGAGGATGATCGTGTTGCTGTCCTTCACGTAAGGCATGATGGATTCGCCCAGCCGCGTGTCGCCGGGCGTGACGTACTTGGCGGTCTTCACCGGGCCGAGGAAGACCTCGGCCTCGGGGTGGATGCAGGTCGGCAGGTCCACGCCCGCCACTGCGAACGCCGTCGCGTGCGGCGGGTGCGAGTGGATGACCGCGTTCACGTCCGGCCGGGCGGCGTAGATCTGCGCGTGCAACAGAAACTCGCTGGTGCGCTTGCGCCGGCCCGAGATCTGCTTGCCGTTGCCATCGACCACGCAGATGTCGTCGGGCTTCAGAAAACCCTTGCTGATGCCCGTCGGCGTGCAGAGGAAGCGATTCGGGCCGAGGCGGAAGGAGTGGTTGCCTTCGTTGCCGGCGCAGAATCCCTTCAGCCAGATTTTGTAGCCGATATCGCAGAGCTGCTGCTTGATCTTGAACTCGTTGGCAATCGCAATGGCCATGGTCAAATCTCCAATTCAATCGCGACCCGGTCGAGGATCGCGGTCACATACGCATCCAGGGGAACAATTTTCTCGGGATAAAACGGCATGCAGGCCTCACGCGATTCGGTGAAGCAGACCGTATCGCCATCGCCGGCGCCGAGGTGGTCGTAGGCGACGACCGTCTCGACGCTCTTGCGCGCCTTGCCTGCCAGCGAGAACCGGTCCTGCACTTCCAGGATCAGGAAACGGCCGCCCACGAGGGTCGGGTAGACCACCGAGTGCGTGACGCGACCAATGACTTTGCCGATTCTCATATCTTTCTCAGTCGCAAGATAAACGCAGATGAATACGGAATGGAGAGGTCATCTTTTGCAGCCTCCGCAACACGTTTTTATCTGCGTGCATCCGCGTTCATCTGCGGTTCCCAACATCTTCAATTCGTTTTCGACGACCGGGTCGATCTTTCGTTCCAGTTTGCAGAATCGCACGAGCAGGTTTTTCAGCGGGCTGAGCGGCCACTTATCGCGCTCGACGATCAGCACGTTGGCGGCGATGGACGCGATCGATTCTTCGACCGCCGCCATCGTCGTGGCAACCACGGCGCGAAGGTTCGGGGCCTTGTTGGCCAGCACCGTGGCGATGCCGGCATTTCGAACGACCAGCTCGCCGCCGTGGGCGGCGTTCGACGCGATCGATTGCGACAGCGTGCGCACCGCGCTGATCGCACGGCTGGCGTCTTCGAGGATGGCCATCGATTCGAGCATCACCTCGCGGCCGCTCATGCCGATCGCTGCCTTGGCGATGCCGTCGGGGCCGTCGGACCACCAGAGATATCTGCCGGTGATGGCGACGGATGGGCTTACACTCACGGCCTTGGGCGTAAAGTCGACCTTCACTTCGTCATAGCCGACCGACACCTTATTGTGACGGAGCCAGTCCTGCGCCGACGGCGTGAGCCTGGCACGATACGGGATCACGATCTTCCCGTGCAGTTTCAGCAGTTGTTCGAGCTGGCGCTGGGTGAGGATCATCGCTTCTCCTCACTTTCGATCGCGCAGGCGAAATATCGCACCGGCGATTTGTCGTGTTTGACCAGTTCGCGAGCGCCCTTGCCGTCGGAGTTCAACACGACGGTTTGCCCGACCGCCGCGTTCAGGCCGCTGACGGCGACAACGGGGTCGTTCTCCGGTTGTCGGGCGTTGTTCAACGGCTGGACCACGAGCAACCGCCACCCGTTCATGGACGGGTGCTTGAGGGTTGCGGTGGCGTGGCCGATGACGGTTCCGAGTTGCATCGTGTTCCAGTAGCACGGCCGTCCCGGCCGTGACGCGGGCGAGACGCCCGTGCTCTACACCATTCTTAACGATCCCGTGATCATCACTCGCCGATACCGCGTGAACGTCAGCGGCGTGGTGATGCCTTCGCCGGTGGGCGTGGCGATCGAATAACTGAGATGTCCCTGTCCGCCGAGGCCCAGGCCGGTGGGGCTGGCGCCGTTGACGACGAACAGCGTCGTCGCGGCACGCCGGCCGAAGCGGGTGACGGTATCCATGTTGCGGCTGTGGATGATCGCCGTGTGGCGATAGCCGTGCTCGGACTCGATCGCCTTGTCGATCGCCTCGTTCACGTCGCGGCAGCGGACGAGCGGGACGAACGGCATCATCTGCTCTTCCTGCACGAACGGGTGATCGAAGTTGGTTTCGCCGAAGGCGAGTTGGCACGAAGGCGATGCCGACGCGCCGCCCGCCTCCGCAAGGAGGCGAGCATCGCGGCCGACGTAGTCCTTGTTCACGTGCAGCTTGCGATCATCGCCCATCTTGAATGCAACGCTGGTCAGCCGCTCGACCTGCGGGCTGGTCAACTGCACCGCGCCGGCGGTCTGAAGGGCGGCCACGAGCTTGTCGTAGACGCTTTCGACCACCAGCACCTGCTTCTCGCCGATGCACAGCAGGTTGTTGTCGTAACTGGCGCCCTTGATGATCGACTCGGCGGCATTCTTGAGGCAGGCGGTCTCGTCCACGACGACGGGCGGATTGCCCGGGCCCGCGACGATCGCCCGCTTCGGCGACTTCAGCGCCGCCCGCGCCACCGCCGGCCCGCCGGTCACCACCAGCAGCGAGATGCCGCGGTGGCTGAAGATCGCATCGGCGCTTTCCAGCGACGGATTGGCGATGATCGTGATCAGGTGCTCGATGCCGAACCTGGCCGCGATCTGCCTGTTGTACTCCCGCACGGCAATGACGGCGCAGTTCACGCCGCTGGGGTGCGGATTGGCGACGATCGAGTTGCCCGACGCCACCATGTTGATGACGTTGGCGCTCAACGTCGGCACCGAATGCGTCACCGGCGTGATGATGCCGATGACGCCGAACGGCGCGAACTCCTCAAGGCAGACGCCGTTGGAGCCGCTGTTGGCGTAGGTTTTCAGGTATTCGACGCCGGGCACGAGTTCGAGGATCTGGAGCTTCTCGATCTTGTGATCGAGCCGGCCGATCTTCGTTTCCTTGAACTCGATTTCGCCCCAGGCATGGGCGTTTTGCTTGGCGATGGATTTGACGAGCTTGACGATCTGGTCGCGATCGTCGAGCGACAGCTTCAGCAGCTTCTGCTGCGCCTCGGCGGCGGCGCGGACGGCGTCGTCAACGTTGTTGAAGATGCCGTACCGCCCGTCGGCGGACTGGCTGGCGGAAGCCGATCGCATCGGCTCGTTCGCGGGCGCATCCTCGCCGGCGCGAGGAGCGGCGGACCTGAAGTCCGCCTTCGACTGCAGCTTCCGCATCACCTCGGCGACGACATCTTGTACGAGTGTTGCATCCATCGATCACAGCCGCGTACTGCGTGCCGCGTGCCGCGCGCGTGATGGGGTGGCCCTTCACGCGCGCGGCACGCGGTACGCAGTACGTCAGTCCTTCGCTTGGTAAAACGTCGTGCCCGCGTAGGTCGCCGCGTCCACGATGCCGACGATCACCGCGTCGGCGGGGAGGTTTTTCGTCTGGTCGGTCATGCGGGCGGACGAGCCCTGGACGACGAGGACGAGCTGGCCTTCGCCGCAGCCGACGACGTCGATCGCCACGATTGCCCGGCCGGTATGGCCGAGGCTCGCGGGCTTCTGCGACTCGTCGTACTTCATGTTCAACGGCTCGACGACGAGCAGCTTCTGCCCGTTCAAGGTCTTGTCCTTGACGGAAGAGACGACAGTGCCGGTGACGCGCGCTAAGAACATGAAAACCTCAAAAGTAACGATGAACGATGAGCGATGAACGAGGAAACAGAGCTTTGCTCATCATTCATCGTTCCTGATTCATCGTTTGACTCATCCCATCTTCGCCACGTCCGGGTGCGGGCGGGCGATGACGTGAACGCTGACCACCTCGCCCAGCTTGGCGGCCGCCTCGGCGGCGGCGTCCACCGCGGCGCGTACGGCGGCGACGTCGCCCTTCAGCGTGAACGCCACCATGCCGTTGCCGACCTTGTGGTTATCCACGTACGTCACGTTCGCGGCCTTCAACGCCGCGTCCAGCGCTTCCACCGCCGGCACGAGCCCGCGGGTTTCGATCAATCCGATTGCTTCACCTGCTGCCATAACGATCTCCGTTGGTCGTCGGTCGTCAGTCGTCGGCCGTGAGTCAACTTTCGACCCACGATCCACGACCTACGACCCACGCAATACTTCTTTAGTCTGCCTCGCGACGATCAGCTCTTCGTTGGTTGGGATGATCCAGATCTGTGCCGATGAGTCATCCGAATTAATCTTCGCTTCCTTTGCCCGACTCTTGTTCTTCTCCGCGTCGAGTTTGACGCCGGCGAAGCCGAGGTTCGCGCACACCTGCTCTCGGAACGCCACGCCGTTCTCGCCGATGCCGCCGGTGAAGATGAGCGCGTCGATGCCGCCCAAGGCCACCAGGTACGCACCGAGATAATGCCGGATGCCCTCGGCGAACGCGTCGATCGCCAGCTTCGCCCGCTCGTTGCCCTCGGCGGCGGCCTTTTCGATGTCGCGCATGTCGTTTGATACGCCGCTGATGCCGAGCAGGCCGCCTTCCTTGCCGAGCTTTTTCAGTACGTCGTCCACGCCCAGACCCTGCTTGAGCAGCTTCTGAAGCGCGAAGGTGTCGAAGTCGCCGACGCGGTTGTTCTGCAGCAATCCGGTCTGCGGCGTCAGGCCCATGCTGGTCGCGACGCTCTTGCCATCCTCGATTGCGGTGATCGACGACGATCCGCCGAGGTGGCAGGAGACGATCTTTCGTGCGGACGGAATCAGCTCCTTCGCTCGCGTCGCGATGTACCGATGCGACGCGCCGTGGAAGCCATACCGGCGGATGCCGAGCTTCTCGGTCCAGTCCCACGGAATGCCGTAGACCTGTCGCGACAGCGGAATCGTCTGGTGAAACGCCGTCTCAAAGCACGCCACCTGTGGCACGCCGGGCAGCTTGGCCGCGAACGCCTTCATCGCCGCGATGTAGGGCGGATTATGGGCCGGGGCGATGTCGGCGAACTGCTGCATCGTGTCGAGCACGTGAGCATCCACCTTCACTGCGCCCGAGATCGGCCCGCCGTGGACGGCCTTGAAGCCGATGGCGTCGATTTCCAGTTTATGCGACGAGAACGCATAATTCAGTGCCTCAATGACCGAAGAATGCGTGGCGGGCATGCCGTCCATTTCAATCTGCGCATTCAGTATCTCAAGGCCCATGGACGTGCGGGCATGCTCGCCCACCAGCCGTTCCGCGCTACCCCATGCCACCACTTCGCCGTTCTTGTCCATGTCCAGGACTTTGAACTTGAAGCTGGTGGAGCCGAGGTTGGCGACGAGGATCAGCATGAGAGTGAGAGCGAGTTGATGGTTGATGGCCAAGATAGGTGCAGCGCGATTCCCATCAACTATCAACTCCTGATTATCAACTCATCCCGCAAACCCGGCGATCAGATCGCTATGCGGACGCGCGATCACGTGCGACGAGATCAACTCGCCCACCTTGCCCGCGGCCGCAGCGCCGGCGTCGACGGCGGCCTTCACGGAGCCGACGTCGCCCTTGACGATCGTCGTGACGAACGCGCCGCCGATCTGGATCGTCTTCACGATCTCGACGTTGGCGGCCTTGCCCATCGCGTCGGTCGCTTCGACCAGGCCGACCCAGCCCTTGGTTTCGATCATGCCGACGGCGCCGGACGCACCGCCGGTAGCGCCGGCGGCCTTGGTGTCGGTCTTCTTCGCTTTGGGGAGGAGGCCGGTCAGTTCGTCATGCGGGCGGGCGATGACGTGAACGGAGAGGACTTCGCCCACGCGTCCCGACGCTTCCGCGCCGGCGTCGAGCGCCGCCTTCACCGCCGCCACGTCGCCCTTGATGAACGTGGTGACCATCGCCGAGCCGACCTTGTCCCAGCCGACGACCTCGACGTTCGCCGCTTTCAGCATCGCGTCGGTGCCTTCGATCAGACTCACGAGACCTTTGGTCTCAATCATTCCGAGTGCTTCGTTTGCCATAGTCGCTCCAGTTGATAGTTGATGGTCGATAGTTGATCGGGTTGGGGAAGTTGCCTCGTTCCCATCAACCATCAACTAGCCGAACGATCAACTCATTTGATCAGTTCCATTTTCGTCGCCGACTCCAGATCGCACGCGTTGCCCTCGTCGGTGTCGATGTGGATTTCGAGGATGACCTTCGGGTGATATCGCACGGTGACGCCGGCGAACGTAACGCCGCACGGCCCGTCGATTTTGAGCTTCATTTCGTCGCCGTCCTTGACGCCGTAGTAGGCCATGTCTTCGGCGGACATGTGGACGTGTCGCTTGGCGCGGATGACGCCCTGATTGATCGTGAGCGCCCCGGCCGGGCCGAGCAGGGTGATGCCGGGCGTGCCGGCGTGGTCGCCGCTGATCCGCAGGGGCAGGTCGATGCCGAGGTAGATGCCGTCGGTGTAACTTAATTCGAGCTGCGTGTAGTTGCGGACCGGCCCGAGAATGCGAACGTTCGGGATGATCCGCTGCCGCGGTCCAACGACGGTGATCTGCTGCTCAGAGGCAAACTCGCCTTGCTGGTACAGATCCTTCATTTTGCCCAGTTTGGCGCCCTTGCCGAAGAGGATTTCGAGGTGTTCCTGGGTGACGTGGGCGTGCCGTGCAGACACGTTCACGACCAGCGGATGCGGCGGCCCGGGTCGCCGGTCGGCGGCGTGTCGCTCGTAGCTTTGCGGGCCGCTCACACCCGCCAGTTTCTGCCGAAGCACCTCGCGAACGAGGGCTTCCACTTCCTTCCGGTCCAGTTTTGTTGCCGTTGCCGCCATGCTCCGCAAACCTGTCGTTGAGATGTCAATATTTTGCAGAACATTTCAAAACTTGTCAAGCGTGGACGTGATAGAACTGCGGATGAACGCAGATGAACGCAGATAAGTTTAATTGGAAAAAGGAGATAACAGCGATTTTATGATCTGATAAATCGTGAATTGGATTGCCCGAATCTGCGTTTATCTGCGTTCGCCTGCGGCTAAAATCTACTCCCCGCAGTATTCGCAGGCGGAAGTGCAGGTTTCGTTGACGATGATTTTGGCCAGCAGCGGCAGTTGGGGTTTGATGTGGTCCCACAGCCACTTGCTGATCATCTCGGCGGTGGGGTTTTCCAGGCCTGGGATGTCGTTCAGGTAGTAGTGATCGAGTTGCTTTACGATCGGGTCGCAGATTCTTTTGATGTCGCCGTAGTCGATCAGGTAGCCCTTGGCGGGGTCAACGTCGCCTTCCACGATGACGTCAAACCGGAACGAGTGCCCGTGCAGCCGCCGGCACTTATGGCCTTCGGGGAAGGTGGGCAGCGCGTGGGCCGCCTCGAATCGAAACGTTTTGGACAACTTCAACTTCATCGAAGCGGGAAAGTGTACCTGAAATTACAGGAGGAGGAATAGGCCAATTTGGCGCGCCTACGTCCCCCGGCGGTTGCCGTACATCTCCACGTGCAGGCGGGGCGAGTAACGAAAGCCGGTCGATTTGCAGACCTCGCCGATCCAGCCAACGCGCGATCGCAGTGTTTCGGTGTCCGTCCCTTCCGGCATCAGCAGCACGTCGCTCGGCCGCCACGCCTTGAGCTGGGCGAGCAGGACGTGGATTTCGTCGAGGTCGCGCTGGTCGGATACGACGAATTTGAGCTGAAAATCCGCCGACGAATCGATAAACCGTTGGATGACCGGCACGTTCAGCCGCTGCTTTTCGTGCGAGATCGCGAACCGTCCGCCCTCGCGGTGATGAGGCGTGGAGTTCGACAGCTTGGGCGACAGCGACGCCAGGTCGATCGGCATCTCCCGAAACACCGTGGCGGCCGTTTCGACGGTGATGTGCCAGCCGCGGTCTTTAAGCGACCGCGCCAGTTCGCCGATGTCCGGCATGATCATCGGCTCGCCGCCGGTCAGCACCACGTGGCCGCTTGGCGCGGGAGAGATCTTCTCCACCTCTGTCACCACTCGGGCAACGTCCCATGTTTCGCCCTCCGGTTCCCAGGATGCGTAGGGCGTATCGCACCAGACGCACCGCAGATTGCATCCGCTGGCCCGGACGAACACCGACGGCACGCCAAGTAACTTGCCCTCGCCTTGGATCGAATAAAACAGTTCGGAGATACGCATTCGCTTGGCGGGAGTTTACACTGACTGCTGCTCATAGTGTGGGATGCGATCCATGAAGGGAAAGATTCGATACGGTCTGCTCCTGCTTGTCATCGTAGGGGCGGCATATATGGCGGGAAGGACGCGGTCGCTGCCAGTACCGCCATATCTGGACGCGCCGTTCGATCCCGTTGCGCTGGGTTTGGAAGGCCGGCGGGCGAGCTTCCGATTTACGGATGAACCGTTGAAGGACGTCATCCAAGGTCTGGGGAAGGCCTATCAAGCCGATATCCATGTGGACTGGGCGTCGTTTGAGGAAGACGATTGGCCCACGCGCGCCGGTGCGCCGGCAACGTTGCACGCCACGGAACGCGAGCTTCACGAGGTGCTCGACGACCTGAACCTCAGCGTCGACGGTGGCGTGAGTTGGACGGTATCGGGGCGACAAATCACAGTGATGAGCCGCAGGGACGCTGCCGTACACACGGTCACACGATTTTACGATCTGCGTCCACTTTACTCTGCGATCTACGGCCGAGAGATGCCGGTCTTCGCCAGGGAGGGGGCGTCCGCCTCCGAAGTGGCCAACTCGCAGAATTTCGGCGGCGGACTCTTCGGTGCGAGCGATCCACCGCCGCCGCTTGTCGACGTCATTCCTGGCGAGGCGCAATTCGCGGGCTTCGTCGCACGGGTTGCACATTTCGTCGCCGATCGCCCGGAGGACGAACGGGGGGACCAGGTGCGCACTTTTGAGGCTGGCGGGACGCTCATCGTTACCGCCGATGCCTACGGCCACGTCAGGCTCGCGCGGTTTCTCAACTGGCTTGCCACGCGACGTTCCGGCGACTCGCTCAAGTCGTACTTGCTGGACGGGCATGTTCCGTGAAGCGACACCTCGGCCGAATCCCGATGTCCTTTCTTTTGTGCCTGCTCGTCGCGGTTGCGTTCTGGCGCAGCTTCGACAGAGGGGAGGCAGGCGTCCTGATCGATTGGGACAGCCGCATTCATTACGTTCGAAGTGATCGTGGACGGCTGATGATCTGCGTGTCCGCGATGCGAGCCGCCCCCCGGGATGCAATGACTTTCCGCCATCTTGTCGGGCAGCCGTACGATTTCGCGTTGCCCTGGTACGTCCTCAATCCGCCGCTTTTTTCGGATGTGGGCGTCGATGCCCTCACGATGCTTGTCGGCATCGGCCATCTGGCGGAGGATCCCCATAGCCGAGTATGGCTCGGCTGCACGGCTAAATGGCAGTGGTCGGACGATCCAGGCGACCGATATGCGGCGGTCACCTTTCCCCATGCATATGCGGTGATTCCGCCATTCTGTTGGCTGCTGATGCGAACCGCGCGGGCGGCGCGTCATGTTCGCCGCTCGCGCCGGGGGCTATGCCTTCATTGTGGATATGATTTACGTGAGTCGCCCGATCGTTGTCCCGAATGCGGCACGCCTCGCATATCGTGACGGCAACCCGGGGCGTTACTTAACCGCCGAGCTTTCGACCTTTCCCTTCAGTTCCGTTGCCCGGTCAATCAAAATCTCCGCCGGCGTATCGACGGGGGCGGCGGGGGTGAGGGTGTAGTGAAGTTTCTGGTGGTCAGTCGGGTGCCAGGGCATGAACTCCGCCACCAGGTCGAGCGGCACCCATTGCCACCACGGAGCGGTGACCTTCGACTGGGTTTTCAGCGTGTCGTAGCCGTCGGCGCGAACCTGCACGTCGTAGTTGCCGTACCAGAGAAAGTCCTGCTCGATCGGCGTGCGGCCGGCCTCTTTCCCATTCAGGTAGACCAATGCGTTCGGCGGATCGCTGGTGATGGTAAGCTTGCGTTCGACGCAGCCAACCAGGCTCGTCATCGCCAGAAACAAGAGGCAGGGGGTCGAACGAATCATCGTGATGGCCTATCATCGCTGGCATCGAGGAAAGTTCAACGGCATGTGGTTCGTCCTTTCGATCATTGGTCTGATGCTCGCCGCCGACGGCTGGTGGTGGTGGTACGCCGACCGCGCCGCTCGCAAGGCCGGGCTGGGCAAGGGCTGGCGGGCCGTCATCGGTATTTTCATGTCGCTGACGCTGCTGGGGCTGGCGCTGCTGTTGGGAGCCCGGATCGTTCGTATGGAAGCGATGGTCATGCCCGAATGGGCGGTGAAGATGGTCTTCATCTGGCACTTCCTGCTGTTGCCGCTGGTGTTTTTGCCGTCGCTGGCGGGGCGTTTCGCCTCGGTGGCTCGCCGGCTGCTGATGCCGCGGCGCCTGCCTGAAACCGAGGCCAACGAAGAGGTGCCGAACCCCTCTCGCCGCGCTTTCCTTGCACAGGCGATGGTGCTCGGCCCGCCCGTCGCCACGCTCGCGATGACCGGCCAGGCTGCAATCGACCGCGACTATTTCCGCGTCCGCCGGATCGAACTGCCCATCCCTAACCTGCCGTCCAAGCTGGAAGGCATGACGATCGCCCACGTCGCCGATCCGCACGTCGGGTCGTTCATGTCGGATGCGAAGTTCAAGGCCATCATCGATCGCACCAACGAGCTTGACGCCGACCTCGTCCTGCACGCCGGCGACCTCATCAACCACGCCCTCAAAGACCTGCCCGATGGCCTGGAGATGCTGCGATCCTTCCGCGGCCGATACGGCACGTATAGCTGCCAGGGCAATCATGACCTGATCGAAAACCCTTTCATCTTCGAGCGTGACGCCCGCCGGGCCGGCGTGGGAATGTTGATCGACGACGCGCCGACCCTCCGCGTGCGCGGCGAAAACGTGCAGATCATCGGCCCGCGCTGGGGCGGCCGGACCGATGGCGGGCAGATGAACGCGGTGAACCGCCTGTTGCCGCTTCGCGATCCGAACGCGTTCACGATCCTGCTCGCCCACCACCCTCACAGCTTCGATGCAGCAGTGACGGCCGACATCCCGCTCACCCTCTCGGGCCACACGCACGGCGGACAGCTCAAGCTCTTCGGCGATCTCGGCTTCGGCCCGCTGATGTACCGCTACTGGTCCGGCGCGTATCGCCGCAACAACAGCACGTGCGTCGTTTCCAACGGCGTCGGCAACTGGTTTCCGCTCCGCGTCAACGTGCCGTGCGAGATCATCCACCTGACGCT